>JAFGEI010000163.1 GCA_016931695.1 Anaerolineae bacterium | reverse complement strand
GGCGAAGCCGCCTGCGAAACCCCCCTTTTCCCCTTCTCCCACTGCGGTAGAGCATCCAATGTTGAAATGTGCCATTGTCGAGCTAGAATATGGAGGAACACCCGATGAAAATCGTCGTTCTTGGCGGCGCCGGCAAGATGGGCTGCATCGCGGTGCAAGATTTGGCGGGCGACCCGCGGGTGAAAGAGGTCGTCATTGCCGACCGGGAGCTGGGGCAGGCGCGCGTGGTGGCCGAGTTTATCGGCAGCCCCAAGGTGCGCATCGAGGCGGTGGACGTCGCAGACCCCGCCGCGCTGACCGCTTTGCTGCGGGGCGCTGGCGCTTGTTTGAACGCCACCGTCTACTACTTTAACCTGCCGGTGATGGAGGCCTGCCTGGCGGCTGGGGTGCCTTATACTGACATGGGTGGGCTTTTCCACACCACCTGCAAGCAGTTGTTGTTGAGCGATCGCTATGCCGAGGCAGGAGTCAGCGCGGTGCTGGGCATGGGCTCGGCGCCGGGAGTACCCAACGTCCAGGCTCGCTACGCCTCTGACCGGCTGGACAGCGTCGACAGCATCCGCATTTACGACGGCATCAAGCCGCCCCCACCGGACGACGTTCGCTTCACCTACGCCGTCCCCACCATCGTCGACGAGCTGACCCTGCCGCCGATGGTCTACCGCGACGGCGAGTTCGTCGCCCGCGAGCCGTTGAGCGAGTTCGAGGACTATTGGTTCACCCCGCCGCTGGGGTTGTTGCCGATGCACCTCTCGCTCCACTCCGAGGTCGCCACCCTGCCGGTCACGTTCGCCGACAAGGGCGTGCGGGAATGTTTCTTCAAGATCAATTACTGGGGCATGGCCCGCGAGACGGTGGAAAAGATCCGCGTCCTGGCCGATTTCGGCTTTGCCGGCCGGGAGCCGGTGATGGTGAAGGGGCAGCTGGTGACGCCGCGCGACCTGCTGGTGACCATGATGGAGGCGTACGTGCCCCCCGTCACCGATTTCCTCGCCCCGGCCAAGAGCCAGCCGCCGGATTGGGGCAAAGAGATCGTCACCGAGGTCCGGGGCAAGAAGGATGGGCGGGACGTGGTCTATCGTCTGGGCACGCTGACCTGCAAGGGGGCCCTGCCCACTGGCGTGGCGCCGGCCCGGGCCGCCATCTGGTTGGCCGAAGGGCGCATCCCGCCGGGGGTCCATCCCCCCGAGGCAGTCATTGCGCCTGAGCCTTTCTTCCACGAACTGGAGGGGCGGGAGATCTATACCCAGGTGTCGGTAACCCGACCGGTGGAATAGATGGTGATTGTTTGGGCAAGCCCCTTATGCTGTTAGCTAACACTCCTATCCACCTGCCAGTCTTTGAGGGCCCGCTCGACCTCTTGCTCCAGCTCATCGAGCGGGAGGAACTGGACATTACCGAGGTCTCGCTGCTGCAGGTGACCGACCAGTACCTGGCGATCATCGACGAGATGGGGCGGCAGGGCCTGGCGGACCTGACCGCTTTCCTGGTCGTGGCGGCGCGGCTGGTGCTCATCAAGAGCCGCGCCTTGCTGCCGGACCACCGCCCGGCTGACGAGGGCGCGGATGATGCCGCCGTCGACCTGGTCCGCCAGCTCGAGCTGTACCGGCGTTTCAAGCAGGCAGCCCAGGAGCTGGCGCGGCGGGATGAGGAAGGGCTGCGGTCTTTTGTGCGCGTCGATCCTGCCCGCACCGTTCCGGCCTGGTACGATTTGGAAGAAGTGACCTTGGAAGGGCTGCTGGGCGCCGCCCAGCAGGCACTCGATGCCCTGCCGGCACTGCCGGTGGAGGAAGTGATCGCGCGGATTACCCTCACCGTCGCCGATCAGATCCGCCACATCGAGGAGCAATTGCAGCGGCAGGGGCGGGTTTCTTTCCAGCAGGTCCTTTCCCGGTCGGTCAACCGGGTCGAGGTGATCGTCACCCTGCTGGCGGTGCTGGAGCTCCTGAAGCAGGACCGGATCCGCGTCTGGCAGGAGGCGCTCTTTGCCTCCATCTTTATCGAGGAGCGGATGCCGGAGGAGAAGGATGATGTTGAGAGGTATTGAGCATTCCGCCTGCCCCGCACCGACGCCCCCCTGGGCCGCCCCTTACGCGACGAGGAGTGCGTGACGGTGACAAGGTGGCCCGGCGACGAGCGTGACGACCTCCCTGGGATCGGGCTACTGGTCCGGCGTGGCTGGGACCACCGGCGGCCCGGTAGTCGTTGTCTACCAACTCTACTTGCCCATCGTGAACCGGGAGGTATTCTAGTCGGGAAGTGGTTTTGGGACAGTCGCCCCGGCCCCTTTGGGACCATCACAAATGAGATGGGTTGGAGGACAACTCTAACCCATCCTTTTTGTCCCCGGCGCGATGGGGCGGACCCCGATCCGCCCTGAGCGAGGGCGGTTGTTATTTTCGCAGTAGTCATCACGGCCCAGGGATCACGGCCAAAGTAGGGGCGCAGCACGCTGCGCCCTTATTCCTCCGTCACTGTGAACAGCCGCCCGTCCGCTCGCCCATAGACCTCGGGGAAGTAGAACTCGCTGGCCGTGGTGGGGATGACGTGGTACTCCCCCGGATGGGTGGCGCGGAAGGTGTACTGGTAGGTGTAGGTCCCCGCCGGCAGATAGTCGGCAAAGAGCACCACTTTCTCGTCGCGCATCTCGCTGCGGCTGTACCAGCGCCACCACCACCAGTAGAAGGGACGCCAGAACTCTTCCCCCGTCTCCCGGTAGAGGCTGGGGTCCTGCTCCAGCAGGCTGGTCGTCGCCAGGCTGGTATCGACCGCTTCTGCGCCCGCCGGCAGCGGGTCCTCCACCACCACGTAGTAGAGGTCGTGCGGGGCGATGATCGTCAGCCGCACCTGGACCGTATCCCCCACGGCAATGCTGTCGACCTGCTCGCAGATTTCGCCGTCGGCGCAGCCGGTCGCCACGTACTGGCGCTGGACGATGATGCCGCGCTCCAGTGGCTCGATCTCTTCTACCGGCAAATAGACCCGCAGGTGGGCGGTGTAGTAGAGACGCCCCTCGCCGGGGCCGCGGCCGACGGTCAGCCGGTTGCCGGCCTCGGCCAGCAGGTCGGCCACGTCGACGCTGAGCTGCACCGACTCGCGCACCGTCTCCGGCGTCACGCTGTCGGAGACGAGCAGGCTGTCGTTGAGATGCAGGCCATAGTCGTAGCGGCCCTCCAGTTCGCCGGTGACGGCCATCCAGTCGGTCAGGGCGATCAGCGCCCAGGCGGTCTCTTGCGTCGTCTCCCAGATGCCGTCCTGCCGGGCGACCATCAGCCAGCGGACGACGTTGGGGATCAAGGCGTTGTTGGGGTCGAGCTGGATCAGGGCGTCGAGGATGACGGCGCTGGAGCGGGTGTCGGTGTTCATCGCCCACCAATCGCAATTTTGCTCCTCCCAGTGGGCGCCGGTCGCACTGAGGATCGCCGCGTTTTGCAGGTCGGAAAGCAGGGTCTGGATGCGCGCGTCGTCGGGATCGATCCGGTCGAGGGTGAGGGCGAGGTAGGCCCGCCCGTAGTGGTTGAGCTTGATCCGGTTGTCGAACAGGTCGCCGGTGTGCTCGCTGGCCGCCCCCGTCCGGCCGGCCTCGGCCAGCACGTAGAGCAGCCACGCCTGGCGGTTCGCTTCGCGGTAGGTGTCGAGCTCGCGGGCGGTGACCAGGTGGCTGGCGAGAAAGTCGAGCCCCCGCTCCAGCACGTCGCGGTGGATGCTGAAACCGGCCTCGGCCGTCTTGTCGAGGGCAAAGACGACGTAAGCGGTCAGGTAGGGGTTGGACTCGTCGTCCCACCACCAGCCCCAGCCGCCGTCCGCGTGCTGCTGCAGGTAGAGGCGGCTCAGTCCCTCTTCCACCAGGCCCGGCAGTCGGGCCTCCAGCTCGGGGTCGCTGAGCCCCAGCTCCTGCAGCGCGCGGTAGGTGAGCACGTTGGGCAGGAACCGGCTGACTGTCTGCTCGGTGCATTCGTACTCGAAATGCTCCAGGTAGCCGAGCCCGTCGGTCATGGCCGCCGCCAGGGAGTGGTCGATGCGGATGGCCAGCTCGCCGCGGCGGTCGTCGTAGCGCGGCGGCAGGGCGACCACCTCGGTGCGGCTGTCCTCTTCGACCAACTGCCCGCCGGTGCCGACGACCTCAGGCGCGGTGTAGCGATAGACCGGGATGGCGCCTTCGGGCCCGGTGGTCAGCCGCGGCCGGGCGGCGTCGGACAAGTCGTCTGCGACGGCGCTAAAGGCCAGCTCGACCTGTGGGTCGTCCTCGACGGTGACCCACCAGGTCACCCTGACCTCGCCGCCGGACGGCACGTTGACCTGCTGCGTCGCCGGGCCATCCAGCGCCAGTCCGGTGTAGGCGATGGTGACGTCGACGGTGCGCCGGCCCCCACTGTTGTTGTTGACGATGGCGGCGAGCTGCACCCGGTCGCCGACGACGAAAAAGCGGGGCGTCACCGGGCGCACCAGCAGCGGCTTGGTGACCAGCAGTTCCGCCGTCGCCTCACCCACCTCGGTCGCCTGGGTAATTCCCACGCCGCGCAGGACCCAGGTGGTCAGGTTGTCGGGCAGGTCGACGGTCACCTGGGCCGTGCCGTCGTCGGCGGTGACGACGGCGCCGTTCCAGTAGGCGGTGTCCGCAAACTCTTCCCGCAGCTCGACCCCGGCCGGGAGCTGCGCGCCGAGGCCGCCGGGCACGGCAGAGCGTTCCATCATCGGTTCTGCGCTGGGGGCAGTGGGCGAGATCGCGCCCTCTTCCATCCCTCCGCCGCCGACGCCATCCTCGGCGGAGTAAAACATGTCGTCGTCGATATCCTCCACTTGTTCCAACAACAACCGGTTGATCGAGAGCGCCAGGCCGCTGGCGGTGGTCACGCCGAGGCCGCGCCGCCCGTAGAAGGCGCTGACGATGGCGTCGGCGGCGCGGGGGCGCAGGGTGAGGATCGCCTTGTCGACCAGGTCGAGCGAGAGAGCCGCTGAGACCGGCTCGCCCGTGGCGTCGGTGACGCGGACGTCGTAGGTCACTTGCGCGCCCGGCTCGGCCTGCTCGACCGACGGCGTCAGCTCGATGCGCAGCGTCTGCGGCTCCGGCTCCACCGCCAGGGCGACGTAGCCGACCTTGTAGCTTGCCGTCGCCGGGGCGCCGTCGCCAGCGGCGATGGCGTCCAGCCGCCCCTGCATCACCACCACGCTGACATAGACGTTGGGCACGTGGTCGGCGGTGATGGGCAGGCGGTAGACGGTGCTGTTCGAGACCAGGCGCACGATCTCTTGCTGCAGGATCGTCCCCCGCTCCACCGTGACCAGCGCCCAGTGCTCGCCCTGGAAGGGGCTGGGGATGAGGATCTCGGCCGTCTCGCCAGGGCTGTAGGTCGCCTTGTCGCTGATCAGGCTGAAGCGGTCGTCGTTGCTGCGCCGCCAGGAGACGTACTCGGAGCCGCTGGCCCAGAGGAAGAGGCTCGACTGGACCAGCCGCTCGCGGCTGTCCCGCCCGCTGACGACGACCTTGTAGGAGCCGCCCTCAGGGGGGACGAAAGTGATCGTCCCCTCGGCCAGCTCGTCGGTGGTCAGCGTGCCGCGGTCGACCTCGATGTCGTTTGTCTCCCATTCCCAACGGCCGCCGCCGGTCTCGTTGGCGACAAAGATGTTGGCCCACTCGCGGCGGTAGACGGTATAGTCGAGGTCGATGCCGGGCCGCCGCTGCCCCTCCCAGTCGACGGTGACCACGTCGACCGCCATCTCGTCGCCGGCCTGCCCGACGTACTCCCGCGCCAGCAGCCCGATGTAGAAATCGCCGGGGTGGACGACGACCTCCGAGCGGCCGGAGAGCACCTGCCCGTCGCTGCCATAGACCGTGGCCTCGACGATAAAGGTGCGCCCGCCGAGGGGCGTCTCTTCCGCCGGGTCGTCGGTCAGCTCGGCCAGGTCGGCCGGCAGGTCGATCACCAACTGCCCTGCGGCGTCGGTGGTGCCAGAGCCGCTGAGGACGACCTCGCGCTCGTCGTAGGGATACCACCACCAGCAGTCCCAACAGCTCCAGGGATCATCGTCGTCGGCAAAGCTGTAGCGGCCAAAGCCGTCGGGGCGGAAGCGGTGCGTTTCGACCAGCACGTTCCACTCCACCGGCCTGTTGCTCACCGGCCCGCCGAAAAAGTAGCGCACGTCGACCACGGCCCGGTTCTCCTCGCCGCGGGCGAGCTCGGCCCGCTCCGGCGTCACCGTCACCTCGAACTCGGGCGGGCGGTAGGCGGCGACCTGGAAGGAGGCGTAGAACTCGCGGTCGCCGAAGCGGGCGTTGATGCCGTACTGGCCCAGGGCCGCCCCCTCGGCCAGTTCCAGCTCGCCGGTAAAGGCGCCGAACGCGTCCAGCGGCAGGTTTTCTTCATAGATCAGCTCCCAGGCGGCGTCATAGACGGTCACCTGGACGCTGCCGGAGCCGGGCATGCTGTAGCGAGCGTCGTCCTCGGCGCGGATGACGCCGCGGAAGTAGACGGTCTGGGCGGGGCGGTAGATGGGGCGGTCGGTGTAGACGTGGGCCCGCCATTCCTCTGGATAGCCGGTTTCGAAGCCAAACTCCCAGGGAGAGACGCCATTGATCCAGTCGCTGCGGCCGAGGGTGAAGGGGCTATCGCCGGCGACGGTGAGGCCGTACCAGCCGTCTGGCCCGTGACCGGGCAGGGTCGCCAGCCCCTCGCCGTCGGTGGTGGCCGAGTGGTAGGCAGCGCCCCATGCGTCGTAACCGGTCAGCTGCAGGCCCGAGACCGGCGCGCCGCTGTCCAGGTCCGTCGCCCAGACCAGGGTCTCTTGCGCGCTGCTCTTGAGGGTCAGGTTGACCTGGCTGACGACAAAGAGGTGGCGGTGCTGCCAGCGGTTGTGTGCGACCCCCGCTGCATCCAGGTCGAGCAAATAGATCCCCGCTTCCAGGGGGCCGCCGCCTGCGGCCAGCTCGACCGGGGTGTAGCGCAGCTCGTTCAGCGGCGCTGCGACGTCGAGCGACCATTCCCGCTGCCGGCTGCCGGAGGGAGGTGAAAAGTTGTACCAGTCGTCCATGGCGCCGAAACAGTCCGCCAGGGTCAGGCGGTAGAGCGCGAGATCGATGCGGTCGGTGTTGCGGAAGGCGACAAAGAGGCGCGCGTCCTCGTAAGCGCTGTAGGTGCCGACGCTGCCCGGTACGTGCAGCCAGGCCGTGGGGTCCAGCGCCGCAGTGCGAAAGTTGACCGTCATCTGCTGGCCGGTGGTGTTGCCATAGGGGTCGGCAATGTCCGGCCCGATGCGCACTTGATAGTCGCTGCTCGGCTGGGCGCCGAAACCGATGACAAAGCTGTTGTCCCAGTAGCGGAAGTAGGTATAGACCAGGGTGGGCGAGAGGGGTGGGGTCATTTCGACGTTGGGCATCACCGTGCGGGGATCGACGGGGGTGTTAAAGATGATCTCAAAGGCGGTGTAGGGATGTGCGTCCCGCTCGCCGTCTCCGGGATCGGTGGCGATGATGCGCGGCAGGGGGACGGTGGTAAAGCGCCAGGTATAGTCATCCTTCATTCCGGCACCGCCGCTGGCGCTGGCGACCCCGGCGTCGATCGTGACCACGTACTCACGGTCGAAATCGAGCCACGTGGTGGGGATAAAGAGGATGGTGTTGTCCAGCACCCTGAAATCGCCGTCGACCGGCTGCCGCGTGCCGGCCGGCCGGACGGAAAAACGGCTTTGTGCGCTGGCGGGGTCGACGGGCATGTTGAAGGTCGCTTGGATGCGGGTGTTGACCGGCACCAGTTCAGCGTCGTCGTACGGCTGTACCCAGACCACCTGCGGTGGTTGGGTGGAAAAGGACCATCTGTAGTCCTCCGCCAGCAGGCCGCCGGTGGTATCCGCCAGGCCGGCCGCGACGCAGGCGTTATAGGTGGTCCCGCCAGCCAGGGGGCCGGCGGGGGTAAAGACGTAGATGGAGGTGTTGAGCCACTCGCCGCTGCCCGCAATGGGCGGGTCGAAGGTGACCGGGTCGGGCAGGCCGTCGTAGGCCGGGTCCGAGACCGCCAGCAGCGGCACGACGGGGCGGTTGAACATGACCGTAATCGTACTGGTCGCTTCGGTCTCGGCGGTGTCGGGGGCGGGAATGACCTGGCTCACCTCCAGGTAGCCGACGGTGCGAAACTGGAAGTAAAAGGCGCCGTCGAGGGGCTGGCCTTCGAGATCGTGGGCCTCGGCGCCCAGGTAGACCTCGTAGGTGGCATCGCGCTCCAGTTCCGCTGCTGGCTTGAAGCGCACGGTCTGGTCGTCCTTCCACTCAAAGCTGCCGGCGACGCCGGACGAAATGGAGAAAGCGGCCTCCACCGAGGCGCGGTCCATTGGCCGATCGAAAATCAGCTCAATGGCCCCGTCGAGGGCGAGTTCTTCGCCCCGTTCCGGGGTGCGCTGGATGACGAGCGGGGAGACAGTGCCGGGCGGCGGCGGCACGTAGGGCGGATGGGGGGTTGGGGTAGGGCTTGGCGTTGCCGTTCCTCGTCCGCAGGCAGCGGCGACGATGACGAGGAGCGAAATGGCGGCCAGTATGCGCCGAGAATTTTGCTTGTTCATATCGTTGCCTCACTTTGAGCGTCGGATGGCGCGCAGCTGCAGGCAGCTGCGCACTATCCATTTGACGTCGGGGGGGGAAAAAAGGTTCCCTACTGGAGAAGGGAAGAAAATGTGGATGTCGCGGGCGGCGAAGCCGCCCGCGACATCCACATCCTTCCCCTTTCTGGGCTTTTGTGTTAATTCGTGGCTGATTTTGCCATTCGTCGCGAACAACACTTGAAAGGGGGACTACCAATCTGGAACCAGGCTTTTGTCTGGTGGGGCAAATCGTCCGCTCAAACGACGACGACCCGCGTCCCTTCGCCCCGACTGGCCTGCAAGGTGTGCAGATCGTAGGGCATTGTGGGTTCTGTCCAACGAAAAACCCACTGGGCGGCGGCGTCTGGCACGTTGATACAACCGTGGCTGTGGGGGCGGCCGTAATCGTTGTGCCAATAGGTGCCGTGGATGGCGATGCCGGATGGTGTAAAGTATACCGGGAAGGGCACCCCCGGCAGGTCGTAATCCGCTCCGACCATGCGTTGGGCGTGGCGTTTGGCCAACACGCGGTATTCTCCGCGGGGAGTCAGCCCGCCCACGCCGGACGAGACGGGGGTCTCGAAAACCACGGTTTCTCCTTCGAAGCAGGTCATCCACTGCTTGGTCAGGTCGATCTCGATCCACTTTTCCCCGAAATTGCGCGCCGGGATGGGCAGCACGGTCGTCGAATCGATGCGGCGCAGCGACCAGGCCGGGACGTATGCGCCGGGACCATAGGCATACCCTTCGGCGAGCTGATACCACCAGCGCCCCCGTCCGTCCTGTTCGGCGCGCACGACGCGATATACCGTGCCATAGTACAGCCGGTTCGAGACGTGGCTGCTGCCGGGCCGCGAACAGGCTCGGGCATAGGGTACCGAGACCTGACCCCAAAAACCCGCTTCGCTGACCTCGGTGACTACCTGGCGCTGCAGGTCCCACTCGACCGGCTGAACATAGCCGCTGTGGATAAACCCGCCGTCAGTGCGGTACCAAGTTCGGTTGCTGGGCCAGGGGGGCACGCCTGCCACGGCGGCGTACAATGGGATCACTTCGTCTCGTCCTTTTCTGGCTACCACGGTCGTTTCGGCGGAAGGATGCCGGTGCACCGATTGGGCCCACCAGGTTGCAATGCGGCCAAAGGAAGTGGGCGGCGAATTGGGGAGCGCAGAAAGGTTCAAGCGGGGAAGGACGGGGAACATTAACCCAATCAAGGCGGCGCTGCCATGCTGCAAAAACTCGCGTCGACTCCATCGATTCATTGCGCCCTCATCATTCAGGACAGGATTATATCACTACTTGTTAATAAAGTCAATCCCCATGTGTAAATTTGGCCGGGCAATTGCATCTGTTTCACGATTTCCTTTCAATGGCCTCGTACTCTTGACAAAACCAGTTTCTGTGGTATTATCCTTTCCAACAATTTTATACCCGGTGATACTCTTATCCAGAGAGGCGGAGGGACCGGCCCTGTGAAGCCTCGGCAACCAGTTGGCCTGCGTGCTGGCAAGGTGCCAATTCCGGCAGAACGTCGGTTCTGGGAGATAAGGGGTGGTGTTGAAAATACGCCTCTTCTGTCTTCCAGAAGGGGCTTTTTCTTGTCTAGCGCGAGATTGCCCGGTGGATTGCCGCCCTTTGGAGCGGGTAGGCTGGGGGAAAGGACAAGTAAGATGACGGAAAGAAATATATTGGTGACAGAGGCGATCGGCCAGTACATCGAAGACATCCCGGTCGAGATTGTCGAGCGCAAGGGCATTGGCCATCCCGACAGCCTGTGCGATGGAATGGCCGAGCGCATCTCGGTCGAGTACTGTCGCTGGTGTCAGGAAAACCTGGGCACGTTGCTACACCACAACTTTGACAAGGTGCAGCTGGTCGCCGGCGAAGTGGACGTCGGCTATGGCGGCGGACAATTGATCCAACCGATCCGCGTCCAGATTGCGGGGCGGGGCACTCCGGCCTTTAAGGACCGCAAGGTGCCGCTGGATGCGATCGCCATCGACGCTGCGCGCCAGCACATCCGCGAGTCGATGCGCTATCTCGATCCGGACCGGCACATGGTGATCGATTCCTTCGCCGGTCGCGGCGCAGAGGAGTTGGCGTACGTGGTCGATCACGTGACGGCCAACGACACCAGCTTTGGTGTCAGCCATTGGCCCCGCTCCGGCCTGGAGAATGCCGTCTACGAGACGGCCCGCTACATCAACTATGAGCTGATCGACCAGTTCCCCGTCGGAGAGGACATCAAGGTCATGGGCGCCCGCCAGGGTCAGGAGATGGTCCTGACGGTCGCGCTGCCGTTCATCGCGCAAAAAATCGGCGATCAGGCCGAATATCTCGAGGCGCGCGCGGCGGCCCAG
The DNA here is from genome assembly GCA_016931695.1 of Anaerolineae bacterium. Lineage (GTDB taxonomy): Bacteria > Chloroflexota > Anaerolineae > B4-G1 > DUEL01 > JAFGEI01. Next base: position 2,078 of record JAFGEI010000163.1, on the reverse strand, counting down.
GACGCGATCCAGACCTATGCCCAGTCCCTGGACGGGCGCCGGGTCAGGGTGATGGTCAACACCGCCGACGACGTGGAGGCCGATGCGGTTTATTTGACCCTCACCGGAACCTCGGCCGAGATGGGGGATGACGGTTCGGTTGGCCGGGGGAACCGGGTCAATGGGCTCATCACGCCTTTCCGGGCGGCCAGCCTGGAGGCAGCCTGCGGCAAGAACCCCATTTCTCACGTCGGCAAGGTCTATAACGTCCTCTCGCTGCTGGCAGCCAGGGACATTGTCGAAAATATACCGGGAGTGAAGGATGTCACGGTTTACCTGCTCTCCCAGATCGGCGCGCCGCTCGATCAGCCGTTGATCACTACTGCTTACGTGCGCCCTGCGTCGGGTTCCCTGACTTCCAGCCTCCAGGCGGACGTGCAGGCGCTGCTGGACACGCACCTGGCGCAGGTGCACACGGTCCGGGAGCGAATTATCGGGCGAGAATTCAACCTGTTCTAATTCCGGTGGCTAAATCACGCACGCAATGGGTCTGTCAGGCCTGCGGCCGCACGGCGCCCCGCGAAATGGGCCGCTGCCCGGGATGCGGCGAGTGGAACAGCATGGTTGAGGCCGTGGCGGAACAAGCGGCCGAGGTGTCGCCGCTTGCCATTCGCAGCGAGCCGCGCCGCCTGACAGAGGTCGAGACCGAGGATTTGGAGCGCCTGACGCTGCCGATGATCGAGTTCTCCCGCGTCTTGGGCGGGGGGTTGATCCCCGGCTCCCTGGTCCTGGTCGGGGGGGAGCCGGGGATCGGCAAGAGCACCCTGCTGCTCCAGGTGGCGGCGATGACAGCCGAAACTGCTGCCCGGCCGGTGCTCTACGTCTCGGGCGAAGAGTCGGCGCGGCAGATCCGCATGCGCGCCCGGCGGCTGGGGCTGGAGACGGCGGACTTGTTTGTGCTGACCGAGACGAGCCTGGAAGCGATCCTGCACCACGCCGACCGCCTGGAGCCGTCGCTGATGGTCGTCGACTCGGTGCAGACGGTCACCTCTGATGAACTGACCTCGGCTGCCGGGTCGATCAGCCAGGTGCGCCAGGCAGCGAGCCGCTTGCAATGGTGGGCCAAGGCAGGCGGCGCGGCGGTTTTTCTGGTCGGGCACGTGACGAAAGAGGGCGCAATCGCCGGCCCCAAGGTGCTGGAGCACATTGTCGATACCGTGCTCTACTTGGAAGGGGACCCTTTTCACACCTACCGCCTTCTCCGTACGACCAAAAACCGCTTTGGCGCCACCTCCGAGGTGGGGGTGTTCGAGATGCGGGGCGAGGGCATGATCGAGGTCAGCAATCCCTCCGAAGCTTTTTTGGCCGAACGGGTGGTCAACGCGCCTGGATCGGCGATCGCCGTGACGATGGAGGGTACGCGGCCGCTGCTGGTCGAGATCCAGGCCCTGACCAGCCATTCCAGTTTTGGGCATCCCCGCCGCACCGCCAACGGCATCGACTTTAACCGGCTGCTGCTCATCGTCGCCGTGCTCAGCCGCCGGCTGGGGATGCGCTTGTTCGATCAGGACGTCTTTGCCAACGTGGTGGGCGGGCTGCAGATCGGCGAGCCGGCGGCAGACCTGGCCGTCGCCGCCGCGATCGGTTCCAGCGTCCGCGAGCGGCCCGTAGCGGCCGACCTAGCCCTGGTCGGCGAGGTTGGTCTCTCTGGCGAGGTGCGGGCTATCGGGCAGATGAACGCCCGCCTGAAAGAAGCGGCCAAGCTCGGCTTTTGCCGCTGCGTCGTCCCCAAGACGGTCCGCCGCGCGTCGCTGCAGGCCCCCGAGGGGCTGGAGCTGATCCCGGTCCGCTCCGTGGCCGAAGCGGTGGAAGAGGCGCTGGTCTCGTAATGCTGCGTTGTCGGCTGTCACCCGCTCTCTGCAGGGCGAGCCAGTGCTTCTGGTCGCCATTGTGTCTTGAATCTGCTGTGCGATGAGTGCTCCGGTGGTGAGGGAACGCCGAGCGGTAATTACTTTGACAATGGCACATTTCAGTAGATTGCTCTGCCAAGCACGGGGAAGGGGGAAAAGGGGGGTTTCGCAGGCGGCGAAGCCGCCTGC
>JAFGEI010000162.1 GCA_016931695.1 Anaerolineae bacterium | reverse complement strand
GCCCCACACCCGCTCCGAAGGCGCCCTGCCCCTCCGTTCCCGCGGGCAGGTCATCGGCGCCCTGTCGGTCCAGAGCGCCAAGCCCGCTGTTTTCGACGACGAAACCGTCGCCGTCCTGCAGTTGATGGCCGACCAGGTCGCCGTAGCGCTGGACAACGCCCGCCTCTTTACCGAGTCCCGCGCCGCCGCCGAGGCCGCCCGGCGCGCCTACGGCGAGCTGAGCCGCCGGGCGTGGGAGGAATTGCTGCGCAGCCGGCCCAGCGCCGGCTACCAGGCCGACGCCTTGGGAATCACGCGCCTGGAAGATACCTCGCCTCAATCGTGGGACGAAACAACGCAAATGGCCTGGCAGACCGGCCAACTGGTCAAGGGAGAGCCGACAGAAGCCGTTGGAGGATACCCACTCGCCATTCCAGTCCAGGTCCGCGGCACCGTCGTGGGCATCCTCGACGCTGTCAAGCCGCTGGAGGCGGGAAAGTGGACCCAGGAAGAGCTCCTGCAGGTCCAAACGCTGGCAGAACAGGTCGGCATCGCCCTGGACAACGCCCGCCTCTACGAAGACAGCCGCCGCCGCGCCGGACGCGAGCAGCTCATCACCGACATCACCGCCCGCGTCCGGTCTTCGATGGACATTGAAACCATCATGCAGACCGCGATCCGGGAACTGGGCATGGCCCTGGGCACCGACCGCACCTTCATCCAGCTGGTCGGGCTGCCAGCAGAGGCTAAAGAGAACAGAGATGTGCAGGAGGTAGATGGATGAGCGAGACCATCCTACCTGATCGAGCAGAACCTTTGCCCGCAGAAACAGCGGAGAACAGCGTCACAGAGGATGGCGAGATCCTCAGCCCCCGCCTGCAGATGGATTATTGGCGGGAGCGAATCATCAACACTGTCCTCAACTGGACCGCCGTTCTGGCCCTGATTGCCCTGGCCGTCGAGGCTGCACTGCTGATTCCAGACAGGCTGTGGGGACTGGTGGCAATTCTCGGCGTGGTCTATGTCATCATCCTGGTCATTGCCGTTTTCCGCCGCATCCCCACCCAAATCCGCATCACCATCTTTATGATCCTGTTCTACCTGATCGGCTTGTTGAACCTGACCCAATCGGGACTCGGCGGAGAGGGACGCTTTTTCATGATCGCCTTTCCCCTGCTGGTACTGATTTTATTGGGCTGGAAGGCCGGCGTCATCGCCCTCGCCTTCAGCGCCGTAACGCTCGTCGCCGTAGGGGTGGCGATGGTCAGCGGCATCATCCCCCTCACCGTCGTCGTCGAATCCACCGACCTCGTCTCCTGGCTCACCGCCGTCGCCGTGTACGCCCTCCTCGTCGCCCTCACCTTTGGTCCCACCATCTATATCGTCAACAACCTGTACGTCAACCTGAGCAAAGCCCTGGACAAGTCCCACAGCCGCTGGCGCCGGGTGCGGGACCTGAGCCAGAACCTGGAACAGCAAGTCGCCCAACGCACCCAAGAGCTGGCCCGGCGCAGCGCCAAGCTGGAGGCGTCCGCTCAGGTAACCCGCGAAGCCACAGCCATCCGCGATGTCGACAAGCTGCTCGACAAAACAGTGCACCTGATTTCCAATCGCTTTGGTTTTTACCACGCCGGAATCTTTTTGGTCGACGAGGTGGGAAAGTACGCCGTGCTGCGCGCTGCCAACAGCGCCGGCGGGCAGCAGATGCTGGCCCGGGGACATCGGCTCAAGATCGGCGAGGTGGGAATCGTCGGCCACGTCGCCAGCACCGGCCAGCCCCGCATCGCCCTCGACGTCGGCGAGGACGCCATCTTTTTCGACAACCCGGATCTGCCCAACACCCGCTCCGAGATGGCCCTGCCGCTCCTGGTGCGCGACGCTATCATCGGCGTGCTGGACGTCCAGTCGATCCACCCCGAGGCATTCAGCGGCGAGGACATTGCCATCCTGCAGACGATGGCCGACCAGGTATCGCTGGCCATCGAGAACGCCCGCCTGCTGGCAGCGAGTCAAGACGCCCTGCGGGAGCTCCAACTGACGTACGGCGAGTATTCCCGTGCGGCCTGGGAGAACCTGGAACAGTTCCCCGCCTTTGAGTACGACCGGGTAGAAGTGCGCCCAACTGGATTGGCAGACTATCCCGTCGTCGAGCAGGCGTTGAGCACCGGCCAGTCCATCGCCCGCAGCAAGCCGGACGATGGAACCGCGACGCTGGTCACGCCGTTGCGGCTGCGCGAGCAGATCATTGGCACCATTGCCCTGGAGGAGAGGGGAGAGGCCCGGCAGTGGAGCGGGGACGAGATCGAGCTGGTCCAGGAGGTCAGCGACCAGGTAGCACGGGCGTTGGAAAGCGCCCGTCTCTACCAGATCGAGCAGCAGCGCCGCCGCGTCGCCGACACGCTGCGCGAGACCGCCCGCGTCGTCAGCTCAACCCTCGATCAGCAAGAAGTGATCGATCTGCTGCTCGACCAGCTCGGCCGCCTCATCCCCTTCGACACCGCCTCGATCCAGTTGATCCAGGACGAACAGCGAGAACTGATCGGCGGGCGGGGTTTCGACCTGGAAGCGGCCCAGGCACAACAAGATTTGCTGCGCCCCATCTCTGAGGACTTGCTTTTCGCCGAGCTGGTCGCCAACCGCACGCCCGTCGTCATCCCCGACACCCTGGTCGATCCGCGCTGGGAGCACCGCGAAGAGACCGCCAGCGTTCGCTCCTGGCTGGCCGCCCCGCTGGTGATCGGCGAAGAGGTGATCGGCATGCTGACCGTCGACCATCACCGGCCGCATACCTACAACGAAGAAATGGGTGGACTGGCCAGCGCGATTGCCGCCCAGGCCGCCATCGCCATCCAGAACGCCCGCTTCTACACCGAGGCTCAACAAAGCGCCCGCGAGCAAGAGGGCCTGGCCCGCGTGGCGGCCTTTGCCGCTTCGACCCTCAACCTGGACGCCCTGCTGACCCGGCTGCTGGAGGAAGCGCGCCAGCTCATCGGCGCCGAAACGACCGTGTTGATGCTACTCGACGAAGAAAGACAAGCCCTCGTCGGCAGCTATTTGTCGCTTCAGGGTGAACTCAGCACCGTCCCTGAGGATTGGAACATTCCCCTGGACACCCCCGGCTTTGAACACAGCATCTTTGCCCGCGGCGGCACGTACTACTCCAACAAGGGGATCAAAGACCCGCACTTGATTCCGGCCTACGTCCCTTACATGGAATACCTGCAGGTCAAAAACTTTGGCGGCGTCGCCCTGCTGGCGCGCGATCAGAGCATCGGCGAGCTGTACGCCACCAACCGCCCCGGCGGGTTCGGGCCGGAAGTGATGCGCCTGCTGCAAGCGGTCGCCGGTTATATCGCCAATGCCATCCAGAACGCCCGTCTCTTTGAGGAGACACAACAGCGCGTTTCCGAGCTGGGCCTGCTGTTCGACGCCAGCCGCGCCCTCTCCGGCGCCGTGCTGCAGACCGAGGACATTATCCTGGCCACCGCCCGCCAGCTTTCGCGCGTGGTTGGCTCCAACGTCGAGTACTCGTTCTCCCTGCTCGACGAGCAGGCCGGCACGCTGCAGACGGTGACGGATTTCATCCTCGACGAAGAAGGCAACCCCCAAACCAGGGAATTTGGCGAGACCATCAACCTGGCGGACTATCCGGCGACCGCCCGCGTCATCGAGAGCCAGCAGCCGTTGATCGTCCAGGCCAGCGACCCCAAGGCCGATCCGGCGGAATTATCCTACATGCACCGGTACCAACGCGCGACGATGCTCGTCATCCCCCTGACGGTCAAGGGCCAGGCAATCGGTATTTTGGAACTGGAGACGACAGAAGAGCGCCACTATTCCCAGGAACAGGTCAACCTGGTGATGACGTTGGCCAACCAGGCCGCAGTGGCGCTGGAAAACGCCCAGCTCTTTCAACAGACCGCACGTCGCGCCGAGAAAGAGCGCCAGATTTCCGAGATCACTGGGCGGATCCGCACCGCCAACACCCTGGAGGCCATCGTGCGCACTGCCGCTCAAGAGATCGGGCGCGCCCTGGGGTCCTCCCGCGTGCTGGTTCAGGTCGGTCTTGAAGGGGCAGCGCCCCGCCGGGAAACCGACCAGTTGACCCAAGGCTCGGAAAGCGGAGGCAAGGATGTCTGAGGAAAGAATCACGGAACTGCCGACCGAAACGGAAGCGTACCAACGGCAGGTCAGGTGGGTCGCCCATCTTACCCTTGTGGGCGCTGCAAGCGCCCTGCTGTTCAACCTGCTGAGCTTTTTCCTGTTCAATCTGCCGTGGCAGATGTTGGCCGTCACGGTCGTCGGTGAGAGTGTGGTGATCATCGGCATAATCTGGGCCCTCCAACTGGCCCGCCGGGGCAGGTTCCGCCTCTTGGCACTCTGCACCGTCCTGGGCACAATGCTCGCCTTTGCCGCCGCCGAACTGCTGCACAGCCAGTGGTACCTGGTGATTGGCGGGACGTTGTTGGTATTCGTCGCCGCCAGCATCGTCTGGCCCGGCCGCTGGCTGGCCTGGCTGCTCGCTACCGGCATCTTTCTCGTCTACAGCGTGGCGACCAGCTTCTTGGAGATCATGCCGCGCCAGGAAATCCAGGCCCCCCTCTGGCTGGACGTTGCCGCTATCCTGCTCATCGGCGCCATCAGCGCCTTCGCCCTGCGCAATCTTTTCCGCACCTACCGGAACATTACCACCATCCGCGAGCGGCTGCTCGCCAGCTTTGTGCTGCTGGTGGTGGGCGTGATGGCCCTTCTTCTTGCAGCCCTGGCCGTCGGCGGAATCTACAGCGGGCGACAGCGCGCCATCGACCAGCTCAATTCGGTCGCCGCCCTCAAAGAGGCCGAGCTCGTGCGCTGGGTCGACTTGATGCAGGCCGACGTGACCTCCATCCTGGCCGGCGAAGACAGGGAGCAACAAGCTGTCTTTCTCGTCACCGAAGCGCCGGATCACGCCCGCTATACAGAGATTCACGACGATCTCCTGGAACGATTCCTGGAGCCTGTCCAGCAGCGACAGCGGTTCGAAGAAGTGTTCCTGCTCAACCTCGACAGCGAGGTCGTCCTGTCCACCAACGCCGACCACGAGGGTAAGCGGTACGGGCGCGGTTGGACCTTTTTCCAGATCGGCCTGGAACGAGAGGGGATCCACCTGACCTTTGAGTGGGCGGAACGATGGGTGGATTTCGTGCAGCCGGTCCACGACGAGAATGGGGAAGCGGTCGGCGTCCTGGTCGGACGGGCGCCGCTGGCCATCCTGAACAACTTGATGACCATCCAGCGTGAAAGCGAAAGCGAGCCGGGCGGCGAGACCTACCTGGGCGAAACGGGAGAGACCTACCTGGTCAGCCCCCAGCGGGCCGTGCTGACCCAGCTGCGGGAGTCGGAGCGCATCAACGAGATGGGCCTGGTGGAACGGATCGTCTCGGTGCCTGACGAGGGAGTCTATTTCGAGGTGACAGAGAACCGCCTGCAGGAGGGAGCGGGCAGCTATCGAAACTATAACAACCGGGCCGTTATCGGCGTTTACCGCTGGATACCCGAGCTCAACGTCGCCTTGTTCGCCGAACAGGGCGAGTTCGAGGCCCAGCGAACGACCTACGCCCTGATGCTGATCGTCAGCGTGGTGGCCGTGGTCGCCGTGGCCGCCGCCGTCGGCATCTCGCTGCAGCTCACCCGCAGCATCGCCACTCCCCTGGTCACCCTGGCCGAAACTGCCTCTCAGATCGCTACCGGGGACCTCACCCAGGTTGCCCGCGTGGAGCGCGAGGACGAGATCGGGGCCCTGGCCCGCACTTTTAACGACATGACCGGCCAGCTGCGCGGGCTGATCGGCAGCCTGGAACAGCGAGTGCAGGAACGCACCGGCGACCTGGAGCGCCGGTCGGCCCAGTTGGAGGCCGCCGCCCGCATCGCCCGCGAGACGGTGGCCGTTCGCGACGTCGATCAGGTCATGCGCAACACCGCCCAGCTGATCTCGGAGCAATTCGGCTTTTACCACGTCGGCATCTTTTTGCTCGACGAGTTGGGCGAATACGCGGTCCTGCGCGCGGCGAACAGCGCGGGCGGGCAGCGCATGCTCGCCCGCGGCCACCGGCTCAAGGTCGGCGAGACCGGGATCGTCGGCTATGTGACCCAACACGGTCAACCCCGCATCGCCCTCGACGTGGGCGAAGACGCGACCTACTTTAATAACCCCGACCTGCCCCTCACCCGTTCCGAGGTGGCCCTGCCCCTGATCGCCGGGACCCAGATCATGGGCGCCCTCGACGTGCAGAGCACCGAGGAATCCGCCTTCAGCCAGGAAGACATCGCGGTGCTCAGCGTGTTGGCCGACCAGGTCGCCGTGGCGATCGAGAACTCGCGGCTGATCGCCCAGACCCAGGAGGCACTGGCCGAGGTCGAGGCACTGCACTATCAATACATGGAACGGGAATGGAGCCGCCTCACCGCCGAGCGGGGCGTCGTGTCCTACGAGTATTCGCGCCTGGGCGGGCCGTCCATGGCCGACCTCGTCGCAGAGGAAATCGAGCTGGCCATGCAAAAGGGGCGCAGCATCGCCCTCACCGCGCCGGAAAATGGCGACGGGATCAAGTCCACCCTGGCCGTGCCGATCAAGCTGGGGGACCAGGTCATTGGCGTCATCGACGTCCAGGAGGTCGACCAGGCGCGCCAGTGGACCGAAGACGAGATCGACATGGTCGAGACCATCAGCGACCAGATGGCCCAGGCGCTGGAACGGACCCGCCTGTTCGAGGAAACCCAGAGCGCCCTGGCAACGACGGAGGAGCAGGCCCAACGCCTGGCCAAGCTGAACGAGATGAGCGAGCAGTTGAGCCGCGCCGTCGACGTGCAGGAACTTTTCGACATTGCCGCAGCCCAGACCAGCAGCATCTTTGCCGCCGACCGGGTCAGCGTCACCATGCTCACTGCCGAGGCGGACAGCCTCGAGACAATGGCCATCCACGGTGATGCTGCTGGAAGGCCGGTTGGGACCAGGGTGCCACTGGAAAATACGACCCTGCGCCCCGTGATTGAAGAGGGCCGCCTGATTCTCAAAACAGACGTCGAAGGAGACGAACATCACGGCATCGCTTCGTTCGTCGCCGCACCCATCTACCTGGGCGGCAGGCCAGCCGGCGCGTTGGTCGTGGGGAGTGAACAGCCGGGCATCTACACCTCCCGCGATGGCAACATGCTGCTCCAGGTCGCATCTCTCCTCTCCTCCGCCATTGAGAACCGGCAGCTGTTCGAGCAGGCCCGCGCCCGCGCCGAGGAGTTGGCAGTGCTCAACGATCTGGCCCAGGCCCTCACCGCCACCTTTAACACGCGGGAGGTCGTCGAGATGGCCTATCAGGGCGCCTCGCGACTGATCGACACCGCCAACTTTTACATTGCCCTCTACGACGCCGACACCAACATGGTCAACCTGGCAATCAACGTGACGGATGCCGTCGACGACGGGCACCTCATGTCCTTCCCCGCCGACCAGGGGCTCACCGGTCACATCATCCGCTCGCGCAAGAGCTTGCTGATCAAGAAAGACATGGCGGCAGTCAAGGAAAAATTGGGCATTGCGTCGATTGGCAAGACCGCCCAGTCGTGGATGGGCGTTCCGCTCATGATCGGCGACCAGATCCTGGGCGTGATGACCGTGCAAAGCTATAAAACCACGCACGCCTATGACGAAGCAGACCTGGAGCTGATGACTGCCATTGCCAGCCAGACGGCCATCGCGCTGCAGAACGCCAACCTCTTCGAGGAAGCCAACATCCGCGCCGAGGAATTGGCGGTGCTGAACGATCTGGGCCAGGCCCTCACCGCCACCCTCAACGTCAGCGAGGTGCTGGAACAGGCCTATCGCGGCGCGTCCCAGCTGGTCGACACGACCAACTTTTACATCGGGCTCTACAAAGCGGACAAAAACCAGGTAGCGTTCGCCTTTGACGTCACCGAATCCGAAATCGACAAGCAGATCACGGTGATGTCGGCCGACGAAGGTATCACCGGCTATGTCATCCGTACCCGGCAGAGCTTGTTGATCGAACAAGACCTGCCACAGTTCCTGGCCGAGCACGGAATTGAGCAGGTCGGAGAGACGGCCAAGTGCTGGATGGGCGTGCCGCTGATGGTCGGCGAGCGGGTGTTGGGCGTCATGGCCGTGCAGAGTTACCAGGCCGCCCACGCGTACCGCCAACACGACCTCGACCTGTTCACCGCTATCGGCAGCCAAACCGCCATCGCCTTGCAGAACGCCTACCTGTTCGAAGAGACCCAGACCACGCTGGCCGAGACAGAGACCCTCTACAGCGCCAGCCGCCGCATTTCTGCCGCCAGCGACTTGAAAGAGATCATTGCCGCCATCGTCGAAGAGGTCCACGTCCCCACCGTCGACGCGGCAGTGCTGTGGAACATTGAACGGGACGCCAGCGACGCCCCCGCCGCCTTGATCGCCATGGCCAGTTGGGAAAAGGCAGGAGAGACAATTGCGCCGGGAACCCGCGTCCCGCTGGATACGTTTGCCGCCGTCGAGGTCGCCTTTGCCACCGAACTCTTCTACTCCGACAACATCCAAGAGGACAACCGGGTCTCTGCCGCCGCCAGGGCAATGTTTGCCGAGCAGGGCGTGCGCACGCTGGTCTCACTCCCCTCGTGGGCCGCGAACCGCCAAATCGGGGTGCTGCTCCTGAGCGGGCCGGAAGCCTACCACTTTACCGAGCGCGAGACCCGTCCCTACCGCTCCCTGGTGCGGCAGATGACCGTCGCCGTCGAGAACCTGCGGCTGCTGGAAGAGACCCGCTACCGCGCCACCCAACTCGAGACGGCGGCCGAGGTCTCCCAGGCCGCATCCTCCATCCTCAACCTGGACGAGCTGCTGCCCCAGGTTGCCGAGCTGATTCGCAGCCGGTTTGACCTCTACTACGTCGGTATTTTCCTGGTCGACGACGCCGGTCAGTGGGCGGTACTGCAGGCGGGCACGGGCCAGCCGGGGCAGCAGATGCTGGAAGCCGGGCACCGCCTCCAGATCGGCGGCATGTCAATGATCGGCTGGTCCATCGCCAACAGCGCCGGCCGCTTTGCCCACGACGTTGGCGAAGAAGCGATCCGCTTCGACAACCCGTTCCTCCCCCACACCCGCTCCGAGATGGCCCTGCCCCTCATCAGCCGCGGCCACGCCATTGGCGCCATGTCCATCCAGTCGGCCCAGGCCGCCGCCTTCTCCGGAGAGGATGTGACCATCCTGCAGACGATGGCCGACCACCTGGCCAACGCCATCGAGAACGCCCGCCTCTTCTCCGAAACTGAGCGGGCGCTCTCCGAGACGCGCGACCTCTACGAGGCCAGCCGCAGCATCGGCGCCGCCCTCACGCCCGACCAGGTGCGCCAGGCCCTGGTCGATTACGCCGCCCAGAGCGGCGTCGACTTTGCCCGGCTGCTGCTGCTCGAATACGACGAAAGCAGCCAGCCGACCCACATCATCATGGCCGAGGGCTGGTCGGCCGACAACCGCCCCTCCCAGCCGGTCGGCACCCGCCTGCTGCTCTCCAGCTACCCGATCCTCGACATACTGGACCCCAAGGAGCGCGTCGTCGTCAAGGACATTCAGAGTGACACACGCCTGAACGATGCGACCAAAATGTTGATGGAGGTCAGCGGCCTGCGCTCCTTTGCCGCCGTCCCCATTGCCGTCGGCAAACGACACATCGGCACGCTTCTCATCGGCTTTGACCAACCGACGGCGTTCTCGGAAAAGCTGCTCGACGGGCTGCAAACTATCACCGGTCAGGCGGCAATCACGCTGGAAAACCAGCGCCTGCTGCAAGAGACCCAACGCCGGGCGCGGGAGATGGAAGCGATCAACGAGATGGGCCGCACCATCACCTCGGTGCTCGACCTGGACGTGCTCCTGCGCCAGATCGTGGACATCACCAAGACCCGCTTTGGGCACTACTTTGTCAGCATCGCCCTGGTGGAAGGAAATCAGATCGCGATGCGCAGTACCAGCACGATTGGCGAGACCAACAAGCGTCTGGAACGCGGCATGGTCACGGTGCGCCTGGATGGACCGGGGCTCGTGCCCGAGACCGCCCGGACCGGCCAACCCCTGCTGGTCAACGACGTCCTCGAGGACCCGCGCTACCTCATGGTTCCGGAACTGTCCGGCACCCGCTCCGAGCTCGACGTACCGATCAAAGTCAAGGGACGGGTCATCGGCGTACTGAGCGTGCAGAGCAACAAACCGCACGCCTACGACCAGACCGACGTCGCGCTGTTGCAGTCGCTGGTCAGCCAGGCCGGCGTCGCCATCGACAACGCTCAGCTCTTTGCCGAGACGCAGGCGGAAGCGAGCCGTCGTTCCCTGATCAACGAGGTGATGCAGGCTGCCAGTCAGTCGATGGACCCCGAAAGCCTGTTGCACCGCGCAGGGGAGGCGGTGTCTCGCCAGCTCGAGACACCCAGCGCGATCCTGCTGTGGCGGGCAGAGCACGACGCCCTGCAGCCCATCGCCATCCACGACGCACAGGCCCAGGACGTTTTGTTGCCCGAGGACACGCTCATCACCCGCGATATGAACCCCTCCATGTACCAGGTAGTCAAGCGAAGGCGCGCCCAGATCCTGTCAAACACCGATAACTTGACCGGGCTGGCGATGGAACTGGCCCAAAATCTGCACATCCAATCCGCGATCCACGTCCCCCTCGTCTACCGCGACCAGATCCACGGCGTATTCGAAATGTGCCAACTGCAGGGCCAGCCTGCCGCTACTGCTGAGCAGGTCACTTTTGCCGAGACCATTGCCGCCAACCTCAGCGTCGCCCTGGATAACGCCTATCTCTACCAGGAGGCGGTCGAGACGGCAGAACAGCTCAAAGAAGTCGACCGGCTCAAGACCCAGTTCCTGGCCAACATGTCCCACGAGCTGCGCACGCCGCTCAACTCGATCATCGGCTTTTCCCGCGTGATCCTCAAAGGAATCGATGGGCCGGTCACGGACCTGCAGAAACAGGACCTGGAAGCGATCCACGCCAGCGGTCAGCACCTGCTGCGCTTGATCAACGACATCCTCGACATCTCCAAGGTCCAGGCAGGCAAGATGGAGCTGGTCTTTGAGGAAGACGTCGATCTGAAAGAAATCGTCCGTGCCGTCATGTCCACCGCCATCGCCCTGGTCAAAGACAAGCCGGTCGAACTGCAGCAGCAAGTTCCCGACGAGTTGCCCAAGATCACCGCTGACAGCCGGCGGGTCCAACAGGTGCTGCTCAACCTGGTCTCCAACGCGGCCAAGTTCACCGAGGAGGGCTTTATCCGCGTCGCCGTCAAAGTGCTGCAAGAGAACAACATGATCCAGGTGGCCGTAACCGACAGCGGCATCGGCATCGCCGAAGAGAAAATGGGCACCATTTTTGAGGCCTTTATCCAGGCCGACGCGTCGCCTTCCCGCAAATACGGCGGCACGGGGCTGGGCCTGACCCTCAGCCGCCAGATGGTCGAACTGCACGGCGGCGAAATGTGGGTGGAGAGCGAGGTGGGAGAAGGGTCGACTTTTTACTTCACCCTGCCCATAGCCGGCCCGCCGGAGCCGGAAGAAGAAACTGCCGCGGAAATCTGGCCCGAGGAACCGGTCGAGGAAAAGAAAAAAGGCAAGCTCATCCTCTGCGTGGAAGACGACGAAGGAGTGATTACCCTCTACCGCCGTTACCTGCGCAAACAGGGCTACGAAGTGATTGGGCTGACCGATCCCAGCCGTGTGATCGAGGAAGCCAAGCGCCTCTCTCCCCAGGCCATCACCCTGGACGTCATGATGCCGGGCAAAGACGGCTGGCAGGTGATCCAGGAGCTCAAAGCCGACCCCGAGACCCGGCACATCCCGGTCGTGATGTGCACCATCGTCAGCGATAAAGAGCGCGGCCTGAGCCTGGGCGCGGCCGATTACCTCATCAAACCGATCCTGGAACAGGACTTGATCGCCGCTCTCGACCGCCTGGACCGCGAGGAAGGGCACCACCTGGTGCTGGTCGTCGACGACCAGGAACAAGACCGCAAGCTCCTGCGGCGGATGATCGAGAGCCAAGAAGGGTACGAAGTCGTTGAGGCGATCAACGGGCAAGAAGCCATCGCCATGATCAAGGGGATTCGCCCCCACATCATCGTCCTCGACCTGATGATGCCGGATGTCGATGGGTTTGCCGTGCTGGAAGCGGTCAAGGCGGATGAATCGACCCGCACGATCCCCATCATCATCGTCACCGCCAAAGAGCTGACGGCAGAAGAGCGCGAAACCCTGAACCACAACATCGAAGCATTGATCCAGAAAGGAATGCTGGAAAAGAACGAACTACTGGAGGACGTTGCTGCCGCGCTGCGGAAACTGGGCCGGACCCACATTCACGTCGAACAGGAAGAGTAAGCGGACAAACGACAAGCATATTTTCGGGGCGACCGGCCGGTCGCCCCGACCGCTGTTGCCCAAAAATCCAAGTTTTCGTCTGGGCCAGCTTTTGGTATAATAAGGGACAACACAGCTAACCAGGAGTGTATTATGACCGTTCCCGTTGCTGCCTCGCCGTACTTGCAGTGTGCCGACTGTGGACATCAAGAACCACTCGCCCGTCCCCCGCTCCAATGCCCCCACTGCCAGGGAGACTGGTGGGATGTGGCATACGATTATGAAGCGGTCGCCCAGGCCTGGCCCCAGGCACTCGAGGGCCGCCCCTTTGACATGTGGCGCTACGGGGAACTGCTCCCCTTGCACAGCTATGCCAACCGGGCGACCATGGGGGAAGGCGGCACGCCCCTGCTCCACGCCACAAACCTGGGGATGATGCTGGGAGCGCCGCACATCTATGTCAAAGACGAGCGACAGGGGCCGACCGGATCGTTCAAGGACCGGCAGGCTGCGCTTTCGCTGTCGGTGATGAAAGAACTGGGGATTACCGAGGCCATCGTCGCCTCGACGGGCAACGTCGCCATATCCTACTCCGCCTACTCCGCCCTGGTCGGCATCAAGATGTGGGCATTCGTCACCAGCCTCGTCCCGCCCGAAAAGATGCGCGAAGTTGCTATTTACGGCAGCGAGGTGGTCAAGGTCACTGGCACATACGACCAGACCAAAAAAGTCGCCGCCGAGTTCGCACGACGCCAGGGCATCTTTATCGATCGCGGCATCCGCTCGATCGCCGCGCGCGAAAGCATGAAAACGGTCGCCTTCGAGATCGCCGAACAGCTGCCCCTCTTTCTCGGAAAGGGAGACACGCCCTGGCGAGCACCGGACTGGTACTTTCAATCGGTCAGCGGCGGGATGGGGCCGGTAGGGGTGTGGAAAGGATACCAGGAGCTGATCAAGTTGGGCCTGGTGGACCGCATGCCCCGCCTCGCCTGCATCCAGGCTGAGGGCTGCGCGCCAATGGTCTGGTCGTACCAAAAAGGGCTCCAGGTTGCCGAGCCGGTCCTCCACCCCTACACTCGCGTGATTACCGTCGCGACGGGCAACCCCGGCCCCGCCTACACCTTTCTCGAGCGGGTCGTCCGCGAGCACGGCGGCGCCTTTGCCGCCATCAGCGACGAAGAGACCTTCCGCGCCATGCACGTGATGGCCAAGCTAAACGGCATCTCGATGGAGCCGGCGGCTGCCCTGGCCTTTGCCGGCCTGTTCAAACTGCTCAGCGAAGGAATCGTCCGCCGGGACGAGATCGTCGTGGTCAACTGCTCCGGTCACACCTTCCCGGTGGAAAAACACCTGCTGGGCAAGGAATGGGCGCGGACGGTGGAGCTGCCCCAAGAGACACCGGTGATCGAAGACGGGTTGCTGGGCACCCTCGAGCAGCTGGATCGCAGCGTGCAGCGCATTGCCATCCTGGAGGACGACGCAAACGCTGCCCGCCTGCTGCGACGCATCCTCCAGGCGCGCGGCGATTACCAGATTTTTGAGGCCACCGACGGGCGCAGCGG
Source organism: Anaerolineae bacterium (assembly GCA_016931695.1). GTDB lineage: Bacteria > Chloroflexota > Anaerolineae > B4-G1 > DUEL01 > JAFGEI01. The sequence goes on along the minus strand of JAFGEI010000162.1, from coordinate 47,389 downwards.
CCTGGAGATGATCCGCCGGGAACGGCCCGACGTCGTTTTACTGGACTTGATGATGCCCGAGGTGGACGGGTTCGGGGTGTTGGAAGCGATGCGAGCTGACCAGGAACTGCAAGGCATCCCCGTCATCGTCGCCACTGCCCAGGAACTGACGCCTAACGAACGAGCCCGCTTGAGCGGTCACATCCGCATGCTGCTGCAAAAAGGGGCCTTTAGCGACGAAGAGCTGCTGCAAGAAGTGCTCGACGCGTTGGAGACAAACGGCCATGACTGAAAAACCGCAGATCTTGTACGTAGAAGACGATCCTTCCAGCGCAACCCTCGTACAGCGCGTATTGGGCGCTGAGGGATATAATGTCACCGTGGTCACGGACGGCATGGCCGCGCTGGAGATGGGACAGCGGATGCAGCCGGTACTGGTCTTGATGGACATCAACATCAGCGGGATGGATGGCTACGAAGTGACCACCCGGCTGCGCGCCTTTGACCACATCAAGGATGTCCCCATCGTCGCCGTCACTGCTGCCGCCCTGAGAGGGGATCGAGAACGCGCCTTGATCGCTGGCTGCAGCGGTTATATCCCCAAACCAATTGACATCGATCGCTTTCCGGAACAGGTGCAAGAATTCATCGGCGGCATGCGCGAAGAGGTCGAGTCAGAGGAGAAAAAGAGCGAATACCTGGTCGAATACAGCCGCCGCCTGGTAGAACGGCTCGAGGAGAAAATCCGCGAGCTCCAGCAAGCCCACGAGGATCTGCAGCACCTTGAGCGCATGAAATCAGACTTTGTCATCCTGGCGGGGCACGAACTGCGCACCCCGCTGACCGTGATCTATGGCTACAACCAACTCCTCCTGACAATGCCCGACATCCCCGGCGCCGTGGACGAAGAAGGAAGCCCCCGCTACCTCATCTCCCAGGTCGCCGAAGCGACCAAGCGGCTGAGCCAGGTGGTGGAGGACATTCTCAACGTCACGCTGATCGACGCAAACAAGCTGGACCTAAAGATCGTACCCATCGAAATCAACACCATGGTCGAAAGCGTGATCAAGAATCTCACCAGCCTGGATGCTGGACGGTCATTGGAATTTGTATTCGATAACCTGGAAAACCTGCCGCCGCTGCGGGTCGATTCCCAACGCATCTACCAGGTACTGTGGAACGTCATCAGCAACTCGGTCAAATACACGCCGGACGGGGGAACGATCACCTTATCAGGGCGGGTGCTGGAAGATACAGTACATCTGACCATCAAGGACACCGGCATCGGCATCGACCCGCAAGAGCGAGATCGCATCTTTGACCGCTTCTACGTGCTGGAGAACACCTCGCTGCACCGCACCAGCAAAACCGCTTTCAAAGGGGGCGGGATGGGCCTGGGCCTGACGGTAGCGCGGGGAATTGTCGAGGCCCATGGCGGAAAAATCTGGGTCGAGAGCGAGGGGCGAGACGAAGAAAAGCTGCCCGGAAGCACCTTCCATATCCTGCTCCCGCTCCCCACCTGATCGTGAGCCCTGTCAAACTGGGAGATGAAAATGCCCCAAGAAACGATTGGCGAACTGATCGAAATGGCCATTGCCCTGGAACGAGGCGCAGAGGCCTTTTACCTGGAACTGGCACAGCTGTTTTCCCACCATCCGGACGTGGCGGTTTTTTGGGAACAATACGCAAAGGAAGAAACAGGCCATGCCTTGTGGTTGGAAAAGCTGCAACAGCGTCTGAGTGACGAGAAACTTGCCCAGCCGGCATCTTCCCAGATGGTGACAAGCGCCCAACGCCTTCTCCAACTGTCCCCAGAAAAGATGCTGCAGAGCGTAAAAACGCTGGAGGATGCCTACCAGCTGGCCCACGACCTGGAACATTCAGAAACCAACGCGATTTTCGAGTTTCTGATCGCCGATTTTGCAATTGCGGAGCAGGCCTACCCTTTCCTGCGCAGCCAACTCAAAGAGCACATCGACCGCATCACAACCGAATTCCCCCGCCCATTTCAGGACAAGGTGGTCCGCCTGGCCATCAAAGCCAATCGTCCGGCGTAGCTTGCCGGTCACGCTTGCAGCGTGCTAACAAAGCAGTTTTCGCAACAGTTGCCACGGCGCGGAGGGCCACCACCAAAAAATGGGCGCCGCTCTAGCATAGCCGGTCACCCCCGCGCCCGTCCCCGCGAAGGCGGGGATTCGCGGGCATGACATTCAGGTGGGCGGCTATTGTCGGAGTCGCAGCACCTGGAGCGCCTGGTACTGCTCCACCCGCTTTTCGACCACCTGCAAGCTCTGGCGCCAAAAGTCGGGTTGACGCAGGTCAAATCCGAATCGGGCTGCCAGGTCAGCGGGCCTGGCCTCCCCCGTGTCGCGCAGCAGGGCGTCGTATTGCGCCAAAAATTCGCCCCCCCGCTCCCGATAGACCCGGTATAACCCCAGGCTGAACAATAAGCCAAAAGCGTAGGGAAAGTTGTAGAACGACAGGGCCGGGCGGTAGTAATGCGGCTTCCACGTCCACATGTATGGATGCAGATAGCGCGGGTCCACCCCCGCCCCATAGGCCTCCTGCTGGCAGCGGGTCATGATCTCGCACAACTCGTCGGCCGACAATTCGGCCCCGGCCCGCCGCTCGAAAACTTTTTTCTCAAAGATGTAGCGGGAGTAGATGTCGACGATGGCCTGAGACGCGTCGAGGAGAAACGATTCGAGAATCACCAACTCCTCGCCTGGACTGGCGGCCTGCTCCAGAGCGGCATCGGCAATAATGGTCTGGCAAAACGTCGACGCTGTTTCAGCAAGCGTCATTGGGGTCTGGCGCTGCAGCGCCGTCTTGCCCCGCAGGCATTCGTTGTGATAGCCGTGACCCAGCTCGTGCGCGATGGTCATCACCGCGTCCAACGAGCCGTCAAAGTTGCAGAGGATGCGCGACTCTTCTCGCAACAGGACCTCCATGCAAAAGGCCCCACCCCGCTTGCCGTCGCGCGGCTCGGCGTCGATCCAATGCTGGTCAAATGCGCGGCGGGCAAAAGCGACAAGACGGTCGGAAAAGGCCGCAAACTGGGCCAGGATAAAATCCCGCGCCTCGACAAAGGTATACCGCCGCTCGGCCTCCCCTACCGGCGCCCAGAGGTCCCACCAGGCCAGCTGCTCTTTTCCCAGCCGCCCGGCCTTGGCCTGCCAGTAGCGACAAAACTGGGGAAAAGCCTCGCGCATGGCGCCCAGCATTGCTTCCAGGGTCTCGCGATCGATGCGCGCGAGGTCCAATGCCTCGTGCAAGGCATCCGTACGACCGCGCCGCCGGTAGAGGGTCGTCACCGCGCCCTTTACGCCGTTGAGACAGGCAGCCAGCGGTTCCTGCACCCTTTTCCAGGCCTGCAGCTCGGCCTTGTAAGCCCGGCGGCGCACCTCGCCGTCGGGATGGGTGCGCAGGTTGAGCAAGACGGTAAAGGGCAGTTCCCGGACCTCCCCATCTTGCTCAAAGGGAATCTTGAGCTGAGAAGTGATCACCCCCTGGAGGCTTTGCCAGGCCTTGGCGCCGCTCAACGCCAGCTCCGAGGCCAGCGACTCTTCCGCGCCGCTCATCAGGTAGCGGCTCTGCTCCGCCGTTTCTCGCAGATAGAACGCATGCTCGCGCGCCAATCCCTCCCCTTCGAGCAGAGCAGGCAGCACGCCGGGGTCCTCTGTGACAACGCCCATCCAGCCGCAGAACAACACCGCCTGGCTCTCAATCCGCGCCCCCAACACTTGCACCTCGGACATGGCCCGCTTGGCCGGGGCGCTGTACGAATCGGTGGTGACATGGCCATAGGCATAGTGCCACAAGGTGCTGTACAACATTTCGACAGCATTCATCCGCGCCAGATAGCCCTCGACCGTCTCGATCAATTCGGCCATGCTGTCCGGTCTCTGCCCTGACTGGGCAATCTGGTGCGCAGCGATGTAGCGCTCCAGTTCATCCAGGGCAGCCTTTAATTTCGCCATCGCCTGGGCAAACTCGGCGGATTCCAAGCCAGGAAAAATTCCGCTCAAATCCCAACGGGGTATGCGGTCAAATTTGGCCATTCTCCCCTCCTCATCCAGCCCGCTCAATTTGCCAACTGTTCTCACCTGTTTTCGGCGTCACCGCTATAAAACAGAAGGGGCGAAGGATGCCTCTCCTTCGCCCTCGTCCGCTGCAGATCGTTTACCGCTTGGTGTACTGCGGCGCCTTGCGGGCCCGCTTCAGACCCGGCTTTTTGCGCTCCTTGACCCGTGCATCACGGGTCAAAAAGCCCCCTTTGCGCAGCACTGGCCGCAGGTGAGGGTCCATCTTGAGCAGAGCGCGGGCAATACCCAGCTGCACAGCTCCAGCCTGACCGGCGATGCCGCCCCCCTCGACCTTGACCGAAATCGTCAAGCGCCCATCCAACCCCGCTGCCTTTAGCGGGTCCATCAAGTGCCTGACGTCCACACCGCGCACAAAATACTCTTGCAAGGGACGATCGTTGACCAAGATCCCGCCCTCGCCCTCAGTATAGATCCGTACGCGCGCAGTGGCTGCCTTGCGCCGTCCAACGCCTTCATAATATTGCTGTTCTGCCATCCCGGTTCAACTCCTCGTTACAATTCCAGCAGAGTCGGCTGCTGCGCCTGATGTGGATGATCAGGCCCAGCATAGACCTTTAGCTTGCTCATCATCCGCCGCCCGAGCCGGTTCTTGGGCAGCATCCCCCGCACGGCATGTTCAACCACCCGCGTCGGATGCTTGGCCAACTGGTCCCGCAGGCTGATCTCCTTCAAGCCTCCAGGATAGCCCGAGTGACGATAGTACATCTTTTGGTCCATCTTCCGGCCAGTGACGTGGACCTTGGCGGCATTGATAACAACGATATAGTCACCGACGTCAACGGACGGAGAATAATTCGGCTTGTGCTTGCCGCGCAGGCGGGCCGCGATCTGGGTCGCCAGACGCCCCAGGGTCTTGCCCTCAGCATCGACGACAAACCACTCTTGTTTCACATCGCCTGGCTTGGTCACATAAGTTTTCACTCTGTCACACTCCTCAAGAGCAATTACCTGCTTTATAATTTACGCGGACCAGGCACAGGCCTCGCGGCGGTGCTGTGGGCCCAGCACATTCCCGATCCCGAGAGGCCAATATCCGGGCCAAGTCCTCCACTGTTATCTTGCCCCATCCTACCTGCAGCAGCGTCCCCACCAGGCTGCGCACCATGCGGTAGAGAAAGGCATCCGCTTCAATATCAAAGTACAGCCACGGCAACTCGCCGCTCCATTCCGCCCGCAGCACGCGGCGGAGCGAATTCTCACCTTGCGGCGGGCGGCCAAAGGCAGCAAAATCTTGCCGCCCCACCAGACAACGACTGGCCTCCTGCATCGCCTGCCGGTCCAAAGGCCGGGGAACATGCAAACTGGTCCGACGGGCCAACGGCGAACGAACCGGCGCGTTGTAAATCGTGTAGCGGTAGCAGCGACTGTGCGCGTCAAAGCGCGGGTTGAATGTCGCTGCAGCCTGTTCGGTTTTCCATACCGCTACGTCGCGGGGCAGCACAGCGTTCAAAGCTCGCTGCAGCGCCTCCAGCGAATGCCGCCACTCGACGTCAAAGGCAATGACCTGCCCCTCGGCATGCACCCCTGCATCTGTTCTCCCGGCGGCCAAGACAGGTGGCTGCTGCCGAGTCACCTGGGCCAGGGCGGATTCCAGAACCCCCTGCACAGTGGGCTCAATCGCCTGCCGTTGAAAGCCGTGATAATCCGTCCCTTCGTAGGCGACAATCGCCCGTACGCGCATTCGACGTCCCTGGCGCGATGGAATCGGCCGCTATTCCTCCACTAACTCCAACACCGCCATCGGGGCGGCATCCCCCTGGCGCGGCCCCAACTTGACGATGCGGGTATACCCGCCCTTCCGCTCTGCATAGCGGGGCGCAATCTCGTCAAAGAGCTTTTTCAACAGGTCCACCCGCTCGCCCTCAGTATCATGCATCCAGCGGTTGATTCGACCGCTGGCTACGCGGCGGGCATGGACGCCACTGCTTACATTCTCTTCCCCGGCCTGCAATCCCCGTTTGGCCAGGGTGATCAACTTTTCGGCATGCCGCCGCACCACCCGGGCCTTGGCCTCCGTGGTCTTGATGCGGCCATGGTAGATCAGCGCCGAGGTCATGTTCCGCACCAACGCCCGGCGGTGACCAACGGAGCGATTTAGCTTTTTGCCAGCGACACGATGTCGCATCGACGCACCTCCAACAATGGATGCCTCCTACCTACAGGTCATCCTCAAGATATTCAGCATAGCCCGCTTCCAAAAGCTTTTCCTTCAGCTCCTGCAGCGATTTCTCACCAAAGTTGCGGATCGTGAGAATTGCCTCATCACCCTTGGTCAGCATGTCCAACACCTCGCCAGTTTTGGACATCCCGGCACGCTTCAAGGCGTTAAAGACGCGCACGCTCAGCTCCAAATCTTCAATCGGTGTATCATAGACCCGGCTGGGCAAACCGCGCTCTTGATCTTGCTCCATCTCGGGCTCTTCAGTGATCCCGGCGATCAGCCGCAGATGTGTGACCAGAGTCCGAGCTGCTTCTTTCAGAGAATCCATCGGGCTGATCCGCCCGTCGACCCAGATGTCCATCGTGAGCCGGTCATAGTTCGTCATCTGCCCCACGCGGGTCCGCTCGACATCGAACGCCACCCGGCGAATAGGACTGAAAATGGCATCCACCGGCAACTCGCCAATTGCCAGGTTCTCCCGCTCCTCAGCCGGGGAATATCCCCGGCCCCAGCCAACGGTGAACTCGATCTCCACGCGGGCCTCTGGAGAATCGGTGGCAAAAAGATAGAGATCCGGATTCAGAATTTCAATCTCGGGCGGGGCGTGGATGTCACCGGCAGTGATCGTGCCTTCTCCCCGCGCTTCCAGCATCATCCGCATCGGGCCGTCCCCTTCCATCTTTAAGCGCAAGCGCTTCACCTGCATAATGATCTGGAGCACATCCTCACGCACATAAGGGATGGTCGCAAACTCGTGCGACACGTCCAGGATGCGGATCGAGGTAATTGCCGCGCCGGGCAGTGAAGACAGCAACACACGGCGCAGGGCATTCCCCAGCGTGACACCGTACCCACTTTCCAGCGGGCCAATCACAAAGCGGCCATACTGCTGCGAAATTGCCTCCATTTCGATCTTGGGTAGAACCGGTGTGAACAACCTCGCCCTCCCTCCGTTCAGCTCGACGCTGGAACGACTTATCGCGAATAGTAACCGACGACCAATCCCTCTTCAAAGGGAATATCCACATCCTCTCGCCGAGGTTTGCCAACCACCCGCGCCGACAGCGTGCCAGGGTCAAGGCTCAACCAGTGCGGAGGATGTTGAGCATCCAACATCTCGGCTCGATTCTTAAAATAAGTCCGCTTTTGGCTTCCCTCTCGGACGGCGATGATATCCCCTTCCCGGATCAAGTAGGAGGGAATCGTTGTGCGGCGATTGTTGACAACAAAGTGGCCGTGCTGCACCAGCTGCCGCGCCTGGGCACGAGAATCGGCAAACCCCAGACGATAGACCACATTGTCCAGACGCCGTTCTAACAGGATCAGCAAGTTTTCCCCTGTGAGACCGGGCATCCGTTCCGCCATCCGGAAATAGCGGCGGAACTGGCGCTCCAACACGCCGTAAACGTTGCGGACTTTTTGCTTCTCCCGCAACTGCAGGTAATAGTCAGAAGGGCGCCGGCGGCGAAAGCGCGCCAACTGCCCATGCTCTCCGGGCGGATAATCGCGCCGTTCCATCGCGCACTTGGGGGAATAACAGCGCTCCCCCTTCAAGAACAGCTTTTGCCGCTCCAGACGGCACAGCTTACAAACAGGACCTCTATATCTCGCCATTCTCCCTCCTCGAGACGCTACACCCGGCGCTTTTTGGGAGGCCGGCAGCCATTGTGCGGAATGGGCGTCACGTCAGTAATCGACAGGATCCGCAACCCGGCTGACTGAAGGGCACGGATGGCCGCTTCTCGGCCAGGCCCAGGCCCCTTGACAAAGACGTGCGCTTCGTGCATCCCATTATCCCGGGCATCCTTTGCCGCTTTTTGCGCCGCCTGGCGCGCCGCAAAGGGAGTGCTCTTCCGTGAGCCCTTGAAACCCACCGATCCGGCGCTGGCCCAGTTGATGGCATTGCCATTGGGGTCAGTCATCGTGATGATCGTATTATTAAAAGTCGCATGAATATGGACATTTCCAACCGGAACATTGCGCTTTACCCGGCGCGTCGTCCGCCGTCGTGATCTCTGACCTCGCGACATATATCCTCCGTCCGCTCTACTACTACTACTTCTTCTTCATTCCCCGGCGCCGGCCACGACCAGGAACCGTCTTCCGCGGCCCGCGCTTGGTCCGCGCATTGGTCCGCGTGCGCTGGCCATATACTGGCAGGTTCTGGCGATGACGGATTCCCCGGTAACAACCGATCTCCATCAGGCGCTTGATGTTCATCTGAACCTCGCGCCGCAGGTCGCCTTCCACACGACACTCACGATCGATAACTTCTCTCAGCCGCGAGACCTCGGCCTCGGTCAAATCTCGCACCCGCGTGTTGGGGTCGATGTCAACCTTGCGCAGGATCTCGTTGCTGAGCATGCGGCCAATCCCATAGATGTAGGTCAGGCCAATCTCCACCCGTTTACTGCGGGGTAGGTCTACCCCTGAGATACGTGCCATCTTTCCCTCCAGTCAGCCATGCTTGGCAAAACCCATACGGGCCACAACTACCCCTGGCGCTGCTTGTGCTTGGGGTTGTTACAGATCACCCGGACCACGCCGCGCCGCCGAATGATCTTGCATTTTGGACATCGTCGCTTGACAGACGGTGATACTCTCATTTCATTTTCTCCCTACTTTTCCACCGCTCCAGATCACAACTGTGTTAGAATTTCCGCTTCTCCGTCACGGATATAGATGGTGTTCTCAAAGTGGGCGGTCAATTGCCCATCCGCCGACACCACTGTCCAATGATCGTCCAACACCCGCACGCGATAATCGCCCGCCAGGACCATCGGTTCCAAGGCAATGGCCATTCCCGCGCGCAGCAAAACACCCCGCCCGGCCCGGCCGAAATTGGGCACTTGCGGTTCCTCGTGCATCTGCCGGCCGATGCCGTGACTGGTATACTCCCGCACCACGTTGTAGCCACGCCGCTCCACATAGTTCTGGATGGCGGCCGAGATATCGCCGGCCCGGCGGCCCGACCGCGCCTGGGCCATCCCGGCGGCAAAGGCCCCCTCGGCGACCTGCAACAGCCGTTGGGTCTCTTCTGGAATCTCGCCGACCGGCAAGGTCACCGCCGCGTCGCCGTGATAGCCATCCAGAACAGCCCCCACGTCGATGCTGACGATATCCCCTTCCTGAAGGACCCGCGGCCCCGGGATACCGTGGACCAACTCGTCGTTGACCGAAGCGCAGATCGTGGCGGGAAAAGGGAAAACGCTGCCGGGCGGATACCCCTTGAACGAGGGGATCGCGTTATGGCCTCGGATCACTTCTTCCGCCTGCCGATCCAGTTCGCCGGTGGTGACGCCGGGGACCACCCATTCCCTCATTCGCTCCAGCACCTCGGCCACGATCCGGCCCGCCCGGCGCATCTTGTTAATTTCTTCCGCCGACTTGATGTGAATCATCCGACCTGGCGTTACTTGATAAAGCCCTCGTAGTGGCGCATCAGCAACTGTGCCTCCAATTGCCGCATCGTGTCCACCACGACGCCCACTACGATGAGCAGCCCCGTCGACTGGACGATCAACACCCGGGTCTCGAGGATCAACTGGGTAAAGTAAGGCAAAACAGCCACGCCGCCAAGGAACACGGCGCCGACCAGGGTGATGCGGCGATAGACGCCGTTGATGTAATCGGCGGTCTTTTTACCCGGGCGAATGCCGGGAATAAACCCGCCCTGCCGTTGCAGCACTCCGGCCAGGTCCTGCTGTTCGATCAGGACAAACGTGTAGAAGAAGGTAAAGCCAACGACCGCTGCAAAATAAATCACGGCATAGATCATTATGGCATACCATTCTGTCGCCCCGCCGGGGGTAAAAAAGTTCATCATACTGGTTGCAATCTCGGCAACCCGCACATTTTCGGATTGGACAAAGAACTGGGCCAGCAACGCCGGCAGGGTCAAGATCGAGCTGGCAAAGATGAGCGGGATCATTCCCGCCATATTGACGCGCAGCGGGATGTAGGTGCTGCCGCCGCCATACATGCGGCGTCCGCGCACCCGCTTGCCATACTGCACCTGGATGCGCCGCTGCCCCTCCTGGAAATAGACGATCACAAACATGGTCGCCGCAGTAATGAGCAGGAACAGCACCACCGCCAGCACACTACGCAGCGTGCTACCCACTTCTCCACCGGCCTCAATATAGATACGCTGGATATTGGCCGGGGTACGGGCCACGATGCCGCCGAATATGATCAGCGACAGGCCGTTTCCAACCCCCTGCTCGCTGATCAACTCGCCAAGCCAGATCGCAAACATCGTCCCTGCCGTCATCGACACCAGCACCGAGAGCGTCGGCAGGATATAGGCGGGGGAACTGAAGCCAAAGCGCGGCAGGATTGGCTGCGCCGCCGCACTGTTAAAGAGCTGCGCCTGTCCCCAAGCCTGCAAAGCGGCCATCGGCACAGCAAGGTAATAGGCCCACTGATTGATCTTGCGCTGCCCGGCCTCTCCCTCCTCCTGCTGAATCCGCTGCAGCGCCGGGATGACCGGGATCAGCAACTGGATGATGATGGTGGCATTGATGTAGGGATAAACCCCATTGGCCAACACCGAATAATTTGCCAGCGCCCCACCAGATAACAAGTCGAGGAAATTGATGAACTGGGTTGCGCCACCGACCCCTCCCACCAGCTGTTGCAACGCCACCCGGTCAATACCGGGCACCGGTACGTGTGCAGCAATTCGAAAGATCACCAGGATCAAGAGCGTATTAAAAATCCGCCTTCGCAGGTCGGGCAGCCTGAGGGCATCACGCAAAGCCTGTAACATTAACTTCTCCCAAGTCTCTAGCGGGTCCGCCGACCGCCCCGCTGCCAAGCCAGTTCTTCCACCACACCGCCGTTTGCCTCAATACTGGACCGGGCGCTGGCAGAGAACCGATGTGCCTTGACCTTCAAAGAGCGCGACAGCTCGCCCCGTCCCAGAATGGCCACCAATTCGTCGGGCCGCTTGATGATCCCGGCCTGGGCCAGCTGTTTGGGTGTCACCACACTTCCATCAGGAAACCGCTCTAGCCGGCCGATATTGACCGGCGTAAAGTGGACCCGCCATGGGTCGCGGAAGCCGACGCCGCGGACAAAGGGGAGCTTGCGCACCAGCGGCAATTGTCCACCCTCAAAGTAAGGGGGAAGACTGCCGCCGCTGCGCGCGCGCTGGCCCTTCATGCCCCGCCCGGCCGTCTTGCCTTGCCCGGCAGCAATGCCCCGGCCAACCCGCTTGCGGGATTTCTTGCTGCCCTCGGAGGGACATAGATCGTGCAGTTTCATGTTTCAACCTCTTCTACAGTCAGCAAATGACTCACCTTGGCCACCATACCGCGAATCACCGGCGTATCGGCTTGTTCAACCACCTGGTTTATCTTGCGCAGGCCCAACGCCCGCACCGTCCGTTTCTGTCGCTCCGAGTAGCCAATGGGGCTTTTGGTCAATGTGATTCGCAGGACCTTGCCACTCATTGCCCGCGCCTCCAAAACGACATCACCTGCGCCTTGGGCAGCCCGCGCTCGCGGGCCACGTCCTCGGCGGAGCGGAGCTGGAGCAAGCCATTGTACGTCGCCGTGACGACATTGAGGACATTGGCGCTGCCCAACGACTTGGTCAGCACATCGCGCACACCGGCCACCTCCAACACGGCGCGCACCCCGCCGCCAGCGATGACGCCTGTGCCTGGAGAAGCGGGCTTGATCAACACCTGCGCCCCGCCACACACACCCGTCACCTGGTGCGGAATTGTCTGGCCCACGAGGGGGATCGGGCGCATCGAACTGCGCGCCCGCTCCGTCGCCTTGCGGATGGCGTCCGGCACTGACCTCGCCTTGCCGACGCCAATCCCCACTGTCCCATTGTTGTCTCCCGCCGCAGCGACCACGCGGAAGCCAAAGCGCCGGCCGCCCTTGACCACCTTGGCCACGCGGTCGATGCTGATTACGCGCTCGTCCAGCTCTTCTTGCTCTTCAAATACTTCGCGGTCCCGTATATTCCTGCTCATTCCGCCTCCGTCGCCCGTGTGATAGGGGAAAACCCACCCCACACGCTAGAATTCCAACCCCGCCTTACGCGCAGCCTCAGCCAGCGCCTTGACCCGGCCGTGATACTTGTACCCCCCGCGGTCAAAGACAACCGTCGTCACCCCTTTTTCCAGAGCGCGGCGGGCCAAGACCCTACCGACCACCTCTGCCTGCGCCGTCTTTTTCATCTCCCCCAATTCTTCCCGGACGTGGGTATCGAGGGTGGACGCGGCGATCAAAGTGTGGCCGGTCGTGTCATCGATGATTTGGGCATAGATATGCCGCAGGCTGCGAAATACGCAGAGGCGCGGGCGGTCTGGCGTACCAAAAACCTTTTTGCGAATCTGCTGGCGACGGCGTAGCCGCCCTAGACGACGATCCTTTTCACCCATCCGCTCACACTCCTACACACCCGTCTTGCCCGCCTTGCGGCGTATCTGTTCGTCAACATAGCGAATTCCCTTGCCCCGATACGGCTCTGGGGGACGCTTGGCGCGGATCACGGCGGCAATCTGCCCTACCACTTGCTTGTTGATTCCAGAAACCGTGATCACCCGGCTGCGAGGTTCGACCTCAAAGGAAATCCCCTCCGGCGGCTCAACAAGCACCAGGTGCGAGTATCCCAGGCCCATCTCCAGGGTTCCATCGGCTTTCACGTCGGCCCGATAGCCGACTCCTTCGATCTGCAGCTGCTTTTGGAACCCCTCAAAGACTCCCGTCACCATGTTCGCCAGCAGGGCGCGCGTCAGCCCGTGCAGGGCCCTGTGTCGACGATCGTCGCCGGGGCGGAATACTTGCAGGACGTTATCCTCCAACTTGATGCGCATCGAAGGGTCAAAGGTTTGACTCAACTCCCCTTTCGGGCCACGGACCTTTACCCGATTCCCCTTGATATCTACCGTAACCCCTTCAGGCAAGGGAATTGGCATGCGGCCAATTCGTGACATGTCTCTTCTCCCCCTACATCCAACGCTGCCGCCTGTCTACCAGACGTAGCAGAGGATTTCTCCCCCGACGCCAAGCCGGCGGGCCTGCTGTCCTGTCAACACCCCCTTGGGCGTGGTGAGGATCGCAATCCCCATCCCACTGCGCACCCAAGGGATATCATGCGCCCCCGTATAGACCCGGCGGCCGGGCTTGCTGACCCGTTTGAGGCCAGTGATGACGGGACGGCGCTCTCTGCGCTCACCCACATATTTGAGGTAAATCACCAAGCGGTAACGGGGCTGCTCGTCGCTTTCCACCACCTGATAACTGTCGATGAACCCTTCGTCCTTCAGAACACGCGCGATGGCGATCTTCATCTTGGACGAAGGCATCTCTACCGCGGGGTGCCCGACGGCAGCAGCATTTCGGACACGCGCCAACATATCAGCAATCGGATCTGTCACTGTCATCAAACCGTCCTCTTCCTACCAACTGGACTTGACAACGCCGGGGATTTTCCCCTCCAGCGCCAACTCACGCAAGCAGATACGGCACAACTGGAAGCGGCGATAATAACCACGGGGTCGACCACACCGCTGACAGCGATTTCGCACTTGCACCTTGTACTTTCGCCGGGTCTCTCGAATCGGCAGGCACTTTCTCGTCATCCCTTCCTCCGTTAATTCCCGCGGCGGAACGGCATCCCCAACAACTCTAACAGCCGCCGCCCCTCCTCGTCCGTCTTGGCTGAGGTGACAATGGAGATCTCCATCCCGCGGATCTTGTCGATTTTATCGTAATCAATCTCTGGAAAGACCAACTGTTCCCGCAGCCCCAACGTATAGTTCCCCCGCCCATCGAAGGAATCGGAAACTCCACGAAAGTCCCGCTGACGAGGCAACGCCACGTTGCACAACCGATCGAGAAAGGCCCACATCCGCTCACCGCGCAGCGTCACCTTGACCCCTACGGCCCGGCCCTCGCGCAGCTTGAAGCTGGCAATCGATCTGCGAGCGCGGGTGACGACCGGCCGCTGGCCTGTAATCTTTACGATATCCTGCACCGCAAAGTCCAATGCCTTTGGATTGTCCAGCGCCTCTCCCATCCCGATATTGACAATGATCTTTTTGACCGTTGGCACTTCCATCACGTTCCGATATCCGAACGATTTCATCATCGTCGAACGAACGTGTTCCTGATAGAGCATTTGCAATCGCTGCATTCCTACCCTCTCCAGCAAACTAGTCGATCACTTGCGCACACCGTTTGCAGCGGCGCACCTTCCGACCATCCTCCAGAAGGCTGAACTGAACCCGGCTGCGTTCGTTGCAATGAGGACAGACCAGCATCACGCAGGAGGCCTGAATGGGGGCCTCGAACTCGATAATGCCCGGCTGTACCTCGCTCCGTCCTGCGCGAACCGGACGCTGGTGCTTTTTGATAATGTTCACCCCTGACACCACCACCCGGTCGTCTTTTGGAATCACTCGCATCACGCGGCCGCGCAATCCCTGGTCATTTCCCGAGATCACTTCGACCGTGTCACCTTTCTTAATTCGGACGCCCAACGTTCTACTCCTTTGCCACCCAACCCTTAGAGTACCTCTGGGGCCAGGGATATAATCTTCATAAATCCCTTGTCACGCAGTTCCCGCGCCACAGGCCCAAAGATGCGCGTGCCACGGGGGTTTGATCCGTCGGCATCCAGCAAGACTACGGCGTTGTCGTCAAAGCGGATCGACGAGCCATCGGGGCGGCGGTACTCTTTGGCGGTACGGACGATCACCGCCCGAATCACCTCGCCCTTTTTGACGGCGGAATTGGGAGCAGCTTGTTTCACCGAGGCAACGATTGTATCGCCAACGTGGCCGTATCGCCGCTTCGACCCGCCCAGCACGCGGATGCACAGAATCTCTTTTGCGCCAGAGTTGTCGGCGACGCGCAGGCGAGACTCCTGCTGGATCATGCCGCCACCTCCCCCAGCACTTGACCGCGATCGACGATCTGCTCCACCACCCAGCGCTTGTTCCGGCTGATTGGCCTGGACTCGACGATGAGCACCGTATCCCCCAGCTGGCAGATGTTCTCCTGATCGTGGGCGTAAAACTTTTTGCGCACCCGGATCACTTTTCCATAGCGTGGATGACGGCGAGTCTGCTCGACCAACACCACAACAGTCTTGTCCATCTTGTCGCTGATGACGCGCCCTGTCAACTGCTTGCGCCGCTCTCTCACTGCGCGCCTCCTTCCATGATCATTGCAGCCAACTCCCGCTCTCGCAGCACGGTCTTGATGCGGGCAATGTCCCGCTTGACCGCGATAATGCGGTTATTGTCCTCCATCTGGCCCATATACCACCCCTGACGCAGGTTGAACAACTCGCGGTACGAATCCTCCAGCCGGCCCGCCAGCTGTTCATCGGTCAACTTTCGAAAGTCCCTTGCCAGCATGATCACTCTCCCACCAAATCCTGGCGTACGACGAACTGGCACTTGATCGGCAACTTGCTCGCCGCGAGCTGCATGGCTTCCTGGGCCTGTTCCTCTGCAACACCGGCCAACTCGAAGAGAATCCGGCCCGGTTTTACCACTGCCACCCAGTGATCGACCGCGCCTTTCCCCTTTCCCATCCGCGTCTCGGCGGGCTTTGCCGTGACCGGCTTGTCGGGAAAGATGCGGACCCAATACTTGCCGCGCCGGCGGACGTGGCGGACAATCGCCCGCCGTGCCGCTTCAATCTGGCGGCTGGTGATCCAGGCTGGCTCCATCGCCTGCAGGCCGTACTCGCCGAACGAGACCTCGGTCCCCCGGCTGGCCCTGCCTTTCATGCGTCCTCGAAACTGTTTGCGGTACTTGACCCGCTTTGGCATCAACATCGGTCCATCCTCCCAGATAAAGGTGCTAGACGATGAAAGGCTCTTTTTCCTCTACCTCGGGCAGCACCTCACCCTTGTAAATCCACACCTTGACCCCGATCCGTCCATAGGTGGTGTGCGCCTCCTCAATGGCGTAATCAATATCCGCCCGGAGGGTCTGCCGCGGCACCTGCCCTTCGCGCATCGAAACCGGGCGGGCCATCTCTGCCCCCCCAATGCGCCCTTTGCAGATGAGCATGACGCCTTCCGCCCCAGCTCGCATCGCCTGCTGGATCGCCCGCTTCATCGCCCGGCCATGCGAAATCCGCCGTTCTAATTGGGCCACAATGTTCTGTGCGACAAGCCGGGCATCCAGTTCCGGCTGCTCCACCTCCTGCACGTCGACATGCACCCTCTTGCCGGTCAGTTCCTCCAGGTCCCGGCGCAAAGCCTTTACCGAGGCACCCTTGCGGCCAATAACAATGCCCGGCCGGGCGGTCCAGATGATCACCTGAACCTGGTTGGGGAACCGTTCGATCTCGACGCGTGAAATGGCCGCGTTCGCCAAGTCCGTGGCGATCAAGTCACGGATTGCCAGGTCTTCTTGAAGGAGATCCCCATACGCCGTTCCCTCGGCATACCAGCGCGCCTTCCAGTCACGAATGACCTTCAGCCGGAAACCATACGGATGCACTTTTCGTCCCAAGTCCGTCCTCCTCTAAAGGTACAGCACCTTACATGTCTTCATCCAACTCGCTTAGAACCACCGCGATGTGAGAAGAGCGTTTGCGGATGGGGCGATAGCGCCCCCGCCCACCGAAGCGCGGCCGTCGTCCCTTGCCCGGCATCACGCCCGGCCCCTCGTCTGCCACGATGTGGGATATGTAGAGGTTCTCCCGCGAAAGGCCGACGTTCTCCTCCGCATTGGCGACGGCGGAACGAATCAGCTTTTCTACCGGATGGGCAGCAGCGTGCGGCAAAAAGCAGAGTACCTCCAGCGCTCCAACCACGTCCATCCCTCGCACCTGGTCAATCACCCGGCGCACTTTCCGCGCCGACATGGATATATGCTTCGCCTGTGCGCGAACTTCCATCTCCCTCTCCCTCTACCCGCCCTACATGCGGCGGACCTTGCCCTTCTTCTCCTTCACGATGTGGCCGCGGAACGTCCGGGTAGGCGCAAATTCGCCCAACTTGTGCCCCACCATGTTCTCTGTCACATAGATGGGCACGTGCCTCCGGCCATCGTGAATTGCAATCGTATGCCCCACCATCTGGGGAAAGATCGTCGAATCGCGCGACCAGGTACGGATGACCCGTTTTTCCCCAGAGCGGTTCATCGACTCGACCTTTTTCAACAGTTTCGGATTGACGTACGGACCTTTTTTCAGCGACCGCGACATGTTATCTCTCCATTCAACCCAATCGAACTAGCGTCTTCGCGCGCCTCGCCGCCGGACGATGTACTTGTTCGTGCGCTTGTTGCGGCGGGTCTTTTTGCCCAACGTCGGCTTGCCCCACGGGCTCTTGGGCCCAGGCAGGCCGATGGGCGTGCGGCCCTCACCACCACCGTGCGGGTGATCGCGCGGACTCATCGCCGAACCTCGCACGTGCGGGCGGCGGCCCAACCAGCGCTTGCGACCGGCCTTGCCCAGCTTGATGTTGCCATGATCCACGTTCCCCACCTGGCCGATGGTCGCCATACACTCCTGGCGCACCAACCGCACCTCGCCGCTGGGGAGCCGCAGCGTGGCGTAATCCCCTTCCTTGGCCAACAACTGGGCCGAAGTTCCAGCGGAGCGAACCATCTGCCCGCCCCGCCCCGGGTACAGCTCCACATTGTGCAGCATCGTGCCCAAGGGGATGCTGTGCAACGGGAGGGCATTGCCGACGCGGATCTCGGCATCGGCCCCGTTCATCAACGTATCGCCAACCTGCAGGCCGAGAGGGGCGATGACGTACCGCTTCTCGCCATCGGCATAGACAAGCAGGGCGATGCGCGCCGAGCGGTTCGGGTCATACTCGATGGAAACAACCCGGGCCGGGATGCCAAGCTTGTCGCGCTTGAAATCGATGATGCGGTAACGGCGCTTGTGCCCCCCGCCGCGGTGGCGAATCGTGATCCGACCGTTGGCGTTGCGCCCGCTTTTCTGGCGCAACGAGGTCACCAGGCTTCGCTCTGGCTTGGCCCGGGTGACCTCTTCAAAGGTCGAGGCCGTCATTCCCCGCCGCCCGGGCGACGTTGGCTTGTATACCTTGACCGCCATGCTATCCTCCCTCAAAGATGGGGATGCTGTGTCCCTGGGCCAGCGTCACAATCGCCTTTTTCCACGCCGATCGACGCACGACCCGGCGGCGGCCCCAGCGCTTGTTCGCCTTGCCAGGCATCACCATCATGCTTACCTTTTCGACCTGCACACCATAGATCTTTTCCACAGCCGCTTTTACCTGTGCCTTGTTCGCCCGCCCATCCACCTCAAAGGTATACTGAGTCAGGCTCAGGGCCAGGTAACGGCTCTTTTCCGTGATAACAGGGCGCTTGATCACCTCATACAGATGCATGGCCTTACCCCAGAATGAGCTCGATGACCTCTAGGGCACCCAAGGGCACCAGCACGTTATCGTACTGCAAGAGGTCCTTGATATTCAAATAATTCGCCCGCAGCGTCTTGACACCGGGGATATTGCGGGCCGACTTTTCCACCACCTGGTCCTGCTCCGGCAAAAGGATGAGCAAGCTGTCGCCCACCCGCAGGTTCTTTATCACGGCAATCATATCCTTTGTCTTGGGTGCCTGGAACGCCAGCTCGTCCAAGACGACAATTTGCTGTTCAGCAGCCTTGGCCGAGAGCGCACTACGCAACGCAGCGTGCCGCATCTTGCGCGGCATACGCTTAAAATAGCTGCGCGGGCTGGGACCGTGCGCGATCCCACCGCCGACAAAAATCGGCGCATTGCGACTGCCGTGCCGGGCGCGGCCCGTCCCTTTCTGCCGGTACCACTTGGACTTGGAGCGGTTGTTTTCGCCGCGCGTCTTGACCTTGTGCGTACCCTGGCGAGCGTTCGCCCGCTGGCGCACAAAAGCCTGGTGCATCAGCGACACGTTAACCGGCACCTCAAAGATATCCGGGCGCAACTCGATCTCGTCGACCTTCTCGCCGGCCATGTTATGAACGGGAACGATCATCCTCATCTCCTCCCCGACTAGCCTTTTGCTTGCGCGCTGGCTTGATCACGACCAGGCCGTTGCGCGGTCCAGGCACGGGGCCTCGGACCGCCAGCAAGTTACGCTCCGGGTCCACCAGCACGACCTCGAGGTTCTGAGATGTGACCCGGTGCCCCCCCATGCGGCCCGGCATCCGCTTCCCCTTGAAGACGCGGGCCGTTCCCGTCGTCGCGCCAGCAGAACCTGGCGCCCGGTGGCGGTCGGACTGGCCGTGGGTTTTTGGCTGGCGCTTAAAGTTATGGCGCTTGATTCCACCGGCAAATCCCCGCCCCTTTGCCGTACCGACAACGTCCACCCGGTCTCCGACGTCAAAGACAGCGGCTGTAATTTGCTCGCCCTCTTGGGGCAGATCCCCCACCTTGACCCGAAACTCGCGCAGGTAGCGCAAAGGGGGCACGTCCGCCAACACACGTCGCTGGGGGTGCTGTTCGCTCTTTTTCAACTGGCCCAGGTGGCCCAACTGTCCACGGGTCAACCGCGCCGGCTTGACTTTTTCAAAGCCCAGTTGGACAGCGCTGTACCCATCCTGCTCCGGCGTCTTGACCTGGATCACCCAGCAGGGGCCGGCCTCGATCACCGTGACCGGCACAGCGGCATCTTGTTCGTCAAAGACCTGGGTCATGCCGACCTTTTTGCCCAGAATTCCCTTCAAAGTCTCACTTCCTCCGTGGAACTGCCAGCCGACACCGGCCGCATCATTCCAAAACTCACCGCTGCCCAGCCAATCGGCCCCGGTGCTCTCCCAGGCAGCGATCTTCCCTACCTGCCCCCGCCCTTCTCTTGTCCGGGTAGAGAGCATCCAGATAAGCAGCTGGAGAAGCTACAAAACCCGAGTATACAAGCGTGCAGACACAGCGTGCACGCTTGTATACTCGCGCATTCGCTACAGTTTGATCTCGATATCCACCCCGGCCGGCAAATTGAGCCGCATCAGCGTATCGATGGTCTTGTTATCTGGTTCAACCACGTCAATCAACCGCTTGTGGGTGCGAATCTCAAAATGCTCATGAGAGTCTTTATCTATGAACGTCGAGCGGCGCACCGTAAACCGTTCAATCCTCGTCGGCAGGGGTACTGGCCCGACGACGGTTGCCCCGGTACGTTCAGCAGCTTCGACGATGCGCTTGGCAGACTCGTCCAATACGCGGTGATCGTACGCTTTCAGACGGATGCGGATCTTTTGCTTGGCCATAGTCTAGTCCAGGATCTTGGTAATCACGCCCGCGCCGACGGTGAGGCCACCCTCGCGGATGGCGAACCGGGAACCCTGTTCCACGGCCACCGGCTCAATCAACCGCACGATCAGGTTAACGCTATCGCCCGGCATAACCATCTCCACGCCTTCAGGGAGCTGGATCTCGCCGGTCACGTCGGTGGTGCGGATGTAGAACTGGGGGCGATAACCGGAGAAAAAGGCCTTGTGGCGGCCGCCTTCGTCCTTGCGCAGCACGTATACCTCGGCCATAAACTCTTTGTGCGGCGTGATCGACCCCGGCTTGGCGACGACCATGCCACGCGTGACGTCGGTCCGCCCCACGCCTCGCAGCAACAGCCCAGCGTTGTCGCCCGCCTGCACGTTCTCCAGCTTTTTGCGGAACATTTCCATGTCAGTGACGACGGTCTTGATCGGCTTGTCCTGCATGCCGACGACCTCGACCTCGGTCATGGGCACCATCGTGCCGCGTTCCACGCGCCCCGTCACCACGGTACCCCGTCCCTTGATGCTAAAGACATCCTCGACAGACATGAGGAAGGGCTTGTCCTCATCCCGCTCGGGCGTGGGAATATAGTCGTCCACTACCCGCATCAGCTCCCAGATGCAATCGTACTCTGGCGCATTGGGGTCGGTGCTCTCCGAATTCAGCGCTGCAAGCGCCGAACCACGGACGATGGGAGTTTCATCACCGGGGAACTCGTAAGAATCGAGCAACTCGCGCAGCTCCAGCTCTACCAGTTCCAACAGCTCTTCATCCTCCATCAGGTCGACCTTGTTCAAAAAGACGACCATCGCCGGCACCTCAACCTGGCGCGCCAGCAGGACGTGCTCGCGAGTTTGGGGCATCGGGCCATCGGCCGCCGACACGACCAGAATCGCGCCGTCCATCTGCGCCGCCCCCGTGATCATGTTCTTGATATAGTCACGGTGTCCCGGGCAGTCGACGTGAGCATAGTGGCGATTGTCCGTCTCGTACTCGACGTGGGCGATCGCAACAGTCAGAATCTTGGTCGCGTCACGGCGGAACATCTTGGCGTCCGCCTTGGCAACCTGATCGTAATCCTGAAAAGACGCCCAACCCTTGAGGGACAAGGCCCTGGTAATTGCTGCCGTAAGGGTCGTCTTGCCATGGTCAATATGACCAATCGTTCCGACATTGACATGTGGCTTTTCCCGCACAAATTTTGGCTTAGCCATTCTCCTCTCTCCTTATTGATTGGATTTGACTATAATGTCCGTTCAATGAACTGCCTAAAAGCATTGGGCCAGAGTTATCCCCCGGCCCAAAGGGCTGGAGAACGACCCTCGCTCAACGAGAGCGTCTTCTACCAGCTTCCGCCATAAACAATGGCTTCCATCCTCGCTGCATCCACCGGCGCATAGTGGTGGAACTCCATGGTAAAGGTCCCGCGCCCCTGAGTCAGAGAGCGAACATCGGTGGCATACCCAAACATCTTGGACAGCGGGACCGAGGCCGCCACAACGCAGCTGTTCCCCGCGCGGCTGCCCATCGACTCGATATTCGCTCCGCGAGCACTCAAATCGCCGATAATGTCCCCGGTAAAGGCCTCTGGCGTCACGACCTCTACAGACATCACCGGTTCCAACAGCACTGGTTCCGCCTGCTCTACAGCATCTCGGAAAGCGGTTGACCCGGCCACTTTGAAAGCCAACTCTGACGAGATATCTTTATCCCATTCCGCATCCAGCAGGACAACCTCGACGTCAACCATCGGATACCCCGCCAGAACCCCGCTCTCCATCGCCTCGCGGCAGCCCATCTCGACGCCCCTGAGAAATTCGGGCGGGAACCCCCTGATCTGCCCCTCATCCCGAAAGCGAAACCCCTCCAGAGCAGGCAGGGGCTGGAGCGCCAGGCGGACCCAGGCATACTGGGGGCTGGCAGTCTGCCGACTAAACAGCCCCTCCATTTCGGCGCGCCGGGTAACCGTCTCCCGATAGGCCACCCGCGGGCGGCTCACCCGGCCCTGCACGTTAAACTCGCGCAGCAGCCGGTCGACCAATATCTCGAGGTGCAACTCGCCCATTCCGGCGAGAATTGTCTGCCCGGTGTTTTCGTCCGTGCGCACCACAAAGGTCGGGTCTTCTTCGGCCAACCGCCGCAGCGCATCGTCCATCCGCGCCTGGTCCGCTGCCGTCCGGGGCTCGATAGCCACAAAGATGACCGGCTCTGGAAAGGAGATAGTCTCGAGGACGATCGGCCCACTGGGCACACAAAGGGTATCGCCGGTAAAGGTGAACTTGAGCCCAACCACCCCGCCGATATCCCCGGCGGTCAACTCTGGCACTTCTTCGCGATTCTGCGAAAACATGCGCAGCAGCTTGTTGATCCGCTCTTTGCGCTCCTTGCCCGGGTTATAGACCTGGGAGCCCACTTTGACCTTGCCCGAGTAGACCCGCAGATAGACCAGGCGGCCGACGTAGGGATCGGTGGCGACCTTGAAAGCCAGGGCGGCCAGCGGGGCATCCACGTCGGGCGGGCGGGATTCAACCCGGTTGGTGTAGGGATTGATCCCTTCCACGGGCGGCACGTCCAGCGGTGACGGCAGGTAATCGACGATCGCATCCTGCAGGGGTTGGACCCCCTTGTTCCGCAGCGCACTGCCGCAGAGCACCGGGACCAGTTCTCCCCGCAAGGTCGCCGCGCGCAATCCCTGCCGCAGGTCCTGGGCGGGAATCTCTTCCCCTTCCAGGTAGCGGACGGTCAGCTCGTCGTCTGTTTCGACGATCCGCTCGACCAACTGCTCCCGCAGCAAGTGGAGCTCCGGTTCCAGCTCGGCGGGAACCGGCTCGATCTGCGGCAGTTTGCCCAGTTCGTCCGTCCAGACGACGGCGTGCATCTCGAGCAGGTCCACCACGCCGCAGAACGAGGCCTCGCGGCCAATGGGCCATTGGACCATGGCCGGATTGGCCCCCAGGCGCTCGCGAATTGTCCCTACCGCGTAGGCGAAATCAGCGCCTAATTTATCCATCTTGTTAATGAACGCGATCAGCGGCACGCCGAACGATTGTGCCTGCCGCCAGACCGTTTCGGACTGCGGTTCAACGCCAGCTACCGCATCAAAGACAACAACCCCACCGTCCAGGACGCGCAGGCTGCGCTGAACCTCGGCGGTAAAGTCGATGTGTCCTGGTGTATCGACAATGTTAATCTGGTGGTCCCGCCAGTAGCACGTAACTGCAGCAGCGGTAATGGTGATCCCGCGCTCGCGCTCCTGGACCATCCAATCGGTAACGGTCGTTCCATCGTCAACCGTTCCCATCCGATGAGTGCGCCCACTGTAAAAGAGCACTCGTTCGGTCGTCGTTGTTTTTCCCGCATCGATGTGCGCAATCACACCGATATTGCGGATTCGCTCCATAGGCCAAGGCCCGGCCATAGCTCCCCCCACAACGGGACGTCGCCCGGACCGTCTGGGAGCAGAGTTACGCTACCACCGGTAGTGGGCGAACGCCCGGTTGGCTTCCGCCATCCTGTGCGTATCTTCCTTCTTTTTTATCGCGGCGCCAGTGTTATTGATGGCGTCGACCAGCTCACCCGCCAGCTTTTCGGCCATCGAGCGACCGGGGCGGTTCCGAGCAGCGGCCAAAATCCAGCGCATCGACAGACTAATCTGCCGGTGCGGCGGCACCTCGACAGGAATCTGGTAGGTCGAACCCCCCACACGACGGGGCCTGACCTGCAGCACAGGCGAAACATTGTGTACTGCTTCTTCAAACACTTCCAGGGCCGGTCGCTTGGCGCGTTTTTCGGCAATCTCCATCGCCTCATAGACGATCCGAGTTGCCAAACTCTTTTTGCCGTCCTGCATCACCTTGTTGATAAAGCGCGTGACCAGCTCGCTGTTGTACCTGGAATCCGGAGCAACTTTTCGTCGAGGTGGACGATACCGTCTTGGCATATCCCTACCCTGCCTTTTCGCCTATTTCTTGCCGACCTTGGTGCCGTACTTGGAGCGCTGCTGCACGCGACCGTCAACGCCAGCAGTGTCCAATGTCCCCCGGACGACGTGATACCGCACACCGGGGAGGTCCTTCACACGCCCGCCGCGCACCAACACCACCGAGTGTTCCTGCAAATTATGTCCTTCGCCGGGAATATAGGCAGTTACCTCGATTCCGTTGGTCAGTCGCACACGGGCAATCTTGCGCAGGGCCGAGTTCGGCTTCTTGGGTGTCATGGTACGCACCTGCGTACAGACCCCACGCTTTTGCGGTGCCCCCTTGGGCTGCCGCGTCCGCCGCTGCGTGAACGAGTTGGATGTATACTGCAGCGCCGGTGCCTTGGACTTGGACTTTTTGGGTTTTCGTCCCTTGCGAACTAGCTGGTTAATCGTTGGCACGTTACTCTCCTGCATGAGCGGACAACAATGACAAACCAATGAAGAAGGCCATCCACCTTCACGATGGCCTCCCATCTACCGTATCTCTTGACAATCGGATGGCAGGGGCATTGCTGCCATCTCTACAACGAGCGGTCATTCTACCATAAAAGCCCAATTTAGTCAATGGGTCCCACTCGACGCGATCCAAGACCCAGCAGCCCCGTCGCCAGGCGCGGGATGCGCGCCTGGGACTCTTCGCGGCCAAACCGCAGCACGTCGCCGCTTTCTGTCACCGCCTCGATCGCCAGGCCCAGGCTTTGCAGCTCTTTGACCAACACCTTGAAGGAAGCGGGAACGCCCGAGTCGCTGATGGCCTCCCCCTTGACAATCGCCTCGTAGGTCCGCACCCGTCCTTGCACGTCATCCGACTTGACGGTGAGAATCTCTTGCAGCGTATAGGCCGCTCCATACGCCTCCAACGCCCAAACCTCCATCTCGCCGAATCGCTGACCGCCGAACTGGGCCTTGCCACCCAGCGGCTGCTGAGTGACCAGGCTGTAGGGGCCGGTGGAGCGGGCGTGCACCTTGTCCTCGACCATGTGGGCCAACTTCATGATATAGATCATCCCCACCGTCACCGACTGATCGAACGGCTCCCCGGTCTTGCCGTCGTAAAGAATCGCCCGGCCAAGGGTCGGCAGCGGGTCCTTCAACTCCAGGCTGAGCTGGGTTGCCGCCAGTTCGATCTCCTCATCGCTCATCCCACTCGTATCCTGCCCCCGATCCCCCATCCAGATGGACAGGCAAGCGATCTGGGCAGCGCGATCGACAGTCTCGCGCAAAGCCGGCGGGGAGGCATCCTGCTCAAAAGTGAGCAGCTGTCCAGGGTCGTAGCCCCGTTCCTTCAGCCACTCTTTCAAGACGGCCCGGCGGGCATAGACGATATCCTCGAGCAGGCGGTCATCGTCATATCCCCGCCCGGTCAGCCAGGAAAGGACGTACAACAGGCAGGCTTCCTGGTCATCGAGGAGAGACTCGAGGTCGTAATCCTGGGCCTTGAGCCAGGCCCACGCCCGCGCGGTGATTTCTTCCCAGGCCCGGTCAATCAGCCAGGCCCGCGCCAGCTCAGCTGCAATTTGGGACTCGCTCGCGCCGTCAAAGACCGGGCTGATGGCCCGAAAGCCCAGTCGATAGGCCGCCCACCCCAGGTGCGTCTCCAGCACCTGGCCAATGTTCATCCGTCCCGGCACCCCAAGCGGGTTGAGAATAATCTCGATCGGCGTCCCATCCACCAGGAAGGGCATATCCTCCACCGGAACTACCTGGGAGACGACGCCCTTGTTGCCGTGCCGGCCTGCCATCTTGTCGCCCTCGGTCACTTTGCGGCGCTGCGCCACGCTGACCCGCACCATCTGCTCGACCCCGGCCGGCAGATCGCGATACTCTTCGCGGTCGAAAATCTTGACCTCGACGACCTTGCCCCGCTCACCGTGGGGCATACGCAGGCTGCTGTCCTTCACCTCGCGGGCCTTTTCGCCAAAAATTGCCCGCAAGAGCTTTTCCTCTGGGGTCAGTTCTTTTTCGCCCTTGGGCGTAATCTTGCCCACCAGGATGTCGGAAGGTCCAACCTCTGCCCCGATGCGCACCACGCCTTCCTCGTCCAGGTCCTTGAGCGCCTCTTCGCTGACGTTGGGAATGTCGCGGGTGATCTCTTCCGCCCCCAGCTTGGTGTCACGGGCCTCGGACTCGTGTTTCTCGATGTGGATGGAGGTAAAGAAATCCTCGCGGACGAGCGTCTCGTTGATGAGGATTGCATCCTCAAAGTTCCCGCCCTCCCAGGAGAGAAAGGCACAGAGCACGTTCTGCCCCAGGGCCAGGTCACCCTCCCGCGTCGACGAACTGTCGATGAGGACCTCTCCCTTGCGGACGCGCTGACCACGATGGACGATGGCCCGTTGGTCAATGCAGGTTGACTGGTTCGAGCGATCATATTTGCGGAGATGGTATATCCGTTGCTGCCCGTCATCCTCCATGACGGCAATCCGGTTGCCGGTGACGCTGATGACCTCGCCATCCTGTTTGGCCAACAGCACCTGGCCCGAGTCAACTGCTGCCTGGCGCTCGATGCCGGTAGCAACCAGCGGGGCGTCGGGCAGCAGGAGCGGAACCGCCTGACGCTGCATATTGGAGCCCATCAAAGCACGGTTGGCGTCATCGTGCTCCAGGAAGGGAATCAGCGCCGCGGATACGCCGACCACCTGGCAGGGGGCCACGTCGATAAAGTCAACCCGCTCCGGCGAAGTGAGGAGAAAGTCCTCCCCCCGGCGCGCCGAGATGCGTGGATAAACGAAATGGCCGTTCTCGTCCAGCACGGTGTTGGCCTGAGCGATTGTATAGTGCTCTTCTTTATCGGCGGACAAGTAGACGACTTTTTCCACCACTCGCGGGCGCACATCGATTTCGTCGGGCAAGTGAAGCGCCGCAATCCTGGCTGCCAACTCTGCATCCACCCAGGTATCCGCCTCGGCCACCGTCTCTCCTGTCTCGGGATCGACGACCGCCTGGCCCAGGACCTCGTTCACCAATGCGTCCACCTCGGGAACGACGCGCCGAACCACCCGCCGGTAGGGCGTCTCGATGAACCCAAAAGAGTTGACGTGGGCATAGGTCGCCAGGCGCCCGATCAGGCCGATGTTGGGGCCTTCCGGCGTCTCGATGGGGCAGATGCGGCCGTAGTGAGAATGGTGCACGTCGCGCACCTGAAAGCCGGCCCGTTCCCGCCGCAGTCCCCCCGGCCCCAACGCCGACAAGGTGCGCTTGTGGGTCAATTCCGCCAGCGGGTTCGTCTGATCCATAAACTGGGACAATTGGCTGGAACCAAAGAACTCGCGCATTGCGGCGACGACCGGGCGGATATTGATCAGGTTGACCGGCGTCGGCGGTTCCGCATCACTACGGAGGGACATTCTTTCCCGCACCACCCGCTCCATTCGCAACAGGCCCACGCGCAGCTTGCTCTGAATCAGTTCACCGACGGTCTTGACGCGGCGATTGCCCAGGTGATCCACGTCGTCGGCGTCCTCGATGCCATTGTTGATGCGAATCATGTGCTCGACAATGGCCAGGATATCCTGCTTGGAGACCGTGCGGTGCTCCATCGGCAAGCCGAGGCCGAGGCGCTGGTTCAGCTTGTAGCGCCCCACCCGCTGCAGGTCATAGCGGCGTTCGTCGAAAAGCTGGGAAACGAGAAACTCTTCCGCGTTCTCCAAAGTGGGCGGATCCCCCGGTCGCATGCGGCGGTAGAATTCGAGCAACGCCTCCTGGGCAACCGTACGCCCATCCCGTGGTTCCCAGTGGGGTTCCTGGCGGATGGTCGTGGGAATCCACTGCACGTCCGGCTGCGTATCGACATCGGCAAACAGCTCCAACAGGTCCTCATCCATCTCGGTGGGCGGAACCTGGTCATCCGCCCCGCTATCGACGGCAGCCAGGGCGCGCAGCAGGATCGTCACCGGGATGGTGCGCTTGCGGTTAAACTTGAGGGTGAGGTAGCCAGTCTTGCGGCTCTCAAACTCCATCCAAGCCCCGCGGTCGGGGATGAGCTTGGCCATGCAGAGCCGCCGGCCGGTGGTCCGATCCTCTTCGACGTCGAAATAAACTCCCGGCGAGCGGATCAACTGGCTGACCACGACCCGCTCGGTGCCGTTGATGATAAAGGTACCGTTTTCGGTCATCAAGGGAAAATCGCCCAAAAAAATCTCGGACTTGATAATGACGTCCGTCTCGCGATTTTCCAGGGCGACTTGGACGTAGAGCGGCACGGCATAAGTCACGTCCCGCTCCAGGCACTCGTCTTCGGTATAGGGCGGTTCGCCAAAGCGGTATCCCAGGCCGAGCTGGGCGCTCTCCGGTTTCAGGCTGGGGAAATGGAGTCTCAGGGTGCCAGTGTAGCTCTCAATTGGCGATACCTCGTGAAAGAGTTCCTTGAGGCCTTCTTCTTGAAACCAACGATACGACTCGATCTGCACCTCGATCAGGGCAGGCAGACTTAACGAACCAGCAATTTTCGCATAGGATTTGCTGTCAAGGACCGGCGTATGCATACTCCCCCCAAAACGGTATCTTCGAGGCCGACAATACACCACCAACCGGGAAAACATCCAGGCGCGCACCTGGTTCGACGAATCGAGCACGCGCGACCCAGGCAACTACCGAACACGTATGATAGCACAAAATAAAGAAATTGTCAAAATAATGAGAACCCCGGGGCGCACTCGAGTTTCGGGGCAGGTTACGTAACGCCTGGGCACCCCGGTGAGAGGAACGCAGAAAGGTCCCCACAACCCATGGGGACCTCCTGGCTTGACAGGCTCCTCGGGGAGGACTTGAACCTCCAACCAACCGGTTAACAGCCGGCCGCTCTGCCGAATTGAGCTACCGAGGATCACATTGCGATCGCAACATCCCAGCCCGCCCTGGAGCCCTTCAAGATACAGGTGGGCGGCCCGAGTCGCCAGTATGGATTATACTTGAAGGTGATGATTTCGTCAATATCGCGCCACAGCCTGGGCGAGGGCGCGGCGCGCCAGCACGGCGGCCATCTCCCGTCGATACTCGCTGCTGCCGCGGAAATCGGCCGGGGGCGCGAGCGCGGCAGCGGCGATCCCGGCGGCCTGCTCGAGACGCTGGGGGGTCGGTTCCGCCCCGCAGAGATGCTGCTCCGCCTGGCCGAGCCGCACTGGCCGCCTGGCTACGCCGCTCAAGGCCAGCCGCACCTCCCGGCAGCGCCCCTCAGTCATCACGACGCGCCCCACCGCAAAAACGATCGGCCGGTCGCGCGGCGTGCGCCCCACGTGCGCCATCCCCCAACCGGCTGTCTCCGCCGGCCGCGGGATGGACAATTCGCTGATCAGGCCGCCGTCCCCCAGCATCCGCTCGCGATAGCTGAGCAACGAATCGACCGCCACAGTTCGCAGTTCGGGCGCGTGGAGGGTGAGCAAAGCCTCCAGCACCAGCAGCACAGCCAGAAGTGGATGGTCCCCACCGCCGGCGGCGAGCATCCCGCCCACGGTCGCCTGGCCACGGATATTGCGCGCTGCAACCAGGCGCACAGCCTCGCCAGCAATCCCTTGCGTCATCTCTTGCACGGCAGGGTCGTCGGCAAAGCGCTGGAGAGAGGTCGTCGCCCCCACGCGCACCCTTTCCATCTCCACCTCGACGTAGGTCAAACCCAACCGGCCGAGATCGACCACTGCCTCGACGGCCGGGCTGCTCGCCGGCAGCAACTGCGTGCCCCCGCCCAGCGGGACCGCCGTGGTCTGTTGAACCAGGCGTACTGCTTCCTGCAGGTCGGCCGGGCGGTGAATCGCCTCGAGATTCCTGAGCATCGACTTCCTCCTACTCGTACACCTTCCAATACTGCACTTCGTCCTCCCAGCCAACGCGGAAAGAGTCGGGTACGTCGGCCAGCAGGGTCTCGCACTCGGCAGTGACCGTACCGTCGGCCAGGCGGATCTCTCCCGCCACCCGCGCCCCGCGCCCACCGACCCGCTCCACCCAGCCGACGCCGGTCAACGGGGTCTCGGTCGGCGTGGGACGGCGGTAGCGAACCGTCAGGCGCAGGGTAGCCATCAGCTCGTCGTCAGGACGGCCGATCATGATTGCCCGGCCCGAAATCTCGTCCAGCACGGCAGCGACGATGCCGCCGTGGATGACGCCGGGATAGCCCTGAAAATGGTCGGGGACGACAAACTCGGCCCGCACCTGCCCGGCATCGTGGTCCTCGTAGAAATCGAGACGGAGGCCAACGGGGTTCTGCCGGCCGCAGATAAAACACATGCGCGAATTGGGTTGTTTCCTCACAGTTCCCTCGGCAGCGGTATCGAACGAACGACCCCCAACAAAATCAGGGCCATCTCACCCACGCTGAGCAGCGAAAGGCGCCCGGAAAATTCTTTTTGTAAAAGCAGCTTTTGCAGTTGGAAATCCGGCAGCGAGAAGCGGGCCTGCAGCCAGCGATTCTCGAACTCGATCAGCCCGGCATCGCTGTCCAGCACGAGACGGGAAAGCTGCCCCTCCTCTCGCCGCTCGATCGCCCAGCCGCCGTTCAGCCGCATCACGCGGAAGGCGTCACCCGTCTCCCGCTCGAACGCCGCGCGGTTCAAAAAGAGACGCGGCTTGTCCAGGTAGGGACGCCCATCGTACACGCAAAAGGTGGCACAGTTGCCGCACTCGTTGCAAAAATCGGCGACGTGCACGATCTGCCGCTCCTGCGCAACGCGAAAGCGCGCGCCCCCGTCGACCACCGCCTGGCCATCCCGAAAGGCGACGAGGGGCAGGGTCACGTCCAGCGGATCAACCCGCACGGCATAGTTGGCCCGGTTGGGGCAGACTTGGACGCACTTGTCGCAGAACGCAGCGCACTGCAAACAGCGGGCCGCCTCCGCCCGCGCTTCTGTCTCGGTCAGCGAGAGCTCGACCAGATCGAATCCTGTCCGCTGCTCGGGCGGAAGCAGCGGCGGTTGCTGCTGCCCGGCCTGTTGGGCGCGGGCTCTTTTGACCTGCAGCATTTCGTCAGCCGAGAGGCGCGGGAGCAAAGCGACCGGCCGGACAAAGGGCAGATCGAAGGCGCGGCAGATGGCCTCGGCAGCCCGCCGGCCGTCGGCGCAGGCCTCGACGATGATCGCCGGCCCTCGCACTGCATCACCGCCGGCATAGACCCGCTGCACGCTCGTCCGCCCGGTCTCGTCATCCACCACGACGGCGCCGTTCGACCGCAGGGAGACCGCGCTGCCGTCGAAGAAGGAAACGTCGGGCCGCTGGCCGACGGCCACGATCAGCGCATCCGCCGCGATGCGAAACGTGCTGCCCGGGATGGGCTGCGGGCGGCGGCGGCCATCAGGGCCCGGCTCGCCCAGCTCGTTGCGCAGGCACTCCAGGCCCGCAAAACGACCTTCTTCCAGCAGAATGCGGCTGGGCGAGGCCAGCTCTTCCAACCGGCAGCTCTCCACCAACAGCGCCTCCAGCTCCTCCTCGGCGGCGGGCATCTCCTGGCGGGTCCGCCGGTAGACGACAGTGACCGGGCCGCCGGTCAGCCGCCGCGCAGTTCGGGCAGCGTCCATCGCCGTATTCCCCCCGCCGACCACCAGCACGCGCTGGCCCAGGTCGACCGCTTGCCCCCGGCTGACCCGTTCGAGCAGGTCGAGGGCCTGGTAGACGCCCGGCCCATCCTCGCCGTCGATGCCCAGCCGGGCCTCCCGCGGGGCGCCGGTGGCGACGTAGACGGCATCAAAGCCCTGCTTCAGCAACGCCTCCGGCGGGCCGGCGATGGGCTGGGAGCAGACGATCTCGACCCCCAAGGATTCGATCCGCGCGACGTCCTCCTGCAGCACCGCTTCGGGCAGGCGAAAGGCGGGAGCGATGGCCAGCATCCCGCCGGGCCGGTCTTGGGCCTCATAGACCGTCACGGCGACGCCGTTGAGGGCCAGGAAATAGGCAGCGGCGAGGCCCGCTGGCCCGCTGCCGATCACCGCGACCCGGCGCCCAGTCGGTTCGGCGGGGGACAGGGTGGCCGCGCCCCGTTCGGCGGCAAAGCGCTTCAGGGCGCGGATGGCAACGGGCTGGTCATAGTTGTTCCGCGTGCAGCGGGTCTGGCAGAGCTGGGTGCAGACGTAACCGGTCACGCCCGGCAGGGGGTTGCGGGCCAGGATGACCGCCAACGCCCGGTCATGGTCGCCCTGGGCGATCAGCCAGGCGTACTCGGAGACGTCTTGTTGGACCGCGCACTGGGCGGCGCAGGGAGCAGCGATGCAATCGAAGCGAGCCAATGGAGACGGAATCTTGGGCAGGCCGTAGGGATGATAGCCTTTCTTGTAGCGCGGCGCCTGCAACGCCTGCGCCGCCGCCCGTTCCAGGTTGGCCAACCGGTCGCCAGCCAGGTCCTCGAGGCTGGACGCCCCGCGCTCGCGCATTCCCTGCTCCAGGTTGTCGACGTATTGCCGCAGCCGCGCATAGCCGCCCGGCTTGAGTAGGTCGGAAGCCGCGGTGACGGGCAGCGCGCCGCAGGCGAGGAGATCCGTGACGTTGAGCGCGTCCGCCCCGGCGGAAAAGGAGACGTTCAACTCGCCGCCGAACTCTTGGGACAGCTCGTGAAAGAGGTTGATCGTAATCGGGTAAAGCGCCCGGCCCGACATGTACATCTCGTCGCCGGGGAGGACCTGGCGATGGTTCGCCATGGCCAGGGTGTTGCTCAACTTGACGCCAAACGCCAGTCCCTGCTCCAGGGCCGCCGCCTTCAGGTTGCGCACCAATGCCACCGCCTGCGCATACTGCAGGTCGTGCGCAAACACCTGTTCGGGAATCCGGATCTCGGTAAAGCCAAGGGCATTGTGCAAGATGTCCAGCACCCGCTCCTGTCCCAGCAGCGTCGGGTTCAGCTTGACCGTGGTGTGCAGGCCGCGCGCTTCCAGCAGGTAACGGGCGATGCGCTCGATCTCGTCCGGCGGGCAGCCGTGCATGGTCGACAGGGTGACGTTGTCGGCGACGCGGGTCGGAATCTCGACGTCCGCAAAGCGGGGGAAGCGTTCCTGCAACACTGCGCGCATGGCCGCGATCTCTTCCGCGGCGTCCTGCATCCGGTCCATAAAGCGGGCCATCGGCGGGCTCTGGACCCCCTCCAGCGTATAGCCGACGCTCATGTTAAAAACCGTGCCGAAAGGCGCACGGCCCTCCATGCCAAGCGCCCGTCGCAGGACGTGAATCAGCACCCAGGCCTTGACATACTCGTCGGCCGACTGCTCCAACTTGAGCTCCTGCGACCACTCGACGTTGTACCCCTCGTCGGCCATGTCGATGCAAGGGCGGGGGATCTCGAGTTCGTCCATAACCTGGACCGTCTTGAGCTCGATGAACCGTCCCCCGCAGAGCCAGGCGCAGAGAATGTTCTGGGCCAGCTGGGTGTGCGGTCCTGCCGCCGGCCCCACCGGGGTCGCCAGCGGGTGGGCAAAGATGCACGTCGCCCAGGGCGCTTCCGCCGGCGGCAGGTAGAAAAGCGAGCGGTGGAGGCCCAAGATCGAGTCGTTCTCCTCCAGTTCGGTCAGCATCCAATCCAGTAGCGCGTCGAACGATAACGGCTGCATTCCGGCCATAATCCCAATCACTCCTGCACGAATGTCCGCCCCAGCCCGCCGGGGGCGCGCCCGCGGATGAGCCGGTCCAGTCGACGGGCGATCTGCGGCGGGAAGAGAGCCAGCACTCGATCAACCCCCTTGCTGCTGAGCAGCAAGAGAGCAAAGATCATGAGTGCAAACGGAGCGGAAGAAAAAATTTGCGTCGGCACGCCTTCAAAGGCGGGATTCCGCTGCAAGATGCTGCCCAATGCCTTCAGCAGGGCAAAGAAATAGGCCCCGATTGCAACCCGCCACGGGGTCCACCCGCCAAAAATGACGATGGCCAACGCGATCCAGCCGATGCCCGTCGTGTGGCCGTGGCTCCAGCCGAGCTTGATGCTGAGGGAGTAAGCGGCACCGGCCAACCCGACCAGCGCGCCCCCGACGATGGTGTAGACGTAGCGCAGCAAGTTGACGTCCACCCCGCGTGCAAAGGCGGACTCGGGGCGCTCCCCCACTCCTTGCAGCTTGAGCCCCGGCTGGGTTCTCGCAATCCACCACCACGCGGCAACGACGACCAAAAAGCTCAAATAGACCATCGCGTTGTGCCGGAACAAGATCGGCCCCAGAAACGGGATGTCGCAAAGATAGGGAATGGGCATCGGCGGGACCGACGGGCCGGGCCGGCGCACGAAGGGATTGCCCAAAAAATCGGCCAGCTCGGTGCAGAGCATTGTCAGCACAAAGCCGACGGCAACCTGTTCCTGCCGCAAGGTGAGGCAAGAAAAGGCGACCAGCAGTGCCACCAGGGCTCCCACCATCATTGCCGCCAGGATGCCCAGGGTTACGCTGCCGGTCGTAAAGGCAACGGCAAAACCGGTCATGGCGGAAAGGGCAATCGAACCGTCCAATGAGAGGTTGATCACACCGCTCTTTTCCGATATCGTTTCACCGATGGCGGCCAGGACCACCGGCGTAGAAGAAAAGACCATGGAAGCGAGCGTGCGAACGATGAAATCAAACTCCACTGTCCGACTCCTTCTTTAGGCGAACCTTGTTGGCCCATTCCACGCGCGCCTTGAGGTAGGTCAACATCACCTCGAGTTCCTGGTCGTTGATCATGACCAGCACCGTCTCTGCCAGCCAGCCGATCAACGGCATGGGCACGTTGTACTCGGCGGTCAAGGTCAGCCGGGTTCCCTCCCCTTCGTCGTCGAACTGCCAACAGATGGTGCTATCGATCCCCTCCATCGTCTTGCTGACGATGCGCTCGTTGCACAGCCACTCGACGTCCTCGCTGACGCCCTCGAAGGGGAATCCCGCCATTTTGTAGACCCAGCGGAATCGCTTGCCGCCGTTGGGCAACGCTTCGAAATCCCTGGCCTCGAGCATGCTGGGCCAGACATCGACCAGGTTGGGCGTGTTGTCGATGTAAGCAAACGTCACTTCCCGCGGCGCCTCGATGACGATCGTCTTTTCAACCTGCTGCATCGCCCGACTCCACGACATCCTGGGATGGCGTTTCGCCAGCCGCCCGCGCGCGGCGCTGGTTCAAGAGCATGCGCAGGCCCGCTACCATCATCACCGCCAGCACCATCGAGGCCCGCAGCACCCCGCCCAGGGAAGAGTCGAGGTGCATGTTCAACTCCAGGCGGGGGCTGCCAACCCCAACGGCAGCGAAAAAGAAGGCGATGAAGGGCACCCACTGGGGACGCGAGACGGCCAGCAGGGCGACCAGGAGCGAGAGATAGCCCTGCCCGCCGGCAATGTCGGGGATCATGCGCCCGTAGCGGGCGGAACAGCGAATGGCGCCGGCCAGGCCCGCTAGCGCGCCGCAGGCGGCGAAAGCAGTCAGCAGGCGCGGCGTCGACGGCACCCCCAACAGGTAAGCAGAGCGAAAGTTCTTGCCCATCGCCCGCAACTCGAGCCCCCAACGAGTCCCGCGCAGGAGGAAATAGACCACCACAACGGCCAGCAAGGCCAGAATCACCGCCAGGGGCGAGACGCGCAGGTGGGCCAGGCGGGGCATCCAGGCCGGATCGGGAAAGGGATCGGTGCCGCTCATCGTCGCCCCATCGGCCGGCCGCCAGGGGTTAAAGATCAACCAGATGGCCAGCCCCTGCGCCACGTAATTCAGGCCCAACCCGCCAAAGATCTCGTGCACGTTGCCATAGATCTTGAGCAGGGCGGCGATGACGCCCCACAGCGCCCCGCCGAGCATCCCGGCGAGAAGCATCAGCGTCAGCACCGGCGCCTGGGGCCAGAGCAAGTTGCGCGCCACCCAGGTCGCGAAAAGCGCTCCCAGGATGATCTGCCCCTCCACGCCGACGTTCCACTGCCCGGCGGTAAAGGTGATGCACATGCCCACGCCGCAGAGCACCAGCGGCACGCAGGCGGCGACGACGTCGGCGATTTTCTCTGGGCTTTCGAACGCGCCGGCCAGGATGTTGCGATAGGCATCCCACGGCGAGGCGCCGACGGCCAGCAGGATCACGGTGGTAAAGAAAAGGGCCAGGAAAATCGGCGCCACGACCAGCAGAACGTCGTTCAAGCGTATCCTCGTCAACGTGTCTCCTTATCCCTTTCCCTGCCAGCGATGAGATAGCCCAACTGCTCCACCGTCGTGTCGCAGGCTGGCAGCGGGGCCGACATCTGCCCGCCAAAAAAGACGACGATGCGATCCGAGTACTCTAACAACTCGTCCAGGTCCGCCGAGATAAAGACGATGGCGGTCCCTTCTTCCCGCCGGGCCATCAACTGCTGCCAGATCCAGCGGGCGGATTCGACGTCGAGCCCGCGGGTGGGATGCTCCATCAACAGCAGGCGCAGTCCCGCCGGCAGCAGAGCCAGCAGCAGCCGCTGCTGATTGCCCCCGGAGAGGGCGCTGACCGGGCTCTCCGGTCGTCCGATGACGTTGAAATGCTGAATCTGCGCCATCGCCTGCTCTCGGGTCGCCGGCCAATCGATAAAGAACGGGCCGCTGCGGTTCACCAGCGCAACGTGCTCGGTGACGGTCAATTCGCCGACCAGCCCTTCCTCCAGCCGGTTGGCTGGCACGTAGGCGACGCCGGCGGCCAAAAAGCGCCGGTAAGGAGCGGCAGTCATCTCCTGCCCGCCGAGATGCACGCGCCCGGCGGCGACCCGCTCCAGCCCGGCGCAGGCGCGGAGAAAGAGCCGCTGCCCGCTGCCCTCCAGCCCGGCCAAGCCGACCACTTCGCCCGCTCGCACCTCGATGCCTGCATCCTGGACGGTGAGGCGGTAGGAGGGAATCGTCGCCTGCTCGACGCGCAGCACGGGCGGCCCCAGCTCGACCCGTTTGCACTCGGCCGGAGGAATATGGCGTCCAAACATCAGCACCACCATGCGCTCGACCGAGCACGGCATCTCAACCTCGCCGGTAACCCGTCCCTGTCGCAGCACCGTCACCCGGTCGCAGAGGCTCTCCACCTCGGCCAACTTGTGCGAGACGAACACGACGGAGCGCCCTTCCTCCTCCGCCAGGCGGCGGAGGGTGGCAAAGAGCTTGATCTTTTGCGGCGCCGATATCCCCGTCGTCGGCTCGTCCAGGATAATGACCTGCGCCCCCAAAGCGAGCAGGCGCAGGATTTCGAGCTGCTGGCGCTCGCCGATGGTGAGGCTGGTGACCTCCGCTTCGGGGTCGAGCGCGAACTGGAAGCGCTCGCCCAACTCGCGCAGTATGGCCCGCCCCCGGCGCCGGTTGGGCAGCATCCGCCGGTCGAAAGCGAGCAGAAAATTGTCCAGCACGCGCATCTGGGGAAAGTCGAGCGGGTCCTGGTGCAGCATGCCAATGCCGTGCTGAATCGCCTCCGAGGGGGACGAAAAGACGACCGTCTGCCCGTCGACCCGGATCGTCCCCCGATCCGGGAGCTGGTAGCCGGACAGGCATTTCATGAGGGTCGATTTGCCGGCCCCGTTCTCACCCAACAGGCCGTGGATCGAGCCAGTCTCGAGCGTGAGCGAGACGCCGTCGTTGGCCCGGACGGGACCGAAATGCTTGTGCAAGTCAACGATTTCGACGCGCATGATTCGCCTGGCGAGAACCTATCGAGGCAACAGTATACAAGCCCCATTGCCCTTCCAGTAAAAGACAGAGAGGACGGCAAAGAGACAACCCGGCAAGGCGTCTCTACAGCCCGTCCTAGTGCACCTCGTAGAAATCGATCGCCGGTTTCGCGCCCGGCCGGGTGCAGCCGAAACCGATCTTTTGCCCAAGATGGGGATCTGGCGATCTCCTATGAGCGAGTGAACCGGGCGAGGATTTCCGCCAGGTTGCACCAGCAATCGATGCGGCGGAAGCAAGGCCCCGCGCGGCGGGATTGCACTCCGCCGCATCGACGGAAGCGCACATGCAGGCTATTCGCTAGGCCCCTCCATGCCCTCCAGCAATTGCTGCATGTACCAGATTTGCTCGTCGCTGGCCGTTTCGCCGCTGGCCAGGAAGGTGCTGCCATCCTGGTAGTTGAGCGGCCCGACGAAGAGGGTGATCGAGTCGTCCGCCAGGCCGGCGATGAACGCTTCGAGCCGTTCCGCCCACGCGTCCTCCAGCCCCGGCCCCGGCAGGAAACCGACCGCGCTGCTATCGCGGTCGTTGATGTCATTCCAATCCGGCTCTTCCCAGACAAACTGGGGCGCCCACGTTCCGTCACGCACGGCCTGGACCCGCTCCAGGTA
This sequence comes from Anaerolineae bacterium, assembly GCA_016931695.1. Taxonomy (GTDB): domain Bacteria; phylum Chloroflexota; class Anaerolineae; order B4-G1; family DUEL01; genus JAFGEI01. The sequence goes on along the minus strand of JAFGEI010000162.1, from coordinate 8,767 downwards.
GCCAGGCCCCCAGTTAAAGTAGGGCACGCCAAGGCAGATGTCGGGGGCCTCTTCGCAAGCGCCCTCATAGTCGTAGGGGATGGCAAAGACCCGGTCGCCCTGGGCCGCGCGCTGCCCGGCAACGACGATGGCCTCGGTGGTGTCGATGCCCGAGATCAGCACGTCGACTCCCTCGTTGATCAGGTCGTTCGAGACCTCGGTGGGGTCAAGGGTGACGCCGGGAATGTTGAACCAGAAGCCGATCCAGGTGACGATAAAGCGCAGGTCGTCCGGGTCCTCCCCGCGATAGTTCTCGTAGCAGTAGCGGGCCCCCAGGTAGGCAGCGGAAGCCAGGCGGCGGGTCTCTTCGTTGATCAGCGGGCCGACATAGCCGATCGTCCCGGTGTCGGTCGCCAGCGCAGCGGCGCAGCCGGCGATCATCTTGCCATAGACCATCTTGCCCATATAGTTGTCGACGTTGGACGGCGCATCGCCCGTCAGCACGTGGTCGCCCGAGATGTGGATAAAGACGACGTCGGGATACTTTTCCGCCGCCCGGTCGGTGTCTTCCTTGAAATCGTCGGACGTCGTGAAAATGACCTGCGCGCCCTGGGAGACCATGTCGTCTACCACCTGCTCCAGGGTCGTCTCTGGGCGGTCGGCCGGGTTGAGCTTGTCCAGGTAGACGAACTCGGTGTTGTCCATGTGCTCGGTAACGTACTCGGCGGCGGTATAGTGGGCCTCGCTCCAACCGTGGTCGTTATAGGGGCCGACGAGGATCACGCCAAAGACGTGCGTCTCTTCGGGCTCCTCGGTTACCGGTTCCGGCGTCGCCGGCCCGCCACAAGCAGCCAACATCAGCCCGGCGATGGCCAAAATCGCCACCAAACTCCAAAATCGCTCTTTCATCTTCTACCTCCTCGAGATTTGTGGTTTCCTCCGCAACGCATCAGCGTTCGGCAGGTTGTTCCCTTCCAAATGTAGCACAATCCGCCCGCTTTGACAACTCGCCGCCAGGGAGCATCACGCATGGGGAAGACAAATGCGCTGTCTCGTTCGGAATAAGGGTAGCAGACGACCCGGCGGGTCTACTACAGATAGCCGCGAGGGCTCGAGCCGCTCACGGGCAGTTGGACTGGTTATAGTTTACCGACCGCCACACCACTTCGTACCCCTCCGGGCTTACCCACCGTCCCTCTACCCCCTCACAACAGCCTTCGGGAAGTGGGGCCAGCAGGCTGGCGGGCGCCGACGTGGTAAAGAATTTGACCAGGATCGAACGACCGGTCTGAGTCGTAAACTCCCAGGCTGGACCGGGCAACGCCGCATCCGCCCCGACACCGCCGACAAAATAGTAAAACTGCCCTGTCCCCCCCCACACCGACCAGGCCAGGGTGCCGCCCCACGTCCCTGCCCAGACGTCGATGACGCAGGGGCCGGAAAAGGCAGGAACCGACATCCCCAGCGGTTCCTGCGGCGTGGGCGTAAACTCGGGCGTCGGCGTCGGCGTCGGCGGGAGGGGCGTCGGCGTCGGGCCGACCCGCACGGCGACCTCCAGGTCATCCCCCAAGGCATTCCCCGCCGCATCCTGCACCTGCCAGACCCCGCTGTACGTCCCGTCTGCTCCAGGCGCCGCGAGGTCCAGTTGAATCTCCCATTCTTCGTCGACCTGCAGCGGGGGAACCGCCATCGCGTCGGGGCCGCCCATCTGCTCGCCAGAGACAAAGACGAGCTGACAGTCGTCCGGCCAGGGGCAAGTGCCATTGTTCTTGACCGTCCAGCGCTTGGTAAAAGACCGTCCCGGCGCCAGGGGGGAAGGCCAGACCCCGACGTCGTCCGTGATTTCCATGCTGTACACGCACTGCGCCAGGGCAGTAGCGGTCAGGTCCGGCACAGGGGTCGGGGTAAGCGTGGCCGTGGGATCCGGCGAGGCGGTGCCGGTCGGCGTCGGGGCCGAGATCGTCGCTTCGAGCGCCGCCAGCCGGGTGGCAGCCAGGTCGGGAGCCGGGCTGCTGACGAGCGGGGGGGATGGGGTAGCGTCAGTGAGAAAAAAGCCAAACTGCCCCACCCCGAGCGCCAGGACGCCCAAAACAATCACCGCCATCAGGGCCGCGCCGCCCAACAGGATCGGCAGCCAGGGAATGCGGCGCCGGGGAGAAGCGGCAGGCGGCCCGGCCGGAGGGGGCGTTTCTGGGGATATAAAGCCGGGTAGAGGAGCGGAAATCGTCTCTTGCAGCGAGGTCGATACCACGGTCAATTCCGCTGGCGGCGGGGTAATATCCTGGCCGGCCACAGCGCGCCGAATGTCGGCCAGAAAATCGGCGACCGTCTGGTATCGCTGGTCCGGGCTTTTCGCCAATACCCGGGCAATCACGCGTTCCAGCCCTAGCGGCAGATCGGGGACGACGGCGGTCGGCATCGGGAGGGGGTCGCTGATGTGCTTCATCACGATCCCCATCGGCGTGTCGGCATCAAAGGGCAGAATCCCCGTCACCAGCTGGTAAAACACGACGCCCAACGAATAGATGTCCGAGCGCTCGTCACTGGTGCGGCCCAATCCCTGTTCGGGGGAGATGTAGGCCGGCGTGCCCATCATCGCCCCGCTGGCCGTGAGACCAGAAACGCTGACCATCTTGGCGATGCCAAAGTCCGTGAGGATCGGATCGCCATCGACGGTCAGCATGATGTTGGCCGGCTTGACGTCGCGGTGGACCATCCCCCGCTGGTGGGCATAGGCCAATGCCTCTCCCACCGCCTCGGTGATCCGCACCGCTTCTTCCAGGGACATCCGCTCCCCTTTTTGATCGAGTTCTTGAAGCCGCACTTTCAGGGTCGTGCCTTCCAGGAACTCCATCACCATGTAATAGATGTCCCGTTCCTTGTCCAGGTCAAAATCATAGACCTGGACGATATTGGGGTGGCGGAGGGCGGCGACCGCTTTTGCTTCCCGCTTGAAGCGCGTGAGGAAATCCTGCTCAGTGGCCAAAAAGGAATGGAGCACCTTGATCGCTACGTAACGGTCCAGACCGGGATGATGCGCCTTATAGACCTCGGCCATGCCCCCGCTGCCCAGATGCTCGACGATCTTGTATTTGCCGATTGTTTCCCCGATCAATCTTAAACTCCCAAGTTGTTTGACCTGGCGCGAGCGATGCCCCACCTGCCTGGATGCGCGCCCAGGATGCAGGAGGATGGAGGGGCTGCGGACAGTGATGGTCCCGGGCCGGGGAAAAGAGCGTCAGGCGAGCGGCCCGTTCCCATCGCTTGACGATTACCCTTCTCGCGCCTCTCGTTCCTGGCACAGCGCGATGAAGCGGTTCAGCGCTTCCCACGCCGGCGCAAAATCCGCCTCGGGCACGAATACGTGGTCGCGCTGATAGGCGGAAAAGACGAGCAGACTGACCCCCGCCTCAGCCAGCACGTTGGTCAGTGTTGCGATATACCCCACCAATCCCAGCTCCATCGGCAGGTCCAGGGTGATCAAGCGGTATTCATCCGCCTGAGCATCAGAGAGCGCTTCCCGAGCCGTCTCCCAAACCTCTTGTGGCAGGACCAACGTCAGTTCGTCCTTATCCACGATCCCCGCCGAAAAGGGTCGCACGGACTCGGCCAATAGAGCCAGCCCCTCATAGACTTGTTCCAAGGGAATGCTCAGTATGACGTATGCATTTTCGTCCGTATAGAGGCGGGTTTGGGCAAAGACATGCAATAGACCAGGCGGTAAATCATCCATCGTCAATCCTTTCGAGCTCACCAGTAACTACAAGGGCTAGGTGCAACGCGACATTGTCGCCGCTCAGCTTCCACTATACTACAAGTGGCGACAAAACACAAAACGCACCGCTACCCAAAGACAGCGGTGCGTCTCGTGCGCGCAGTTCGTCACTCGCCGGCAAAATGCTGGTTAAACATCCGTGCCAGGCGAGACTTGCGACGGGCAGCGTTATTGCGATGAATGATGCCCTTTGCCGCCGTCTTGTCCAGGACCTGGTGGGCTTCTCGCAGCGCCTGGAGCGCCTCTTCTTTCTTGCCCGCCGTGATCAGCAGCCGGGCCTTTTTGACCACCGTGCGCGCCCGGCTACGGTGTGCCAGGTTACGCGCCTGCTTGCGGCGGCTCTTGCGAATGTTCTTGATCGCTGACTTTGTGTTGGCCAACTTGTCTCCTCCCCATCCAACTATACAAATAAACTGGCAAAGCGCGCCCCGCTTTTGCGCGGGGTCAGCCCGAGCTGCTGCGCTTACAGAAAAGCATTTTACCGCATTTCGGCCGATTTGTCCAGTTGCCGGGTGTCGAATATAATCATATCCATGAAACTGCAGCCCAAACTATGGCGCCGCCTGACCGCTCGATTCTACCACCTGCGGGGAATGGCCCACCGTCACGTCGGCAACCGCCAGGGAGACGTGCAGGAACACTGCCGCGCCGTACAGGATTTTGCCCAGGCACTCCGCTTGAACCCTCAGCTCATCCAGGCCCGGTACGACCGCGGGGTCCTGCTGTGGCGGGAACTGGCCGATGGCCTGCAGGCCCAATCGGACCTGGACCAGGTCATTGCCCTCGATCCGACGCGCTCAGAGACCTGGTTCCAGCGCGCCTTTGCCCGCCAGATTGCCGGCGATATCGACGGCGCCATTGCCGATTTCCAGCGCTATGTCGCCAACGGCGAGGACGCGACGTGGCAAGAGATCAGCCGGCAGCAGATCGACAACCTGAGAGCACTCCAAGATGACGAAAGGAAAAGTGGCAGATGACCGAGAGCGCAATGCCAGCCGAGATCGTTACCCAGCTCAAGACCACCAGCCACTGCCTGCATTCGCTGATCCGCCTGCGATCCGCCCTGGCGCCTTTCCGCACCACCCTGCACGCGCTAGGGAAGCGGGGACAGGAACCCGAAGGCCGGCGGCAGTTGTTGATGCTATGGCGTCCCTGCCAGGAGCAACTGGATTTCCTCCTCGACAAAGCCTGTTCGAGCCAAACCACCCGCCTCCGCTTACTCCGCGAAGAATTGGAGAACAATTTGTTGGACGAAACATTTCACGCCGCCGCGCTCGACGACCTGGCAGAGACGCTAGAGCAGGCAGGAGAGGCCATGCTGCTAGAAATCGAACGCGACCTGCGCCTGACCGTAGCGCGGCTGGAAGAAGCACAAGCTGTTTGACAAAGGCGCGTCTCGAAAGTGGACGCTCTGCCACGGCAGAAAGCGGGCGCCGTCGCCTGCAATGCAACTGTGATCAGCAGGAGAGGTTGTCATGAGCCAGATATTTGACACACTGCAGCGGCGCTACCGGGACCTGGTCAGCCAGGGCCTGACCGAAGAACGCGGCAAATCGTTTCCGGAAGACGTCAACAGCCTGATGAACGACATCCGGCTGGCCGGGGAGGGGATCATCGACCCCGGCGAACGCAGCCAACTGCGCGCCTACATGCGCTTTCTGGCGACCATCATGTCGGAAGCCGGGCAAGAGCTGCCCAAGATCGACCTGCTGCCGCCGGACAAAGAACGGTGGTCCACTCTCCCGGCAGCGACGGGGACACGCGCAGTTATCCCACCCTGGGTCTGGGCCCTGGTGGGGGCGGCGGCCTTGGTCATTGCCGCCGGGTTGGTCGCCCGGGCCAGTTCTTCCCTCGGCCGCGCCGCGGCGCCGCCAACACTCACGCCGCCGCCAACGACGACACTGCCTCCCAGCCCCACATCTCCCCCTGCCCCTACCGCCACCAACACGCCGACCCCCACCCCAACCGCGGCCCCGACGCTGACCGCCCAGCCGCCCTCCCCCGCCTTTAGCGGGCTGACCATCGCCCTGGGGGTGTCAAGCAGCGGCGAACCGCTCCTCACCGGCAACGAGTTCGACTGGAACACCAAGGTCGTCTATGCCGTGTTCGACTATGCCTGCGTGCAGCAGGACATGGAGTGGAGCGTGGTGTGGAGCCGCAACGAGCAGGAAATCGCCCGCGAGAACCACCTCTGGGACGTGGCGCGGGACGGCGCTGCGGGGACCCAGTGGGCGATCTATTTCGACCCCGACGGGAGCGTGCTCAGCGGAGGCGCCTACACCGTCTCGCTCTATGTCGATGGCGCGCTGCAGGCGGAAGCCGCTTTCCGCATTCGCTATTACATTCCGTCCCCTACTCCAACCCCTTGAGCATCCGGAGCGCGCGCAGGGTTACCCACTTGCTGGGCCGGTTTTTCCGCTCGACGTCGGCCCACATCTTGCCGTTGATGCCGTTCTCCAGTTTCCACCGCCCCTGCTCGTCCCGCCGCTCCATCACCCACTGCACGGCGCCCACCAGCCGGGGATCGCCGCCAAAGCCCAGATCGACCAGGACCGCAACCAGCTCCAGGACGTCGCTCCAATAAGTGAGCGGGAAGCCGAGCTTGAACCAGGTCGAACTGACGCGTTGAGAATAGGGGTAATCCGCTGCGGCGGGGTCGCGGCTGAGCAAAAACGCCGCTCCCCGCTCCATCGCCGCCGTGATCGACGTGCTGCGCTGGCCCGGCGGAACGGCGAGCAGCGCCCTCATCCCCTTGACCGCCCCCCAGCCACAGGGGAGGCCGTCGTTGGCGCGGCAGGCAAAGTCGGGGCCGCAGGTGCCCGACTCGAGATAGTCAATCCCACCGGTGATCGCCCGGGCCAGCCAATCGAGCGCCGCCTGCACGCGCGGGTCGTCGCCGTATCCCAGGCGCAACAGGGCGTGGAGCAAATTGCCGTTCAGGCAGGTAAAGGAACCGCTGGGCGTCGGCTTGGCGTAGCAAGAAAAGGCGCCATTGGCGGCCATGCTGTGCGCCAAGAGATAGTCACAACCCGCCCGCACCCGTCCGTCGGCCGGATCGGCGCCCAGCTCGGCCAGAAAGATGATCTGCCAGACCGTGGAGCGATACTTGGGCGAGTAGCCGCTGCCCGGTTTGACCCAATACCCCTGGGGGTACTGGGCGTCGAGGATAGCGGGCACCGGCCCGGTCGACATGACGGAGGCCCGCGCCTGGCGCAGCTCGGCAGCGTCCGCCGGGCAGCCCGACAGGTCCCGCAGCGCGAAATAGCGCACGCCCGGATTATCGGCGTCGGGCTCCAGCAGCCACGAGAGCGGATCGGCGCCGAGACGGTCACGCCCGCTCATGCTTCACCTCCTGCCCCAACCATTTCCCGTTCCAACACAGCGCTCATACAGGCGATGCCGCCGGCGGCCTGGCGCAGCTCGTCGATCTCGACAACGCAGCAGGTAATCCCCAGGCGCTCGTAGAAAGCCTGGGTGAGCGGATTGCCGGCCGGCATCAGGATCCGCCGCGGTCCCAGGGTGACAAAATTGAGCGCCGACCCCTGGCGGGCCTCCTGCTCGTCGGGGATCGTGTGGACGGTGCAGCCGCGCTGCCGCAGTGCCGCGACGGCGGCGTAGGGCACCCGCCCTGGCCATGCCAGCGCCAGGTCCCGGTCGACAAAGCGCAGCTCTCCCATCAGGTGCATCGACCCGTAGGGCAAGCCAACGTGGACGGTCTCGACCCCCAGCTCCTGCAGCGACGCCGCCACCTGCGCCGCGCCCTCCTGGTTGGTGCGCAGGCCCGTCGCCACGAAAGCGGCCCGGGCGTCGATCCATATGGCATCCGCCCCCTCGAACGTCCCCTGCCCGCGCACGCTGCGCAGGATCGGAATCCCCAAGTCCGCCAGCCGGCGGGCGACAAACCGCTCCTCCCCCGCGCGCACGGTCGAGGCAGGGCGGGCGACGACTGCCCCTTCGGGAGTCATGAACATCAGGTCGGCGACAAACATCAGGTTGGGCGATGGCTCCTGGTCCGGCTCCACGTAGTGGACGACGACATTGGCGTCGCGGTAGGCATGGGCCAGGTCGTCGTGCTGACGCTGCGCCCGCTCGAGATCGAGCGGGGCCAGCATCTGCGCCGCGTTCGGATCGGTGATGGCGTCGAACTCGGCGCCCGGCCGGTGCAGCAGGACCGCTTTGAGCGTTGCCCACTCGCTGTCGAGCCCGCAGTTGCCCCACAGCCGCCCGATCTCTTGGCGCAGGGACTTGGTTCGCGGCGACCACCCCGCGCCGCCATAGGCCGCGGATTGAAAAGCTTGATCCACTGTTCCCTCCTGAACGGTCGGGCCGCCGCTGCATCGGCAATCCGGCGGGGCAAAGTGCCCTACGCCGCGGGCAATCTCGCGCAGCCGGGGCGTCTGCACGCCAACCTACCAGCCGTCGTAGCGCACGAACTCGTCCATCGCCTTGCGCTGCTTGGGCCGGGGTTGATCCGCCGGGTAGCCCAGCGGGGTAAAGGCAACCGGCTCCACGTCGTCCGGCAGGCCGAGCACCTGGCGCGCTGCCTGCGGGTCGAAAGCCCCGACCCAGCACGTCCCCAGTCCCAGTTCGGCCGCCGCCAGGGTCAAGTGATCGACCACAATGGCGACGTCAACTATGGCATAGTTCTTGCCGTCGTACTGGCGGACCCAACCTTCGGCCAGCACGGCGCAGGCGCAGACGACCAGAGGCGCCTGCACGAACCAATCGCGGTCATAGATGCGCCGCAACGCTGCCTCCCGCCCGGCCGTGGAAACGAGAATGAGCCGAACAGGCTGCCGGTTGGCCGCCGTCGGCGCCAGACGCGCCGCTTCCAGAACCCGCTGTAAAGTCTCTTCCTCCACCCGGTCCGGCTTGTACGCCCGCACGCTGTACCGCCGTTTTACCAGTTCCAGAAAATCCATCTCCATCCTCCTAGTATCATGCATTATGTGGGAAGGGGCAGTTCGCGGTACACTATAGACGGGCCAGGCATCGACCACAAAGAGGCCATAG
>JAFGEI010000161.1 GCA_016931695.1 Anaerolineae bacterium | reverse complement strand
GAGAGATGGGGGTGTCGAGAGCGGCTTTGCCGCTCTCGACACCCCCGCTTTCCCTCCTCTCGCGGGCGAGGGTGGCAACTGCGAAGCGAAGCTGAGCAGTTACACTTTTTGTCATTATACCCGACAATGCGGCGTTGTAAAAGAGGTGTGATGTTCCCAATAATAGGGTAGAGTTGTGGGGCGGGGATGCATTTCAGTCTGGGGGCAGCTTTAACAACGGTCTGTCATTTTAGCCGGATTTATCTGATTTTGCATAGTCGCCCGGCGATTCATCGCCGGGCGAGGGCGTTGCGCAATCGTAAAAATTGTGCTATGATTGGGCTTGCGATGAGCGATCTACCCCCTACCCAACAGGTAGACGTCAAAGAGGTCCTCCGTCCGCTCCTTTTCGGCCTGTCTGAAGAGGATCTGGACACGCTGGCTGCTGCGACAAGGGTGCGCCAGCTCCCTGCGGATACGGTCATCTGCCACGAGGGGGAATTGGGAGAGGCTGTCTACGTCTTGATCGACGGCGAGGTCCAAATCCTACAGTACCTGGACGACGAAACTGAACGCCATCTACACTATACCCAGCCGGGCGAGTTCTTTGGCGAAATGGCCGTTCTGCAGGAAAGCGATCGCACCGCGACGGTGCGCACCACTGTGGACAGTGCCATTCTCGAAATCGGCAAAGATTCTTTCCTGACCGTCCTGGGACGGAGTCCTTCCCTCGGCATCCGCTTGATGGTCCGTCTCACCAATCGACTGCGGGATTCCGACCGCCAGGCGATTGACGCGTTGCGGGAGGCCAACGAGGAATTAATGCGGACGCTGCGCCAGTTGGAGCGCCTGGATCGCACCAAAACCGATTTCATCCAGGTGGCGGCCCACGAGCTGCGCACTCCCGTCGCTGCGCTGGCCGGTTACGCGCAGATGATGGGGGGGCATCCCGCGCTACAAAATGCCCCCGAGCTGCGCGCCTTGACCGAGGGGGTGCTGGCCAGCACCGAGCGCTTGCAGCGCATTTTCAACAACATTTTGGATGCGTCCAAGGTGATGACGGGCGAGCTGAAAATCCGCCGCAGCCCGGTCAGCATGGCCCTGGTGCTGCGGGGCGTGGAAAGCGAGTTTGCCCGCGCAATAGAGAGCCGCGGGTTGACGTTCGAAATCTTGGGCCTGGAAGGGCTGCCTTTTTGCCCCGCCGATCCCGATCTGTTGTACAAGGCGTTCCAGCACCTGGTGAACAATGCCATCAAGTACACGCCGGATGGTGGGCGGATTACCGTCACCGGGCGCGTGGTGGATGTGCCGGAACTGGGCGAGAGCCTGGAGATCGCGGTGGAAGATACCGGCATCGGCATTTCCCCCCAGGATATCGAGTTGATTTTCGCCAAGTTCTATCGTACCGGCGAGGTGGCATTCCACTCGTCGAGCACCACCGCCTTCAAGGGCGGCGGCCCTGGGTTGGGGCTGGCGATTACCTCGGGCCTGATCGTCGCCCACGGCGGTCGGATCTGGGCCGAGAGCGCCGGGTACGACGAGGAAAATTTTCCGGGCAGCCGGTTCGTCGTCCAGTTGCCCCTCAATCCTCCGTAACCCGACCCGGGTGCTGGGGCCAAAGCCTCCGTCGCTTTTTGAACCGGGGCGGGTCTATGGGTAGTACGGCATTTCCCACTGGTCGAGCATATCGACGGCCGCGCTGTCCAGCCGCCAGCCGGCTTCAGTGTCGATCAACTGCCATTCCACGTCATAGAGCGTCGTCACGACGCGCCCGTTGACATTGTCCACTGCCTGTACCTGGGCAGCGACTCGGGCCCAACCCTCTTCCTGGCTCACAACCCGCGGTGCGCCCACCTCAACGTCGAGCGTGGTCGAAAAACCGACTGCCCAGTCGTCGTAGGAGCGGGCCGCCTGGGCGGCTGGGGAGAGCAGCCCGAACGCTCCCGGGAGGTCCCGGTCCGCCAACGCCAGGTAAAAAGAGGCCAGCGCGTGCAGGGGGCTGTCGTCTACGTAGGCGTGGGGACGATATGGATAGAACCAGGTGTAGCGGTCCCAGACCCACGCGTAATCTGTCCCGTCCCAGGCGTAGACGATTTCCCAGGCGATTCCGTTCTCTGGCCGCAGGCGGACCAGCACTTGGTCGCTTGTGTCGCCGGTCTCGTTTGCCAGGCGCACCCCCCCGGGACCCTCAAAGATGCCCAGTAAGGCATAGCGCGTGCCGTCCCAGGAAAAGATGTGCAGCAGGTCGGTGTTGGTCTCGACGCGCCCCCAAACCACGATCTCGATGCGCCCATCGCCGTTAATGTCCCGCGTTTCGAGCTCGCAGGCAGGATATGCGCCCAGGCCTCTTGCCTCGTCCTCTCCTGCTGGCGGGCAGAGATCGTACCAGGCATTGCCGTCGAGGACAAAGCCTAACAGCTGCGGCGGCTCTGTGCTGCGGAGGTAGAGGCCAACCCATTCCAGCTCTCCGTCGAGATCGGTATCGTGCTGGCGGAGGCAGAGGGGGGCGACGCCCCTTGTCCCCATTTGTGCTTCCCCAGCGATGACGGTGGCGGAAATAGCGGCAGGGTCGAGCGTGGGGACGGGAGTTGGCGTTGGGGTCGCTGTCGGCGTCGTGGTTGGAGAGGGGAAGGGGGAGAGAGAGGCGGCCGGCGGTGGCGACGCGGTGAGCCATTGCGGCGAAGAGACGGGAAACGTGCAGGCGGAAAGGAGAAAAAGAACCAGCAGGGATGATCCGCGCAGCCAGTTTTTTTTCTCAAGCACGGGGCCCTTCTCCCAGCCTTCGCTGCACCTGGGCGATCATCTCTTCGACCCGCGCCAGCCCCTCCTGTGCCCCGGCTTTGCTATACAAGGCTCGGCTGCGGGTAAACAGCTCCAGGGCGCTGGTAAAGTCGCGCTGAGACATATAGACCAGCCCCCGGTTGAAAATCGCCTCGCCCATCCCGGCGGCATCGTCCAACTCTTGCCAGATGGCGGCGCTTCGCTCGTACCACTCCATCGCCGCCCGGTAATCCCCGAGCGCCTTGTGAATGAGCCCGATTTCACCGTACACGGCGGCCAGGCCCCGCCGATCCCCCAGCGCTTCCTGCAGGGCCATGCTGCGCTGGTGCCAGTTCAGCGCGGCGCAATAGTCGCCGTGTGCGCGGTGGATCAGGCCGATTTGCGCATAGACCATCGCCAGCCCGACCCGGTCGCCCAATCTCTGCCGTACGGCGACGCTTCGCTCGTACCATTCCAGCGCCGGGTCATATTTACCGCGGGCATAGTAGATGTCGGCGATGTTGGTATACGTCACGGCCAGGCCTTTGGCGTCGTCCAGGGTCTCGCGGATGGCAGCGCTTTGTTTGTACCACTGCAGCGCGGCGTCGTAATCGCCGCGGGCGCGGCAGATCAGGCCGATGTTGTTGTATGACCGCGCCAGGCCGACCTGGTTGTCGGTTGCCTCCCATATCGCGGCGCTCCGCTCGTACCACTGCATTGCCGTACGGTGATCGCCCAAGGCATGGTGGGTGCTGCCCAGCTTGCCATAGATTGCCGCGACACTGTCCTGGTCCGCCATTGCTTCATAGACTGCCTGGCTCTGCTCGTACCAGGTCAGGGCAGCGTTCAGGTCGCCGCGGGCGCGGTGGACCTCGCCAATGTTCTCGTACGTCGCCGCCAGACCGGCCTGGTCGTCCAACTGGCGATAGATTTCGAGGCTGCGGTGAAACCGGCTCAATGCCACATTGTCGTTGCCGCCCAGGTAAAGGATCTTGCCCATATTGGCATATGCCATCGCCATTCCCGTCTGGTCGTCCAGTGTCTCGCAGGCTTGATACGCCGCGTCTAACCAGTCGAGCGCTTTTTCCCACAGGTCGCGGGCGCGGAAAAAGTCGAGCATGGCCCATGTATAAGCCACGACTGCCGCGTCGTCACGGGTTGCCGGGTTCGCCACGTGCTGAAACCCGGCCAGGATATTGACCAGTTCCCGCTCCAGCGCCGCAGGGTCACGCCGCCAGGTCTCGGCGTAGGCAAGGTAGTAGGCTGCGTGATGAGCGACCAGCGCGCCCCGGTCGATCCCGATAACCCCTGTTTCCAGCTGCTCCTGGCCGAACTCGCGCAAGGCTTTGATCATTTGCAGTTGCCCGGCGGTCTCTTCTACGATTTGCCAGTCGAGCAGCACGTCCAGAGCGGCACTTGCTTCCTCGCCGCAGATGGCCCGCACGGCCTGGCGGTCCGGTGCGCTGGCGAAAACCGTCGCAATGGCAACCCACAGGCGCTGCTCGTCCGCCCCCAACCGGTCGTAGACATAGTGGAAAGCGATTTTCCGGCCCTGCAAGTGGGGCGCTTGCTCGAACAGATCGATGTCCACCAGGTGGTAGCGTTGTGCAATGTCCTGCAGGCCGGCCAGGATTTCAGCGGGCGGCGTCGTGCGCACGTCGCGCGCGACCATGCGGACGTGCAGGGGGACCCGGGCGACCAGGCGGCAGATTTCGGCCACGGCAGGCCGGTCGGCAGCGGCGATCTCTTTTCCCAGCCCGGCTACCTGCTCGCAGAACAGGGCGACAGCCGCTGCCTCCGCCGGCGGTTCCAGCCAATGAACCCGCTCGCCTTCCAGTTCCAACGGCGCGCGCTGGTTGGTCACCAGAATGTAGAGGTTTGGACAATGTTGGATCAGCTTTTGTAGCAGCACCAGGTTGCGCTTGTCTGCAGCGGCGTTCTCGAAATGGTCCAAGACCAGGAGCCGCTTCCCTTCCGCCAGCACGGAGCAGAGCGATTCGACCTTGGTCGAGTGGACGTCCTCTCCCGGCGCCCGACGGGGGCGGGGCAGGTCGAGAACGGCCGCCAGCCGGTCGGCGGCAGTTTCTCCTCCTGCCACTCGCAGGCCGACGAGGGAGACAAAGAGAATGCCTTTGGCCAGGATCGCCCGCTCCCAAAACCAGTGCGCCACGGTTTGCGCCAGCGCCGTTTTCCCTTCCCCTTCGATGCCGACCAACGTCACCAGCGGTACCGTGCCCTCGGGCAGCGTACGGGCCAGCAGCTTGTACTGTACCAATACCTGGTCGAGCTCCCGTCCCGGCACCTGTCCAGCCGGATGGGGAGGCGCGGGAGAGTCGATCTCGTCTGCCAGCGATCTGTATCCTCCCTCGGCCGCCTGCACCAGCGTGCGGCGGCGCAGCCGGCGTGGGACGACGAGCCAGGGATATTCTGTCCGCCGCGGGCGAATCGACCATTGATCGCGCAGCACCCTGCCCCCCTGTGCGTGCGCCTCCTTGATCCGCGCGCCGCGGGCCAGCGCGGCCAACACTTGGACCAAGTAGGCGCGAGCAGCTTCTGGAGGGATGCTATCGCTCATCCCGATCCCGGCCATCTTGCCTGCCTCACACAGCGCTTTGCAGGCGGCGGCGTGCCGAGTCGATAGGATGGCCAGCTGCATCCCGCTTTCGGCCAGGGACGGCCCCAGGTCGGATGGGGAAAGGAGCAGGCTCTCTCCATCCGGCCCCTCCATGTGCAGCGCGCCGTCGGGCTCGCTGCAAGTGTCGATAAAGATAACGTCGTATCCTGCGGCGAGGGCACGGCGCAGGGCGCTCTCGGTGGCGCGGCGGAGGAATTGGACGGCTAGAGGGGCTGCTGTTTGCCGCAGGGCATCCTCAAGCGCTTCTTTTTCCCACCCGCGGCGCGGGGGCAGGACCCGGCCGGCGCCGGAGAAGGGGTTCCAGCCTCCTGCTGTCACACAGGGGCCGCCTTTTTCGTTGTACAGCATCACCAGGGGGCGCGGCAAGACGATCAGCACCCGCAGCGGGCGTGCCTGTGGTTGATAGCCCTCTTTGCCGGGGACAGTCTCTTGGCCCTGGCGGCGACCTGGAAGGGCACTCAGTAATGTCAGACCCACCATGTCCGCTTCCTTTACCGCATCCCGTGTTCTCTGGGCGTGCAGCCGGGCAGTTACCTGCCGGGTTTTGTGCCTGCCTGCAGCCGGGTCATGGCAACCCTGTCACCCTCATATCCCGCGGGTACTCGACGGTGAACTCGAAGCGCACCGCCTGTTTCCCGCCCGGTTGCAAGGTGAGCTTCCAATCCAGCAATCCCAGGTTGGTCTCTTTGTCCGGTTTGGGTTCGGCGAACTCGAGTTTGACCTTGATATCCTCGTGGCGAGAAACCGGGAACTGGTCGTGCAGGGTGACCTGGGCCTCGACCGGCAGCAGGTTTTCCAGCTCGATCTCGTAGCCATAGCGCAGGCGGCGCCGATCGCCGATGAATTTTTTGTCGACCTCGCGCCGCGTCAGCTCCCGCTTCGCCTTGACGCGGTCGTCTGTGCCCAGGTAAAGCTCCATCTCGCCGCCTGGAGCGGTCAGCTCTAATTTGACGTTGCCGATAAACTCGTCGCCGTCAAAGAGGCTGGCCGATCCGGGCAGCAGCGTGTAGGGACTGGCGTTATCGACCTTGGCCCGGCGGTAGACCGCGTCGACCAGCTTGGGAGCAGTGACGTAATCGAGCTCTGGCGCCAGGGAGAAGCGGGCCACGGCGACCTTGTGCGGCGCCCCGTCGGCCGGTATAGAGGCCGTGCCGGGAACGACGTAGGTGACCGCTGCGCCGGAGGTCTCGACCGCTGCGGTCACGATTTCCGCCTCGGCTTTTTCCTGGAAGGCAATCTCTTCTACCTCTGCCCCGGCCATCAGGTCTGCCTTGGGGGGCGGCGCAGCAGGGGCGGCCATGGTCAGCGCCCGGCCCTGCGGGTGGGGCCGGGCCGCCTCGGCCAGCCCCACGTAGCAGGGGACAAGTTCCGGCAGCGTCTCGGCCAAGGCGGGGCGGGCGGTGGAGAGTGTCAGCGCCACGTTCGACCAATCTTCCCCCGTGCGCTGGGTCACCTGGGCCAGGTAGCCGACGTCCAGGGCGGTCTCGCCCTCCTCCGACAGCCGCAGGTCGTAGAGCGGGCGCCAACCGGCATTGCCGATGACGTAGGTGATTTCGACCTCCATCTCTCCTGCCTGGATCACTTCTAGCTCGACGACGGCGGAATACCGCTGCCGGCTGCGGGCCGTCCGCAGCTGGTCGAGCTCGTTCTGCAGTTTCTGTCGCTGGCGATCCAGCTGCCGGCGCTCGACCGCGGCGTCGAGCAGCGCCCTCTCGATCTCTTCGGCCCGCTGGCGCAGGCTGTCGAGCAGCCTGACCTGGTCGTCGACGCTGGTCTTGCCGAAAGCCAGCCCGCGGGCGTAGACGTCGGTGGCACCACCCAGCTCCCTGACGATCTTGCGCTCCTCCTTGAGCTGCTCGACGCGGCTGTCGAGGAGTTTCATCTTGTCTTCCAGCGCCTCGATCTGCTGTTCCAGTTCCCGCACGCGCTCGGCAGGGGTCTCGGCGTAAAAGGCGCGCTGCACATCGATGCCGGACAAGCGGGCAGGAGCAGTCCCCCGTGCCGCAGCGCGCACCGAGGCCGGGTCCAGTGCCAGGGGCAGCTCGGCGATCGCCAGGCGGTAGCTGCCCGGCTCGAGGGCCAGCGTGCCAGAACGGGTCACGCGCGCCCGGTCGCTATAGACCGCTACCGCGGTGATCGCAGTGGTCAGTTCTGTATCGGTCATTTTCCCTCCTTGGGTGAAATCAACTGCCGGACATCCACTTTTCCCACCGCTCCATCGCCTCGGCCAGGCGGTCGACCGGGTGGCAGAAGGTGATGCGAACATATCCTTCGCCGCCCGGACCGAGGGCCGCGCCGGGACAGACCGAGACGCCGGTTGCATCGCGCAAGCTGGCGGTATAGTCCATGCTCTTGGCGCCTGCTGGCAGGTTCGCCCAGACGTAGAGCGTCGCCGGCGACTTGGTGTAGGAAAGCCCCATCCGGTCCAGGCCGTCCGTGACGACCTGCCTCCGCTGGCGATAGGTTTCGTTGCGCTCGACCAGCCAGCCGTCTTTTGTATCGAGGGCCACGATGGCCGCGTCCTGTATGGCCTGAAAGATGCCGGTATCGGCATTGGTCTTGAGGCGGGCCAGGGCGGCGATCGCTTCCTGGTTGCCCACCACCATCCCGATCCGCCACCCGGCCATGTTGTAGCTCTTGGAGAAAGAGTTGAACTCGATCGCGACGTCCACGGCCCCCGGCACTTGCAGCACGCTCGGCGCGACGTAGCCATCCCAGGTCACTTCGCAGTAGGGGTTGTCGTAGGCGAGGAGGATGCCGTGTTGACGGGCAAAAGCCACCGCCTGCTCCAGGAATGAGAAGGGAGCCACCGCCGTGGTGGGGTTGTTGGGATAGTTGAGCCACAGGATGCGCGCCCGCTCCAGGACGTCGGCGGGAATCGCCGCCAGGTCCGGCAGCCAACCGTTCTCCTCTCGCAGCGGCATCGAGAACATCTCGCCGCCGACGAGGGGAATTGCATTGCGGTAGGTGGCGTAGCCTGGATCGGGTGTCAAGACGACGGTGCCGGGGTCGATAAAGGCGGTCGGCAGGTGGTAGATACCTTCCTTGGAACCGATTAACGCCAGGGTCTGGGTTTCGGGGTCCAGTTCGACGCTAAAGCGGCGACGGTAGTATTTGGCCACTGCCTGTCGGTAGGGGGGAGAGCCGTAGAATGAAGAGTAGCCATGTTTGTCTGCTTGCTGGACGGCGTGGCACATTGCTTCGACCACCGGCTGCGGCGGCGCCATATCCGGGCTGCCGATGTCGCAGCGAATCACGTCTATGCCGGCAGCCTTGAGTTCGCGAACGCGGTTGCCGATTGCTGCAAACACATAAGTCGGAAGGTTGTTCAAGCGTTTTGCAGTGCGCATTCTTGTCTCCTATTTCTTGTTTTCAAAATTTGTCACGGACGAACCTGAAAGGCCTCGACGTCTGGCGCAACCGGGTTGACCGAGTACTAGCATTGTACACGAAAGAGGCAGGATGACAAGAGCAGGATAAGAACCTGGCGGCAATCCCACTTGATTCTAAACTCGCTTCGCGCTATAATCTGGATTGGAGCGCCGCACGGCCCACGCCGATTCGTTTTGGACCAGCCGCTGTATGCATTCCCTGCTTTTGCGCGGCCCGTGGGAACATGGGTGCCGTTGCGAGCGGCTGCAGGGGGCGGGGCGCTTTTTGCCCTTGCGCTGACCGGCAGAGGGTATTGGGTTGCGGCAGGAGACCGCACTATGGACCAGCCACTGGATGCAAAGAAAATACTCTGCATTGACGATACCCCCCAGGTCCGCACGCTCGTCCGGCGCCTGCTTTCCGCCCAATACGTCATCGTCGAGGCGGACGATGGCTTGCAGGGAATCGACCTGGCGCAGCAAGACCCGCCGGACCTGGTGCTGGTCGACCTGCACATGCCACATCTCACCGGTTACGAAGTGGCGACGCGGATCAAGTCGTTCCTGCCGGACGTCCCAATTGTCGCCTTGACCGCGGACGTGACCGAGCACGTGCGCGAGCGCGCCCTGGCCTCGGGCTGCGACGGCTATCTCTCCAAGCCCCTCGATCCCGACGCGTTCTTGGGGCAGGTCGAGGGGTATTTGGGCGGGGCGCGCGAGGAGTTGGCGGACGAGAGCTTTCGCGATGCCTATCAGCAGACCCTCGTCGTGCGGCTGGAGGAAAAGGTTCGCGAGTTGTCCCTGGCGCTGGAGCGCAACGCCGAGCTCAACCGGCAGAATCTGCAGCTGCTGGAAAAGGCGCAGCGGCGGGCGCGCTTGCTGGAGGCCGGCGCACAGGTCAGCCGGACCATCACTTCTATCTTGAACCTTGACGAGCTGCTGTCGACGACGGTCGATGTGATCTGCGACGAGTTCGGCTTTTACTATGCCGGCGTGTTTTTGGTCGATGAAACGAAACGGTGGGCGGTGCTGCGCGCCGGGCGGGGCGAGGCCGGCGCGGCGATGGTCGACGAGGGACACCGGCTCGAGATCGGCGGTCATTCGATGGTCGGGTTGGCGATCCAACGGCGCGAGGCGCGGATCGCCCTCGACGTCGGCGAGGAACCGGTGCATTTCAAGAATCCCTACCTGCCGCACACCCGCTCCGAGATGGCTTTGCCCTTAGTCATTGGCGTGGAAGCGGTGGGGGCGCTGACGGTGCAGAGTGTCGAGGAGGCGGCCTTTAGCGACGATGACGTCCACGCTTTGCAGGCGATGGCGGACCAGTTGGCGGCCGCAATCAGCAATGCCCGGCTGCTCAAAGATTTGGAAGCGGCGCACAACGAGTTGGTGCGCACCAAGACGTACGAGGCGATCGCCGCCGCCACCGGCGAGGCCATCCACTGGGTCGGCAACAAGGCCGCCCCCATCCCCGGCAGCGTGGCGCGCATCATGGAGGACGTCACCCGCTACCTCTGTGCTGCCCAGGCCCTGTTGGCCGAGTTGCCCCCCGAGTTACAGGAGCATCCCTATGCCCAATTGTTCGCCCAGGCGGCCCAAGAAATGGCCGAACATGGCATTGCCGTGCCCGAGGTCCAGCAAGAGCTGGCGGCCTATCCCGGGCACAGATTGCACAAGGTGTTGAACGTTTCTTCGATCCTTGAGGACCTGGCGATCATTCAGAAGGGCGCCCGCGCAATCCTGAATATCAAAGAAGACCTCATTGGCCCTGTGCGGCAGCGGCAGGACGTGACGGTGGACCTGCCCGAATTGCTGCGCGAGACGGTCGCTTCGATGGGCATCCCGGCGGAGCACGTGCGCATGCTCTTTTCCCCTGCTATGCCGGCGGTGCTGGCGGACCCGGTGCAGTTGAACCGGGTCTTTGTCAACTTGATCAAGAATGCGATAGAGGCAATGGAGGGCGTCGAGGACAAAAAACTGTTTATCTGGGGACGGGAGGCGGACGAGGCTGGCTTTGTGGTGGTCGATATCATCGACAATGGCGTCGGGATTCCACCCGATCAGATTGACAAAATATGGATGGCGTTCTACACTACCAAGGGGGACCGGGGAGGGACGGGACTGGGACTTCCAGCTTGTGCCCAGATTGTCAGTCAACTGCAAGGCAAGATCGTCGTCGAGAGCGAGGTCGGTCTGGGTACGACGTTCAGTGTCTATTTGCCAGTGCTGTCCGGCTGAGCCGTAGCGGCACTTGATCGAGACAAGGAGGGTTCTATGACGGAGGAAATCAGAATACTGTTGGTTGACGACGAAAAGCTGGTTCTGCGCAGCATGGAAAAGACCTTGCTGCGGGCTGGCTTTGACGTCGAGACCGCCCTGGACGCCGGGGCGGGGCTCGACTTGTTTGCCAGAGCGCGGGAAACCGGGCTGCCCTTCGCTCTCGCCATTCTGGACCTGCAGATGCCGGACGCCAGTGGGGCGGAAAACCCCGACGCGGGGATGGAATTGCTCAGCGAGCTGTTGGCAGTCCAGCCGGACCTGCCGGTCGTCGTTCTGTCTGCCTTTGACGACGTTTCCCGCGCCAAGGAGGCGGTGGTGCGCGGTGCGCGGGCCTACCTCGTCAAGGGCCGCGAGGCTGGACTGGTCGAGATGGTCAATGAAATCGTCGAAAAGGAGTATAGCAATGGAAGACAACGTCAAGCTGGCTAAACGGCGCGCCAGGCTGCTGCAGGCTGCGGCGGAGGTTGGGCGCAGCATCACTTCGATCCTCGATCCGGATTACCTGTTGGAGCGAACCGTCGACATCATTTGCGATGCGTACGAGTTTTATTACGCCGGGGTTTTCCTGGTCGACGAGACGGGGGAATGGGCGGTGCTGCGAGCCGGCCGCGGCGAGGCGGGGAAGGCGATGCTCGCCGAAGGACACAAGCTCAAGGTCGGCGGTCATTCGATGATCGGTGCCGCGGTCGAGCAGCGCAAGGCGCGCATCGCCCTGGACGTGGGCGAGGAGCCGGTTCACTTCAAGAACCCCCACCTGCCTCACACCCACTCCGAGATGGCCCTACCGCTGTCGGTCGGCGACGCGATCATCGGCGCCGTGACGGTCCAGAGCACGGAAGAGGCGGCGTTCAGCGACGAGGACATTTCCAGTTTGCAGGCCATGGCGGACCAGTTGGCGGTCGCCATCAGCAACGCCCGCTTGCACGCCGAAAACCAGCGCTTGCTGGCGCGCACCGAGCGCCGGGCGCGCTTGTTGGAAGCGGCGGCCCAGGTGGGGCGGGACGTCACCTCGATCCTGGACATGGACGAACTGTTTCACCGCATGGTCGATATTATTTGCGACGCCTACGGCTTTTATTACGCCGGCGTGTTCCTGGTCGATCGGACGGGCGAGTGGGCGGTGCTGCGGGCCGGGCGCGGCGAGGCCGGCCAGAAGATGGTGGCAAACGGCCACCGCCTCAGGGTAGGCGGCCACTCGATGATCGGCACGGCGGTCGAACTGCGCAAGGCGCGCATCGCCCTGGACGTCGGCGAGGAGCCGGTCCACTTCAAGAACCCCTATTTGCCCCACACGCGTTCCGAAATGGCACTGCCCCTGGTGGTGGGCGCCCAGGTGATCGGCGCGGTGACGGTGCAGAGCGTCGAGGAGGCGGCGTTCAGCGACGAGGACATTGCCAGCCTGCAGGCCATGGCGGACCAGCTGGCGGTGGCCATCAATAACGCCCGGCTGCTCCAAGAACTGGAAGCCGCGCACGCCGAATTGCTGCGCACCAAGACGTTTGAGGCCATCGCCACGGCGACCATCGAGGCCATCCACTGGATCGGCAACAAGGCGCTGCCGATTTCTGTCAGCGCCGCGCGTCTGCGGGATGACTTGAACGCGCTGGCGGGGGTCGATCCGCAACAGCTCGAATCGATGCTCGAGGACCTGACGATGATCGAGAACGGCGCCCAGCTGATTGTCTCGGTGCAGGAACATCTGATCGGCCCGGCGCGGGAGGAACAGCCCCGCCCCGTTTTCCTGGAGGACGTGGTCAGGGATACGGCGCTGGCGCTGGGGATTCCGGCCGACGTGATCGAATACAGTGTTGCCGACGACGTGCCGCTGGGCCTGGCCGACACCACCCAGCTCAGCCGCGCCTTTGCCTACGTGCTCACCAACGCGATGGAGGCAATGCAAGATGCCCAAGAGCAGCAGATTGTGACCGAAATCGCGCCTGCCGAGGAGGGCGATTTTGTCGTCGTGCGCATTGCCGATACCGGTCCCGGCATCCCCGAAAAAGATCTGGACAAGATCTGGGCCGCATTTTATACCACCAAGGGCCCCCAGCACGCCGGGTTGGGCTTGTCGGCCGCCCTGCAAATCCTCAAGCAGATCGACGGGCAAATCCTGGCCACCAACGCCCCTGAGGGCGGGGCGGTGTTCGAGTTGTTGATCCCTGCCTGCGACGGCGATCATTTCGTCGCCGAGCTCCCGGCAGGCCGGTCGTTTTTGTTGATCGACGACGATGACGCCTGGCGGCGCTTTGTCACTTCCGTTCTGGAAGCGCAAGGCAATACGGTTGTCCATTCCGTCGACGGGAAGGATGTGGATTTGGCCGCCGCCGATCTGATCTTGTTGGACGTGGTCATGGAAGGGGGCGACAGCCTGGAGGTGCTGAAGCGGCTGGCGCAGGCCGGCGTGGCCGATAAAACGATCGTCGTTGCCTCCAGCCTGCGGGTGGAGGCGGCGATGGAGTTGATGAGCCTAGGCGTTCGCGACGTGGTGCTCAAACCGTACACGGTGGGGGAATTGGCGACCATCGTCGGTTGATGCCCGGCTGGGGATGAGCGATGGGTTTTCTCCAACTGCTGGCGGCGTTTGCGCTCGCACTCGTGTTGGCTGTGAGCGGGGTGGTTTCGCCCCCTGACGTGCCCGCGGGCGAACAGCCAGGTCGACCGGCCGCCCTGGGGCACTCCTGTACGTGCTCGCCCGTTGATGCGGCGTCGACGGCTGCACGGGCGGCGAAGGACGAGCGCCCGGGGCCGGCGTCCCTGGTCGGCATAGACGCGCACAGTTCGCGAAGGAACCGCGCGCGTCGCCAGGACCAGGTTCTACACGTCGTCTCTTGGGGCGAGACGTTGTTCAGCATCGCCCGGCGGTATGGGACCACGGTGGAGGCTATCGCCGCGGCCAATGGAATTGTCAGCCCGGCGCAAATCTATGCCGGGCAGCGGCTGGTCATCCCGGGCACCGGGGCGCCGGTCGCCGCGCCCGGTTCCGCGGGCACGCACGTCGTTCAGCCGGGGGAGAACCTCTATCGCATTGCCCTGCGCTATGGCATGACCGTCGACTCGCTGGCCCAGGCCAATGGCATCCATAACGTGAACCACGTTTGGGTCGGACAGCGCCTGGTCATTCCCTCTGCTACAGGGGGAGCGCCCGCCGGCCTGCCGCCGGTTGCCGCCGGCGCAACCCACGTCGTGCAAGCCGGCGAGGTCCTATCCGCTATCGCTGTCCGCTACGGCCTGACCAGTTGGGCGCTGGCCCAGGCTAACGGGATCGCCAATCCGGGCCTGATCTACCCGGGACAGGTGCTGGTCATCCCCCAGGGTGGCGGCACCGTGCCCGCCGGCGCGGGCGGCGGTCAGCGGATCGTGATCGATCTTTCCGAGCAGCATCTCTATGCCTACCAGGACGGCGTGCTGGTTTACTCGTTCGTCGCCTCCACGGGC
Organism: Anaerolineae bacterium; assembly: GCA_016931695.1. GTDB lineage: Bacteria > Chloroflexota > Anaerolineae > B4-G1 > DUEL01 > JAFGEI01. The sequence goes on along the minus strand of JAFGEI010000161.1, from coordinate 6,197 downwards.
ATGCCCGGAGCCGCGACGGCAGTGGGCACGTTTCAGGTGCTGGACAAGATTCCCAACGCTTACGCCTATACGTGGAATTTGCAGATGCCCTACTGGCTGGGTATCTATTGGGCGGGATCGTTGGAAAACGGCATCCACGCTTTGCCAATCCTGCCCAACGGGCAGCAGTTGTGGGCGGGCTACCTCGGCACCCCGGTCTCTTTTGGCTGCATCATCCTCGGCACGGCCGAGGCGCGGATGTTGTACGAATGGGCGCAGGTGGGGGCGCCGGTGATCGTTCAGTATTGAGAGGTGCTATGGCTGTCGTCAAGCGCAAAATCTATCTGGATTACTCGGCCACCACGCCGGTCGACCTGCGCGTGGTCGAAGCGATGACGCCTTACTGGAGCGAGGTGTTTGGCAACACCTCGTCGGTCCACGCCTGGGGACAGGAAGCGGCGACGGCGTTGGAGCGGGCGCGGGGGATCGTCGCCCAGGTTCTCGGCTGCCAGCCTGGCGAGATCGTTTTCACCGGCTCTGGGTCTGAGGCCGATAACCTGGCCTTGCGCGGGGCGGCCTGGATGGCCCGGCAGGCCGGGCGGGGAAATCACATCGTCACCACGCCGGTCGAACACCACGCCGTCGGACACACCGTGGAGCAGCTGCGGGATCTTTTTGGCTTTGAGGTGACGTTTCTGCCGGTAGATGGGTATGGTCAGGTGGACCCGGACGACGTGCGCCGGGCGATCCGCCCGGACACGGTGCTGGTCAGCGTGATGATGGCCAACAACGAGGTGGGGACGGTCAATCCGATGGTCAGGATCGGCCGCGTCTGCCGCGAGCGCGAGGTGCTGTTTCACACCGACGCGGTGCAGGCAGCGGGACGGCTGCCGCTGGAGCTGGACGATATGCACGTCGATTTGCTGGCCCTGTCGGCCCACAAGTTCTATGGCCCCAAGGGCGTTGGCCTGCTCTATGTCAGGCGCGGGGTCGGCCTGGCGCCGGCGATCACCGGCGGCGGGCACGAGCGCGGGATGCGCCCCGGGACCGTCGACGTTGCCGGCGCGGTGGGCCTGGCGACGGCGCTCGAGTTGGCCGAGCAAGAGCGGCGAGAGGAGACGGCCCGCCTGCGCCGCCTGCGCGACCGGTTCATCTCCGGGGTGTTGGACGCGGTCCCCAACAGCCGCCTGACCGGCCATCCCCGGCAGCGGCTCTGCCACCACGCCAGCTTTGCCTTTCGGGACGTGGAAGGGGCCTGGGTGGTAATCAACCTGGACCTGGCGGGGATCGCTGCCAGTTCCGGGGCAGCCTGTTCGGAAGGGGATCCGGAACCGTCTTTTGTGCTGGAGGCAATGGGGTTCTCCCCGGACTGGGGGATCGGAGCGGTGCGGTTTTCGCTGGGCCGCTCCACCACCGAGGATGACGTCGACGCAGTGCTGGGGGTGCTGCCTGGGATCATCGAACAGCTTTGCGCACAGAGCTGACCGGTCTGAAGGCGGGGTCGTCGCGCTGAGCGGCGGGGTCGACAGCAGCGTCGCTGCTGCTTTGTTGGTCGAGCAGGGCGTTTCAATCGAAGCGGTAATGGTGCGGCTGTGGAGCGAGCCGCAGGCGGTGGAGGCGATCGACCGGGCGCAGGCGGTCGCCCGGCTGCTCGGCATTCCTTTTCACCTGCTCGACCTGCAAGAGCCCTTCCGGCGGCTGGTGGTGGACCATTTCGTCGCCGAGTACGCCGCTGCCCGCACGCCGAACCCGTGCGTCCCTTGCAATCGCCAGGTTCGTTTTGGGCTGCTTCGCCAGTGGGCGCGGGAGCGGGGGGGCGCTTTCATTGCCACGGGTCACTATGCCCGTGTGCTTCAGGTGCGGGGGCAGTACCAGCTGTGGCGCGGTCGCGACTTGCAGAAGGATCAGTCCTACGTGCTCCACGCGTTGACGCAGGAGCAGCTGGCCGACGCCCGGTTTCCCCTCGGCGAGTTGACCAAGGACGAGGTGCGGACGATGGCCCGCGAGTGCGGGCTGCCCGCCGCCGACCTGCCCGAGAGCCAGGACGTCTGTTTCGTCGCCGGCGGCGATTATCGCCGTTTCCTTGCTCGATACGCGCCGCAGGCGTTTCAGCCCGGCCCCATCCTGGATCTGGAAGGTCGCCGCCTGGGGCAGCACGCCGGCCTGGTCAACTATACGGTGGGGCAGCGCAAGGGGATTGGGCTGTCGGCCTCCCGGCCGCTGTACGTTCTGGCCCTGGATCGCGAGCGCAATGCCCTGATCGTCGGGCCGGGGGAAGCGCTGTCGCAGGTTGAATGCGTCGTCGACCCGATGCATCACATCTCTGGCGAGGTGCCAGCGGCCCCCTTCCAGGCCAGCGCCAAGATCCGCTATCGGCACCGGGAGGTGATGGCGACGGCCACGCCCCTGGCCGGGCGGCGGCTGCACGTCCGCTTTGCCCATCCGCAGCGGGGCGTTACTCCAGGCCAGTACCTGGTCCTCTACGATGGCGACCAGGTGTTGGGCGGCGGGCCCATTTGCGTGCTATAACAGATTATGATAGAATAGGTGCTTGATGACTGAAACTTTGCAGGTGCCAGAAAAAGAACCCGCCGCCGAGGCCCGAGTCCCTGCTGAAGCGGCGCCCCTTTCCGAGTCTGAACTGCGGGCCCGGAGGACGCTGATCATCGGCGCCATCATCCTGGCTGTGGTGTTTGTCGCCGTGGTCACGCTCTTGGTGCTCTTGTCCATCCATGCCTACCAGACGACGATGGCAGGGGCTGGGCCGGACGCTGGCGCGGTGGTGATGGGCTTGCTGCGGGACGCGGCGATCATTATGGTGGCGTTCGAGACGCTGCTCATCGGCCTGCTGGTCCTGGTTCTCGCGCTTCAAGTACAGGCGTTGGTCCGTCTCTTGCGGGATGAAATTCAGCCGATGCTGGAAGCGATCAACGAGACGGTATCGACGGTGCGCGGGACGACCCAGTTCATGAGCGAAACCATCGTCTCGCCGACGATTCGGGCCGCGGGCTTGCTGTCCGGTGCCCGTCGGGTTGCCCGCGAAGTCTTGGATCTTGGCAAGATTGCCTTTCGGCCCAAGAGCAGCCGGTAGCGTGTGACGGCTCATTTTGTGTTGTATATTCTGTAATATAGGAGGAGAGTCATGGCAAACAATGATAGCGATGTTGGGGCCTTTTTGGTTGGCTTTGTCGTTGGCGGGCTGGTCGGAGCAGCGACGGCGCTGCTGCTGGCGCCGCAGTCGGGCGAAGAGACGCGGACGCAGATCAAGACCAAGACCATCGAGTTGAAGGATCGGGCCGAGACCGAGATTGGCAAGACGAAAGAGCGCGCCGAGCAGACACTGGAAGAGGCGCGCGCCAAGGCCGAGGCGGTAGCCGCTGACCTGCGCCGCCGCGCAGAAGAGGTCCAGACCCAGGGGCGCGTGATCCTGGAGGAAGGACGCAAACAGCTGACGACGGCTGTCGAGCAGACCAGGAAGGCAGCGGAGGAGGCCACAAAGGTTGCTGACGAAGCGGCGCCGGAGCCTGCCGAGGGGTAGCCTGGGCTGTTTCTCCCCAATTGAGTCGAACGACGCGGTCAACTTGAGTTTGCCGTGTAAGCTGTTCGCCTGGTACCGGCCTGGGCTGGTGCCAGGCTTTTTGCGCCGGAGGAAGGAGATTGCAGATGGATTTGCTCGCCGTCCCCATCAACAAGCCGGAGGAAACGAATTTTATTCTTGGCATGAGCCATTTCATCAAGACGGTGGAGGACGTCCACGAGATGCTGGTGGCGTCCGTACCCAGCATCCGTTTCGGAGTGGCTTTTTGCGAAGCCTCGGGGCCGGCCCTGGTGCGCTGCAGCGGCACGGACGAGGAGATGGTCGCCCTGGCCAGGGAAAACGCTCTGGCTATCGGCGCTGGCCATTCCTTTATCCTCTTTTTGGCCGCCGGGTTTTACCCCATCAACGTTCTCAACGCGCTGAAAATGGTCCCCGAGGTGTGCCGGATTTTCTGCGCCACTGCCAATCCCGCCGAGGTGATCGTCGCCCAGACAGAGCAGGGGCGGGCGATCCTGGGCGTGGTGGACGGTGCAAGTCCCCAGGGCCCTGAATCCGAGGAGGATGTCGAGCGCCGCAAGAAATTCCTGCGCACGATCGGCTACAAGTTGTGAGCATGACCGACGCGGGCCAGGTTCTCGAGCTGCTGCTCCAGGCTGCGCGGCTCAAGTGGGTGCCCCGCAGCGGCTGGTTGATGCGCGGCGTGCCCGACCCGGAGAGCGTGGCGGAACATAGCTGGGGGACCGCTTTTTTGGCCCTGGTTTTGTCCGCCAGCGTCGACGAGCCGCTCGACCGCGGCAAGCTGCTGACTATCGCCCTGCTGCACGACCTGCCGGAGGCGGTCCTGTCCGATGTTCCCACCCCCGCCACGCCGTATTTTCCTCCCGCGGCAAAGCGGGAGGCGGAGGGGCGGGTGTTGGCCGATTTGTTCGCCGGCCTGCCAGGTGACGAGCCGTGGCTGGCCTGCTGGGAAGAGTTCGAGGCCGGCTCGACTCCTGAGGGCCGCCTGGTGCAGGATGTGGATCGCCTGGAGATGCTGCTGCAGGCATATCTCTACGAGACGAATCGGGGCAGTCGATTGGCCGAGTTCTGGCAGGGGCAGTCGCAGCGTTCCTTCCATTTTGCTGTTTCCCAGGCCGTGTATTGCGCGCTGTGTGAGCGCCGCGCGGCCGCGTTGGCCGGCGCGGGTTGAGCACTGATCCAGGGGGGTACGCCCAGTGGCCCAGTGGTTGTCCGTATTCAACGAGACACAGGAAAAGATGCTGCCGTTCAAGGCCCGTCGCTGCCGCTCTTTTTTCTGCCGGCTGCGCGGGCTGACGTTCCGGCGCCGGATCGGGCCGGACGAGGCGCTGCTGTTGCTGGGGGGGCGTGAGAGCCGTCTCGAGACGGCCATTCACATGCTGTTCGTCTTTTTCCCGATTGCGACGGTCTGGTTGGATCGGGATGGGCGGGTCGTGGATACCTGCCTGGCCCGTCCCTTCCGGCTTTTCTACGCCCCCCAGAGTCCAGCGCGGGACGTCCTGGAAGGCCCACCGCCGCTGCTGGACTGGGTGCGGGAGGGCGATCGACTCTGTTTCGAGAACGAGGCAAGCTAGATGCACAAGCGCGTTCGCTACAACTGGCTTTTGGCGATTTTGGTCGTTGGCCTGCTGTGGCCTGGGATAGTATCGGCCCAATCTGGCGGGCCGGGACAGCCGATGGTCCACATTGTGCAGCGCGGAGACACCCTGTTTTCCGTTGCCCGCCAGTGCGGTACGACGGTCGACGCAATTACCTATGCCAGCGGGATTTCCGACCCGCGCCGCCTGTACGTCGGGCAGCGGCTGGTCATTCCGGGGGCCGTTGCGGCACCCGCTGCATGGTCGTTTCACTGGGTGCGGCCGGGGGAGACCTTGAAGGGGATTTCCAGCCAATACGGGCTGGCCTGGCGCACCGTGGCCCTGGCGAATCAGATGGTCAACCCGCTCCTTCTTTCTGCCGGCCAGGTTCTGCAGCTGCCGGTGGAGGAAGAGGCCTTTTTCGGCGGTGCGCTGCATACCGTGCAGCCGGGCGAGATGTTGAGCCAAATCGCGTTCCATTACGACCTGAGCCTATGGGAGTTGATGGAGGCGAACGGGGTCGCCAATCCAGCCCTGGTTGTGCCCGGGCAGTTGCTGCGGATTCCTGGCGAGCGGCCGGATTGGATGCCCTCTCCTTTCGAAGAGATCGTTCTCGACCCGCTGCCGGTGCAGCAGGGGGAAATTCTCTGGATACAGGTGCGCACGGAGGAGCCGGTGGCCCTGACGGGCAGCCTGTTTGATCGCCCGCTCCAGTTCACCGAGGAAGGAGGGACGTACTATGCCCTGGCAGGGGTCCACGCCCTGGCCGATCCGGGCCTGTACGAACTGACCCTGATGGCGGTCAATGCGGCCGGAGAAGCGGCGGCGGTGAGCGTCGGCCTGGTGGTGGAGGCGGGGGGGTACGCTTACGAGCGGATCGATGTGCCGCCGAGCCGCTCCAATCTCCTCGATCCCGCGCTCGTCGTCGAGGAGGAGCAGCGCCTCGAGGCAGTGCGCTATCTCTTTACGCCGCAGCGGATGTGGGAGGCCCCATTTTGCCATCCTGTCGAGGCGGCGATCAGTTCTTATTTTGGCACCCGCCGCTCCTACAACGGCGGTCCGTACAGCAGCTATCATACCGGCGT
>JAFGEI010000160.1 GCA_016931695.1 Anaerolineae bacterium | reverse complement strand
TCGACCGCCGTCACCGTCGCCTGATCCAGCCCGCGCCCGACGGCCAGGGTGGCGATACCTGCGCGGGCGCAGTTGCGCGCCGCCGCCGCCACCAGCACCTTGACCGGCTGCACCTGGCTGACGAACAGCACCAGGCCAAAGAGCATCGCCAGCACCAGCACGACCATCATCAGAGGGACGAGATCATCCACATTCACCTCCAGGAAAAGATTGCAGGTTTCAGGTTACAAGGTTCCAGGTTGTGCTAAACCCTTTGCCGGTTCAACCCAAAACCTGAAACCTATTCAAACACACCAGGTGGCCCCGGATAAAACTCCTCCCGGCGCTGGAACGACCCCGCGCCCAGGTCAGCCTGGCCGCCGAACAGGGTGCGTGCCCAGCCCTGCACCCGCACCGCGACCGAGCGCCGATCCGGGTCGGGCACGATCTCCACCGCCTGCCCAACCTGCGCCGGGTCGATGCCCCACCAGGCCGAGAGGTCGGAACCGGCCTGAACCAGCCCCCACTCCGGCCCCAGTGACGACCGCCCGCCCACCAGCCCGGCCTGGTGCGCCGCCAGGACCGCCCCGTCGCGGCGGATGCCCACGACGCCGGTGATGGCGATGGCGACGACCAGGAGCCAGAACAGCACCTGTCCGAGCATCCAGTCGGCTTTGGCCACGCGTTACGGCCCCCAGTCCATTGGCACCGACTCGATCTGCGAGCCGGTCTGCTGGGCCAGGTTGAGGATCGCTGGCCCCAAGATGGCTACGACAGCCAGCGTCAGGGCGACGCCCACCCCCACCAGGATGACGGTGATCGCCAGCTTGGACAGCCCGGCCTGGCTCTCCGCCCACCGCTCCTCCGGCGGCCACAGCACGTTGCGCGCTCGAAAGTACAGGTACAACAGCTTCTCGTTCATTTTATACCTCCACACAGTCTCAAGTTGTTAGAACTCACATCCCTCCCAGGCTCGTCACCACCGTCCACAGCGCCGGGCCGCCGACGAGGACAAAGATCACCACCAGCGTTGTCCCTGAGACGAGATACGTCATCTGCTGCGTGTTGTCCTGCCCCTGCTGGCGCAGCAGCCGCCGCTGCTCGTGCTGGGCGGTGTCGGCGTGGGCTTCCAGCACCGTCCCCACCTCGCCGCCCTCCGACAGCACCGCCAGCAGGTCGCCGCACAGGTTGGCCAGCGGCTCGCACATCCGGTTGCGCTCGACGACCATCTGCAGCCCCCGCGCCAGGTCTGCCGTGATGTCATAGACCGAGAGCGCCCGGTGCAGCTCGCGCACGAACGGCCCGCCGGGGCGCGAGGTCAGGTAGCGCATCGCGGCGACGAACGTCTTTCCCGAACGGACATAGACCCGCAGTTCCGGCACCTTGTAGCCCATCTCCAGGATGATCTGGCGGCGGCGCGTTTCCGCCGCACCGGCCACCTCGGAGTCGGGGTCGAAGAAGCCGAACAGCCCGGCCAGTAGCCCCAGGAGCGCCAGCGCGGGGTTCCAGTGAAAGATCGCCGCCGCTGCCCCGGCCAGGACCAGCCCGGCCAGACCAAACAGCCCGGCGTGCAAGAGCTTCCTGGCCCACATCGTCTCCAGGTTCCAGAAGGGGGCCTCGGCGGTTGGCGGCGCCGCTTCCCCCGGCGCCCAGTACCAGTCAGCTTGCTTCAGCAGCTGCAAGTAGCGAGCGTTCAGCCCGCCGCGCCAGGTAGCGTCGTCGGTGCCCTCGCCCCGAAACCACCTGGACACGTCCTCGACAGCGGCAGAGAGAAAGCCCAGCGGCCCGCCGCGCAGTTCCCGCAGCCGCTCCTGCTCGTCCGGCTGCTGCTGAGGCCGGGCCGCCGACTTGGGCCGGGTGAGACCGACCCAAATAGCGAGAAAGCTCAGCCCACCGACAAATGCAATCAAGAACTCCATCGTCTAACCTCCTCCCACTCAACCGTCAGGCGGGTTCTTTTCCCCGCTCCAACGCCACCCGCTGCACCACCAGCCCCCGCCCGGCGACCCGGTGCGAGTTGACGTAGGCGACCACCGTCAAGACCGCCGCCACCACCGCCGCGACCTGGCCGGGCAGCGTCTGGAAGAACTCGGTGCCGTAGCCCAGGCCCCCGGTGGCGATGGTAAAGATGCGCAGCAGCGCCATAATCCCCCACGGCCCGGCGATGCCCCACATCACGTCCGTCCGCTGCCCGCGCTGCTCGTCGATCGTCTCCTCGTAGATGACGGCCATCTGCCGGGTCGAGGCGGCCTGGCGGGCCAGCATCTCCGAGACCTCGCCGGAGGCCTCCTCGGCCACGATCAGCGCCGTGGCCAGCGCGTCGAACACCGGACTCTGCCTGCCGTCGGCCACGGCCTGCAGCGATGCCGGGAGGGACGACCCGCCGCGCATCGCCCGCCGCACTTGCTCGAAATCGCCCGCGACCTCTCCCTGGCCGTAAGTGGCCACCGCCTCCAGCGCGCGGTTCATCGAGGGCCGCACGCGCCACGAGTTGACGATCGTGTCGGCGGCGGAAGCCAGCGCCTTGTGGTAGCGGTTCAGCCGCTCGTTGCGCTCGTCCTCCAGCCGCGACCAGACGAAAGCGAACCCGGCGACCAGCCCGGCGGGAAAGGTCAGCCAGGCCCCCGTCGCCAGCGCCATCAGCAGCCCGAAGGCGGCCCCATAGAGCAGCGAGCGGGTGACGTAGGCGCCCGCCGAGACGCCCAGCTGCGCCCGGTCGAGGCGCACCTGGATGCCGTCGAGCGTCGTTTCGCGCTGGGCGCGCACGACGCGACGGGGGCGCGCCGTCGCCGCAAAGACGATCCCCACGACCAGCCCGCCGGCCAGCAGGGCCGGAACCAGGGCAAGCAGCGTCTCGTTCATCTTGCACCTCCACGCGGTTTCAAGTTACAGGTTTCAACTTTCTCCTCGTCATCCGCCATCTCCAGCAGCGCCTGGCGCAGCCGCCGGAACCCCGCCGCCCAGCGCGGATCATTGAGGCTGCTGCGGATTTCTGCCAGCAGCTGCTCCGAGTGCATCGCCGCCAGCGCCGTCCGCTCGTTCATTGCTCCCCCTTACCTGTCCGAGGCCCAAAGTCTGACGTCAGACCTTGGACTTGGGCCTGGAAATCAAACCCCGCCCGCTGCTGCAGCCGCCGCCGCAGTGACTCGGTGGGAAAGTTCTGCGTCCAGCGCAAGGCCTCCCCATCCCACTCCCACAGCGGCTCGACGACGATCTCTTCCCCCTCCAGCCGGTCCCGCACCTCGCCGATCCCCGTCACCCGCCGCGTCTCTGACCCGTCCGCCAGGCGGATGCGTGAGAGGTGGACGACCAGGTGCAGCGCCGTGGCGACGTTCAAACGGATCGCCCGCAGCGGCAGGTTCGACTTGCCCTCCTGCACCAGCGTCTCGATCCGCGTCAGCGTTGCCCACACGTCGTCGGCGTGCACCGTAAACTGCACCCCCTCGTGACCGGTGTTGGCCGCCGTGAGAATCGCCGCCATCTCCGGCCCCCGCGCCTCGCCCAGCCAGATGCGGTCGGGCTTCATCCGCAGCGCGTGGCGCACCAGCGCCGCCATCGGGATCTCTTCGATGCCCTCGCTGGCCTCACGGGTGACCAGTTGCACCCAGTTCGGCACCGGCACCTGCAGCTCCGGCGTGTCCTCGATAGTCACGATCCGCTCGTCGGCTTCCAGCACGCTCCCGCAGGCGTTGAGGAAGGTCGTCTTGCCCGAGGCGGTCCCCCCGGCGACGACGACGTTGAGGCGCGAGCGCACCGCCGCGCGGACAAAGCCCGCCACCTCCTCCGGCATACTCCCCAGCCGCACCATCTCGTCCAGCGTCTTGGCCACCGGGCGGAAGCGGCGGATGGTCACCACCAGGTTGTCGCGGTTGGCCACCAGCGGCGGCATAATGCCGTGGAAGCGGGAGCCGTCCTCCAGCCGCCCGTCGGCCCACGGCGTCTTGGTGCTCAATCCTCTGTGCCCCCCGGCCCGGTCGAGCTTGCGGTTGAAAAAACGCTTCAGCTCCCCCGCGTCGACAAAGCGCAGCCGGGTGCGCTCCTTGGGCCGCCCGGCCCGCACGACCCAGATCTCGTCGGGGCCGTTGATGAATATCTCCTCCACCTCCGCGTCGGCCATCAGCCCCGCCAGCGGCCCCCAGCCCAGCACGTCGTCGACCACCCGCCCGGCGACCGCCTCCGGCTCCTCGTCCAACCGCGGCAGGCTGCGGCTGGCTGCAGAGCTCGCGTACTGCCGCGCCACCTCCAGCGCCAGTTGGCGCACCAGCGCCTCGTCTTCCTCCGTCGCCTGCTCCAGCTGCGCCGCGCTGAGCATCGCCCCCGTCCGCAGCCGCTCGCGCACCGTCTCCAGCACGTAGCTGTACGGGTCGGATGCGCTGGCCGCCGTCGCCGCCGTCATCGCCTGGGAGAAGGTGTCATCCAGCCCTTGCGTCTCGGCCCGCTCCTCGCCCCAGTTCCAGAAATCGCCCATGCATCACCTCGTCGCTCGTCGGCTGGGCCTGCACCAGCAGCGGCTCGCCGCCCACCCGCCACACGAACTCGACCGTCACTGGCGCCCCCCACCGTTCCGCCACCGCCTGCACCAACTGTGCCAACTGCCTGGCCTCCTCGTGCCGTAGTACGTTTCCTTCGCCGGCAGGTTGCAGCTCCAATCCGCCCTGTCCCCCCGTGACCAGCACGTTTCCCTTCTCGTTGCTGCGGCCCGGCAGCTCGACGCGAAACCAGCGCCCCAGCGCGCAGCTATAGACCGCCGCAGTGTCCCCCGTAAGCTGGACCAGCGTGCCCGGCAGCGACGGCAGCGGCGAGTGGCTATAGACCCGCCCCGAGCGGTCAAAGGGCGTGATTGGCGCCATAGGATGCAAGATCACTGCCATCCGCGGCAGCGACAGGTCGTTCTGCGCGCAATAGAGCAGCGCTTCGCGCCGGAACGTCGAGGCCCACACTTGCTGCACCCCGTTCCACACTGCCGCCCCGGGTAGCACCGACAGCAGCGAGAGAAACAAGCCAGCAAAGGGGTACTGTTTTCCCCCTTCACCGGCTGCCGAGGAACGCACCGCCCACTGCGTCGGCATCAACGCCAGCCGCTCGAACTGGCGGCCCAGTTGGTTGGGCAACGAAGCGCGCCGCAAGGCCCGCGCCACCCCGGCCCGCTTCTTCTCCAGGCCGTCCAGCACTCGCTGCGCCGCCGTCCAGTCGTTCCACACACCCCTGAGGCTCCAACCGATCTCGGCCACCTCCCTGGCCACCCCGGTGCGAACGATTGCCTCGTCAAAGGCAGAAGCAGCCAGCAGCCACGTCGGCGGGACGGGAAAGCCATTGCTCTCCAGCCAGCGCAGGCCCCAACCCTTCCACCCGACCTGCTCCACCTGCGCCGGGCACGAATGCAGCGGCGCCAGCACCCTACACCTCACGCACCAGCGCCCGCCTCAGCCCGGCAAAGAGCGACGTCCGCCGCCGCTTCTCGGCCAGGTAGGGCAGGTACGTCGCCGCCAGCTCCCGCACCGCTTCGCCCAGCGGCCCCTCGTCGGTCAGCACGAACGGCGTGTGGGTGTTGATCGACGTCTCGGCCACTACCGCGTCGTGCGGGATCGTCACCAGCCGCGTCAGCCCCACCTCCTGGATGATCTCTTTCTCGCTCAGCCCAAAGTCGGGACTGTAGCGGGTCAGCACCAGCTTGAACTTGCTCAGGTCGCCAAAGCGGTGTTTCAACGGCGGCATCGCGTTGGCCGCGTCGACCACCGCCGTCCACGTCGGCGGCACCGTCACCAGCACCTCGTTCGCCGCCTCCAGCGCCGCCCGGTGCAGCGGCCGGGTAAAGTCCTGCCCCACGTCAATGATGACAAAGGCGTACATCTGCCGCACCACCTCGACGATGCGCCGTCCCATCTGGTAGACCATCTGCCGGTTGTCGAACTCGCGCGCGTCAGCCTGGTGCGGCGCGTACAGCCCCGGCAGCAGGTCGAGCTGGCTGTCCTCGCCCCAGCGCACGGTGTAATTGCGCAGCATCACCGGCGTGATCGCCCCCTCCCCTTGCTGGCCCCAGCGCGACGCGGTCCAGGTCACCAGGTCGAACAGCCCCCGCTCCAGCAGCGGCCAGCCCCTGCGCCGGGCGTGGTCGGGGTTGGCGGTGAAGCCGAGCATCGTGTGCGCGTCCCCCTTGGCCATATCGAAATCCAACAGGCACACCGGCTGGTTGCCCAGGCTGGCGTGCGACAGCGCCACCGCCAGGTTGACCGCCAGCGTGGTGCGCGTGCTTCCGCCGCCCTTGGGCACCCAAATAGTGACGACCTTCTCCTGCCAGGCCTGCAGCCGGGACGAGGGCACGGCGCGGGCCTTGACCTGCCCCGCCTGCCGCTCCTTGCCCGCCTCGTCCACCGCCGCCCGCAGCAAGGTGACCACCTTGGCCCCCTGCACCTCGTCCAGCGGCAGCGTGACGAACCCCTTGGCCCCGTTGGCGACCATCGCCCTTCCGTCGTCCGAGGTCGCCTCGACCAGCCCCACCGTCGGGATGGGCCGCTCGACGTGCAAGAGCAAGTCCATCACCATCTGGTGCCGGTAGCCGGTCACCTGCGGGCACAGGAGCACGGCGTCGGCCTCCAGGTTGATCGCGTCGTCAAACGCGCGCTGGGCATCCTGGACGGCGCTCAGGATGGTGACGCCGCTCCCGGCCAGGTAGCGCTCCAGCGCCTGCACGTCGGCATAGTTGTAGAAACCGGCGACGATGTTGAGTTGGGTATCGCGTATTGCGTGTTGCGTATCGCTCATTCTTCGCCTCGCAGTTCCGCCTCCGGCCGGCCCTGGAAGAATAGCTCCTGAAAGTCCTCCCAGGTGAACCCTTCGCTCGCCCCACCGGCGGGGACGGCGCGGGCGGGCAGGTTCAGCGCCCCGTTGTGCAGGGCAAAGCTCAAGATTTCCGCCTGCTCCCGGTCCAGCTCCAGGTAGATGCGGATGATCTCGCCCTCGGTCGTGCGCGGGCGGCTCTCCTCCTCGTCCGTGCCCATCCCGTAGCTGGTCGAGGCCGAGCGGATCACCTCCCGCTCCACCCGCATCACGCGCGCGTCGGCCAGCACGACCTTGGCCAGCGGCAGGTGCAGGAGGGTGGTGTAGCTCAGCGGGTCGCCGGGGCACAGCGCCGATGTGGCGGTGACGGTACCCGACCGGCACAGGCCAGGCGGCGCCGGGCCGTCGTACTCCCACGCCTCGACGTGTACCATCTCCTGCGCCGCGACCCGGCCCAGCGTAAAGATCACGTCGACGTAATCGCCCGCCGCCAGGAAATCGCCCACCTGGTCGGCGGTCACCGGCAGCGGGTAGACCAGGTGCGCCGGGTCGGACAGGGCCAGGGTGAGGTGGGCCTGCTGTTCGGGATCGACGGCGGCCCACAACAGCGGCGAACCGGCGTGGACCATCTCCAGCGTCTCGTGGCCGACGACGGCGGCGAACTCGTCCGCCTCGACGGTTGACTCCAGCGTGCTGCGGTCGAGGCCGCGCACTTGCTGCAGGCGGAACATCGACGGGTCGAGGGCCGTGTCCGGCGGGATGTCGGCGACGGCCACCGGCAGGTCGACCGGCGTGCCGCGCCCGACCTTGATGACAACAAAGATGACGACCGTCACCACCAGCGCCAGGGCGATGCCAAGGATAATCAAGGGCAAGCGTGTTTTCATGGGTTATCTCCATTTGTATTGCGTATTACGTATTGCGTATTGCGTATTGCGTATTGCGTGATCGCGCAGGATGTGTACTGTTCTCGTAACGCGGCGTTGCGGGCCGAGGCGGCCTGGACGCGCACCAGCGCCGTCGCGTCGCCTGCCGCGTAATCCGCCAGCGCGTCGGCCAGGTCGGCCAGCACTCCGCCCAGTTCGTCACCCGCGCAAGCAGGCGTCCCGCGTGCAATGTGTGCGGCGCGCCTGGCCAGGATGCGCACCTGCCAAGCAGCGCCGTGCGCCTGGAGGGCGCGTTCCTCCGCGTCGACCATCGCCAATCCCCCGGTGAGAACAGCCGCCTGTTCAGAGAGCCTCAGCAGCATCTCGTTCACCGCCTCGCACTCTCCCTCCTGAACGGCGGCCCCGCCCTCAGCCAGGGGTAACAGGCCGGCGAGTTCCCCAGTCGACAACGCGCCGTGATGTTTTGCAATCGGTCCTCCCGGCCTGCTCCCTGCCTCAAATGACCCGCCCGGCACAATAGCTGCCGGTTTCAGGTTCCAGGTTTCGGGTTCAACGCGACCTGGAACCTGAAACCCTGAAACCCGTAACCCCAACAGGGCCACCAGCGCCGCCAGCGCCAGCGGGCCGTAGCGGAGCGCGCGGCGCTTCATTTCACCACCACCAGGAACCACTCCGCCTCCCTGGGCACCGCCGGGACGACCTCACCCGCTTCCCGCAGCCACGTCTCGGCCAGGTGCCGCCAGATCAGCCCCGGCTCCACCGGCGAGCCGATCCGGCGCGGCTTTGCCCGCTTCTTGAGCAGGCCCACCGCCTGCAGCGCCGCGACGTCGGTGGTGAAGGTGTAGCGCGTCCCGTCGCGCGACGCAACGGTGAAATAGGGCGCTGGCTTGCCGCCCACGCGCGGCGGAATCTCCGGGTCGAGCTGCACCGCCCGGCCCAGCGCGTCGGCAATGACCTGGCTCGCCAACCGCTGCCAGTCCTTCTGCGAAACCAGCACCGCCTCGACCTCCCGCCGCCGCTCCTCCAGCCGCGTCGCTTCCGACTCTGCGATCATCCGCTGCTTGGCCTGGAGGTCGCGCCCGGTGTAGTGGACGAAGCGGGCGATGAGCCAGGCGGCAAAGGCCACCGCGACCGCAGCGCCGCCAGCCGGGAGCGCCCAGGACGGCAGAGCGCGGAACCAGGTGCTCACCCCCGTGAAAACGGGGGCGGGATTCGTGCCGCTGCTGCTGCTCTCGCCAAAGCCCGGCGTTTCAGGGACGCTTCGCCCCTCGAACGCTCCGCCCGGCGTCGGCGTAGCGGTCGCCGTCGGCGTCAACACGACGGTCGCCGTCGGCGCTGCGGCCCGGGTCGGGGCAACGACCGTAACGACCGCCGGGGCTGCCGTGGGTGGGGGTTGCGTTGGCGGCGGTTGCGGCGTGTCCGTCGCTGGAACCGGCGTTGGCTGTGGTGTGTGCGTCGGTGGCGGGGGTGGCAGTGGGGTGTCCGTCGGTACCGGGGGCGGCAGTGAGGTGTCCGTCGGTACCGGGGTGTCCGTTGGAAGGGGCGTGGCGGTCGGCAGCACAGCCGTCGGCGTCGGGGCAGGCGTCGGTTTCAGCACGACGCCGCCAGCGGAAACGCCCGCAGCCGTTGCCAGCACAATTGCCGCTACCAAGCCCGGCAGCCAGAAAGCAAATCTTCCCCGCACCCGTCCTCCCTACCTGACGTACAACGTGTACTCTGTCCCTGCACCGTACTGCGCCCAGTCATAGTGCCGCACCAGCAGGTGGTACGTCCCGTCCGCCGGGGCCTGCCAGGTCAGGCAGGAGCGGGGATCGCCGGGCGAGCAGTCGTCGTTGGAAGCCAGCAGCGTGGCGCAGTCGACGTCGTAGAGGAACAAGACCGTGTCGGCCAGCGGCCCCAGGTCGAAAGTGTCGACGGCGTAAATCCGCCCCGCTTCCGCGCCAAAGGCATACCAGTCGTTGTCGTTGGCGTGGTCGAAATCCTCGCCGTACTGCCGAACCCGCACCGAGATTGGGTAGCCGGGGCAAACGTCGGGCGCGTCCCCCACCAGCTCGTAGAGCGGATAGTCCCGCTGCAGCAGCGGCAGGTAGACAGCCCAGCGCACCGTCGTCGTGTCGATCGCCGTCGCCGTGCCGGTTACGCTGCCCACGGCCAGCAGCACCGCCCGGCCCAGCGGGTCAGGATGCCGCGCGACGTGGACGGTGAGGCTGATCGTCGTTTGTGCGAATGGGGGCAGGATCGCTTCCGGCGGCGAGAGGGTCATCGAGAAGCCTTCCGCCGGGGTGCTGACCTCCAGCCCGACCGCCTGGGTGACGTTGGCCTCATTGGACAAAGTGTGGGTGTAGACGACCACGCTGCCCGGCCCCACCGTGGCCGCCCGGTCGGGCCCCAGCGCCACCGTCCCGGTCAGGCCCACCGTCGTCGTCATCCGGGCGCTGACCAGGCCGCCTATCTCCCCCAGCGCCGTGACGACGCCAGCGTCGACCGTCCCGCTGAGCGCGCCGCCGGGCACCTGCAGCGTCGCCGTGACCGCGGCCTGGCTGAAAGGCGGCAGGCTGACGACGGAGGGCACAATCGTTACGGTGAAATCGGAACCTGCCGTCAAGGTGAACGCCTGGGAAATGTTGGCCCCATTGGTCAGGGTGAAGGCATAGACCACCGTCTCGCCGGGGTAGGCCAGGCTCTCCCGGTCTGGCCCCAGCGTCGCCGTCCCGGTCATCCCGACGGTGTGCGTTTCGCGGGCCGTCGCCGACAGCCCCGGCTCGTTCCAGGAAGCAGCCGTCACCGCCGCTGCCATCACCGTCCCGCTCAGCGCCCCGGCCGGCACGCTCACCGTCACCACGACCGGCGCGCCAATCCCCGGCAGCAGCGTGCGGGTGATGGGGCCATAGATGCCGCCCGGCCAATCGGCCTGCAGAGTCAGGCTGTAGGTATCGGAGTAGGCGCTGAGGTTGGTCAACTGGTGAAGATGGGTCACCACCTGGCCTGGGAACACCTCGACTACCACGTCCGGCTCCAGGCTTGCCCCCCAGGGGTACTCGTCCGCCCCCAGGTCGGGCCGGGGTCCGACGGGCCGGGGGTCCCCGTCGAGGTCAGTGGACAGCCCGCTCTCCACCGCCCGGTCGCGGGCCGCCGAGAGCCGGGTGATGTGATAGCCGCCCACTTCGAAACAGGGCGGCCCGCTGACCTCGCGCGTCACGACCACGCTGCCCAATCCGCCGCTGTCGGCCCCGTTGCCCCACCACAGCACGCCGTCGACGGCAACGCTCGCATTGGCTGTGGCATAGACGCCCACTGCCTGGCTGACGACGATGGTATTGGTGAGCCACGCCGTCGTCCCCCCGTCGGCGTACAGGCCGATAGCAGACCCTGCCCCGTTGTGCGCGATGGTGTCGTGCAACAGGCGTGCCGGCGAATCGATCAGGACCACGCCGCAGCCAGCGACAGCGGCCTGGTTGTCCGCGACGACGCCGTTCTGCGTCCACAACTCGCTGCGGTAAGCGTACAGCCCCCCGCCGCTCTGCCCGGCGACGTTCCCTGTCACCCGGTTGCGGCGCAACGTCGCCGCACTCTCCCATAGCACGATCCCCCCGCCATCCTGCTGCGCGCTGTTGCCCGAGACGCCGTTCCGCCGCAAGATGGCAGTCCCTGCATCGACCACGAGCCCGCCACCCCACAGGACAGCCGTGTTGCTGACGACCTCATTGTCCTCCACAACGCTGTCCGACCCATAGACGTAGAACCCGCCGCCCTCGGCCTGGGCCTGATTGTTGGCAATGCGGTTGTGGTCGATCGAGCCGGTGCTTTGGCTGAGGTACAGCCCGCCACCCAGCGCGGCATGGTTGCTGTCAACGACGCTGCTACTGACGTTGACAGGTGCGGCATCGACAGACAGGCCGCCGCCCAACTGCCCTGCCTGGTTCCCGGTGACGACGCTGCCGGCAAGCGAGAAATCGCTGCTGTGCCAGGCATACACGCCCCCGCCGTTCACCCCTGCGGTGTTGCTATAGACCCGGCTGTCCAGCAGCCCAAGCGTGCCTTCCAGCGCGGCGATCCCCCCGCCGTGGAACGCCGCGGCGTTGGCGCTGACCGCACTGTGGGCGATCGTCGCCGGGCTGCGCGCCAGCCCGATTCCCCCGCCATCCCCGGCCAGGGCCTCGTTGGCCTCGAAGGTGCTGCTGTAGACGTCGAGGTCGCTCGCGACGGCGAACAACCCCCCGCCGACAGCAGCGGTGTTGCTGTAAACGTGCAAGTTGCTCAGCGACAACGTGCTGCCGGCCGCATATACGCCGCCGCCGATGCCAGCTAGCTCGTTTCCGGCCTCGTTGTCATAGACCCAGCAGTCGTTGAGCGTCAAGGTGCTGCTGAGCACATAGAGCCCCCCGCCAGCGTCGACCCCGTCGCCGCCGCCGAGCCCCAGCGCGCTGCCGCGGGTAAGGTGGAAACCGCTTACCGTGACCGTGATCGAGCCGGTAGGACGATCCGTCGGCTGGGTGTCCTGGACCCACAACACTCGCCCTTCCTCCATTGCGTCGAGGATCGTGGGATTCGCCGCCGGGTCAGGCACGAGCCAGTTGTCAGTGACATACCCGCCCAGGAGAAAGATGCTTTGCTGGACCCGCACGACGTACGACTTGGTCTCGACCATTTCGCGGTAAAGCCCCGCTGCCACGCGGACCTGGTCGCCAGGGTTGGTCACCTCCACTGCCGCCTGGATGCTAGAGTAACAGGCGTTGCAGATGTTGGCATCGCATCCCATGCCGTTCATCGTCACGCAGAGAATGCTGTTCTGGGAACAGCGTGAGGGGGGTAAAGCAGCCTGGGCTGAATCGGGGATGGTCCCCCACACGCTTACGAGGATGAGCAGGCCAACCGTGATGCCAGAGGCAATCTTGGACAGATTATCCGTCGTCTTCATTCTCCCTACCTCCATTGTATTGCTGCGATGTCGGCCCAAGAGGGCCGGGGAGTCGACAAAAAAGGCCAAACCCCCAGGTGGTAATGGGTCTGGCCTACGTGGCGCGATATCCGACGTCGAGAAAAAAAACTGGAAGGAAACCGCTCGTGCATCCTTCCAGCCAACGTCTCAATTGTAATATCATTATACCCAGAGTTTCGAATTTGTCAAGCTGTTTCGAGAAAGGACAACTGATCGATTTTGTAACCCAATTGACACAATCATCCCGCCCATTCCGTTTGACTTGACCCACAGATGTGGTAAACTAGAACCGGAATGTGATTAGGCGGGAAGGAGGTCTGTATGTCCGAAACACGCAAGACCGTTGTTTGCATAGAAGACGAACCAGAGATGATCGACCTGGTGCGACTGATCCTGGGACGGAAGGGATTCGAACTCATCGGCGCTGTAGGAGGCCGAGAGGGGTTACGTACAGCCCGGCAGGTCGAGCCTGACCTGGTGCTACTGGACCTGATGATGCCCGACATGGACGGATGGGAAGTCTATCACGCGCTCAAGAGCGCCTGGTTGCTGGAGATCCATTTTGACCCCCAGAAAACCCCACAGGAAGCGGATATCCAGGAATTGTTCTCTGAATACACGGCCGACGTGACGGTCATCCCCAAGTCTGAACCGGGCCAGATTATCCTGCGCTTTGTACACATCACCGACGAGGCCAAGCAGGCTGTACTGCGCGGGATCAAGAGCCGCTTTGACAGCCAGGCCCAAATCGTCCGTGATGAGCCGGATACAGTGATCCGCAGCGCTCCGGTGATCGTCGTGACAGCCAAGGCCCAGAGCATCGACAAGGTGCTCGGCCTGCACATTGCCAAGGTCGACGATTACGTCACCAAGCCCTTTGGACCCAAAGACCTGCTGGACAGCGTCAGCAAGGTGCTGGGAGTCGACGTCTCCTAGGCATCCGGCGGATCTTGGACCAGGGGCGGCAGCGGGTGTCGGCGGTTGTTGCCCTGTCGATCACCCATTGTCGCAACGACTCAGCCAGCGCTGCGTACCCGCGCTTTGCGCCCGCCAGCTTTGGCATACCGGCAGTGCACCTGTGACTGCGGCCTCACAAGCTGCATCCCCTTATAACCACCAGTCAATGTAACTGCCCGGGCAACTGTCACCAGTTGCTCCGCCGGCCGCGAGACCCCTATCTCGTCACTCTCCTGCCGTGGGAGAGCACCCAAGGCTGGTACTCGATCCGATAGGCCAAACAGCAGTCCGAGCAGTTACCAGGCAGGCACAGAATTGCCGTGTGCTTGATTACAACAGTGGGTTGTGCTATACTAGACACAAGGCATATCTCCTGCCCAATTGGCCCAGAACAGTAACTGCTCAGGCTGCCCGCCTAGATGCTCTCCCGCGCTGGAGAAGGGGGGAGGATGTGGGTGTTGCGGGCGGCTTTGCTGCCCACAACATCCACATTCTCCCCCTTTCCGGACTTGGTAGGGGCGACCGGCTGAGCAGTTACCCAGAACAATTGAAATCCTGGCGTTGTACTGGCCATTCAATCCATGCCAGGCTGCACAGGCCGTGTATTTATTTCATTTTATTCCTGTTATGCAAGGAGGCATTACATGAACAGCAAAGTAGCGCTCCGGTTTGCTTTTGCTTTTGGCTCCGCAGTGATCAGCCTGATTGTGCTACAAGGCCTGATCGTCGGCGCAGCAGGCCTGACCCAGCCCGTGTGGCCGCGCCCAGAAAGACCGGCGGACGCCCGCCTGCTGCCCAGTCCGCCGCAGGCACCGGCCGGAGACCCTCTCCCGCAAGGGGTGGGAGACGTCTACTGCGTCACCCCCGGCGGCGGCGGGCCCTACCCCGGCTGCGACCAGGTCTTTGCCGACATCCAGGCGGCGATCGATGCCGCCGCCGGCGGCGAAATCATCAAGGTGGCCCAGGGCACTTATACCGACCTCAACGGCGATGGCCGGGTGGTCTATTTGGCCAAAACGGTCTACCTTCGCGGCGGGTATGATGTCTCCGATTGGTCAGCAGCAGACCCGGAGCTGTATCCCACGATCCTCGATGGCGAGGGAGCCAACCTGGTCGTCCGTATCGAGGGCACGGTCAAACCCCTGGTCATGGGATTCGACATCCGCAACGGCCTGGCCGGACAGGGCGGCGGCATCTACATCGCCTCCGACGCCGAGCCGATCCTGACCGACAACCGCATCCACGACAACACGGCCAATAACTATGGCGGCGGCATCTATATCAGCGGCGGGGCAGCCGTCTTGGAACGCAACCGCATCTATGACAATGCGGCGACCCAGTCGGGCGGGGGAATCTATCTCGCCGACGGCGAGATCGTGATATGGAATAACGTCATTTATACCAACACTGCGACCTCCAAGCAGGGCGGCGGGATCTATGTCCTCGCCGGTTCTCACTCCATTCGCCACAACGTCCTGTACGACAACGCGGCCGACAACTATGGCGGCGGCATCTATATCTTCCAAGGAGCGCCGCTGGTCAGTGCCAACATCATCGCCCAGAACAGCGCCGCGATCCTCGACGGCGGCGGCGGCATCTACCTGGCGATCGGCATCCCGCTGGTCGACTACAACGACGTGTGGGGTAATGTCAACGGCAACTATGTCGGGCTCGTCACGCCCACGACCGATATCCAGGCCGCGCCGCTCTTTGTGAATGCCCCCGGCGGCGATTTCAAACTGCAGGAGCCTTCGCCCTGCATCGACCACGTACCGCCAACACAGACACTGGCGCTGGACTTTGAGCGGCTGGTGCGGCCGTTTGGCCCCCAGGCGGATATTGGCGCTTACGAGTTCTACACCGGCACCTGTTTCGTCCGCATTGGCAACAGCCAGGTCTATACCACGGTCCAGGAGGCGGTGCTCGCGGCTGACAGCGGCAGCGTGCTCAACGTCGCCGGCCACTGCACAGGCAGCGGCAGCAACGTGGTCAATCTGAACAAGACCCTGACCCTCCAGGGCGGCTATACGCTGACCAACTGGGCCAACTCCGACCCGCTGGCCAACCCCACCATCCTGGACGGAGAAGGGGTGCGGCGGGTGGTCAACATCGCCGACAGCGTCGCCCCCATCATTTCTGGCTTCCACATTCGCGGCGGCAGTATGAACGCCCACGGCGGCGGCATCTACGTCGGGACCGGAAATGCCACCATCCAGGGCAACTGGATCTATAGCAACACCGTGTCGGGCGATGAGCACAACGGCGCTGGAATCTATCTCCTCGGCGGCAGCCCGACGATCCAGGGGAACGATATCTATGGCAACTCGGTTCTTGGCAACAACGGCGGCGGCGGCGGAATCTGCGTCTATGCCGGCACGCCCACCATTGTCGACAACTCGATTCACGACAACCAGATCCCGCTGGCCAGCGTCAACGGCGGCGGCGGCGTCTTTATCCGCGGCGGTTCCGCTTCTGTCAGCAGCAACGAGATTTTCGACAATTCGGCCCAGATCGGTGGCGGCCTCTCCATTCGCAATTATAGCACCCCCCACATCCAGGATAACGCCATATGGAGCAACTCGGCCGATATCCGGGGCGGCGGCATCATCATCTTTGGCGCCAGCCCCATCATCGAAAGCAACCAGATCTATCAGAACAGCACCGGCGGAACGAGCGCGGATTCGGGGGGTGGCGGAATCTATGTCTTTAGCTCGAACAACTATCCGATCATCCGCGACAACTTGATCTATGACAACGTCGTCGCTGCCAACACCCGCGGCGGAGCGTTCCACTCTTACGCCTGGAGCTCGTCGATCCTGGTGGAGCGGAACACGATGTACGACAACAGCGGCGGCGCCCGCGGCGGCGCGATCTATGTCTGTGACAATGCTGCTTATACGCTCCGCAACAATGTGATCTATGACAACTCGGCCGCAGAGGGCGGCGGGATCGCCATCAGCGCTGGCTCGCAGCTACCGCTGCTGGACAGCAATACGATCTATGCCAATACCGGCGACGGCATTTATTGCAGCTCCGGCAACCTCGTCATCCGCAACAACATCGTCGTCGGCAACAGCGACGACGGCGTCTATACCATCAATGCGACCCAGGTGACCTACTCGGACGTCTACAACAACGCCGGTGGGGATTATGGCGGCGGCGCGGCGGCGGGCGTGGGAACGCTGTCGGAGGACCCCCTGTTCGTCGACGGGCCGGGGCGGGACCTGCACCTCCAGGGTGCCTCGGGCTGCATCGACAAGGCGGACCCCACCAACTACCCGCTCGACGACCGGGACGGCTACGCCCGGCCCCTCGGCGAGTACGCCGACATGGGCGCCTACGAGTACTATTCCGGCTCCTGCTTTGCCCAGATCGACGGCGCGACGCGGGTCTATACCACCGTGCAGGCGGCCATTGACGCCGCTGCGCCCGGCGCCCTGGTCAAGGTGGCCGGCCTGTGCGAAGAGAGCAGTTCGGCCCCTGTCGCCAGCATCGACCAGGCGCTGACCCTGCGCGGCGGCTACACCCTCAACAACTGGATCGCCGCCAGCACGATTGCGACGCTGGACGGCCTGGGAACCGGCCGGGCAGTCTATATCGCCGGCTCTGGCGACGTCACGGTCGACGGGTTCGTCCTCCGCAACGGGGACGCGTCCAGCGGCGGCGGCCTCTACCTCGACGCGCCGATCAGCCCGCGCCTGCAGAACCTGGTCTTTGTCGACAACTCGGCCACCTTCGGCGGCGGCTTTGCCTCCGTGGGCGGCTCGCCCGAGCTGTACCACAACACCTTTTTTGCCAACAGCGCCTCCCAGGACGGCGGCGCGATCTATATCGGCGCCGGCACCCCCGTCATTAGCAACTCGATCGTCGTCAGCAACACGGCCGGCGACGGCGGCGGGGTCTTTGCCGCGGCCGGAGCAACCCCCGTCCTGGCCTACAACGACGTCTGGCACAACACGGGCGGCGACTATGGCGGCGATGCCGCCGCGGGCGCGACCGACTTTGCCGCCCACCCGCGCTTTGTCGATCCGGCCGCCGGCGACCTGCACCTCAGCCTCTCCTCGCCCTGCATCCACGCCGGCGACCCCAGGACGACGTTGGCCTGGGACCTGGAAGGCGATCCGCGGCCGCTGGGCCGCGAGAACGACGTCGGCGCCGACGAGAGCGCCACTTACCCCGACCTGATCCTGGCTCCAGACCTGACTCAGGGTGGAATTCCGGGCCAGGTCGTCGTCTTTCCCCACTTTCTGACCAACACCGGCAGCGTCGAGGACGTCTTTTACCTGACCCACACCATGACCATCAGCGGGTCGAGCCTGGGATGGGGCATCGATTACCGCCCGGTCTATACGCTGGACAGCGGCGCCGTGGCGCAGGTTCCGGTCACCATCTACGTCTCGGCCGACGCCATCAGCGGCACGACCGCCGTCGTCGTCCTGACCGGCACCTCGCAGGTCTCGGCGATCTATGACCTGGTGACCAACACCACCATCGTCAACTGGAACCCCGGCGTCTATATCACCCCCGCCTACAGCGAGAGCGTTGATCCCGGCACGGTGATGACCTACGTCCATTCGCTCTTTAACAGCGGCAACGCCAGCGACACCTTTTCGATCGCCAGCTTGAGCAGTTTCGGCTGGGCCACGGTGACGCCGACCCAGATCGTGGACCTGGCCCCGCGGACGGCGACGACGCTCTGGGTGCGGGTCGACGTGCCGCCGACCGCCCCCAGCGGGCTGACCGAGACGACGGTCATCGTCGCCCAAAGCGTGGGCAGCGGCGTCTCGGCGTCGGTGACGGACACCACGGCAGTCAATCACACCACCGGGCCCCGTTACGTCTCCACAATGAGCGTCGCCACCGACACGCTTAACAACTGCCTGGTGATCACCTCGCCCTGCCGCACGGTCTTGCACGCCTCGCAGCAAGCGGCCAACGGCGACGTGGTCCAGATTGCCGGCGGCATCTATGAGGAACACAATATCAACCTGAACAAGGACATTACCCTCCGCGGCGGATACGGCCCCAGTTTCGACTGGCAGCCCGACATCTACGAGTCGGTCGTCGACGCCATGGGCCAGGGGCGGGTGTTCCACATCCTGGGCAGCCCCACGCTCGAATGGCTCACCGTCTGCGGCGGGCAGACCAACGGCTCCGGCGCTGGCGTCTATATCGAATTGGGGTCACCCATCATCCGCCACAGCGTGATCACGGCCAACCACGCCCTGCAGACGGGCGGCGGCATCTACAACCATCCCAACAACAACCTCGGTCAGCCGGTGATCGAGCAAAACGTCATCGCCGCCAACACAGCGGCCCAGGGCGCTGGCATGGGGAGTGGAAGCGGCGACCCGCGTTTTTGGAACAACATGGTGTACAACAACGCCGCCAGCAACCGCGGCGGCGGGATGTACGTCCTGGCGGGCAGTCCCCGCGTCTGGAACAACACCTTCTATGGCAACGCGGCAACCAACCAGGGCGGCGGCATCTTTGCCAGCAGCTCGCCGTGGATCAGCAATACCATCGTCGTCCAAAACGAGAACACGGGTATTTTCGGCAACGTGGTCGCCTACTACTGCGACGTGTGGGGCAACAGCGGCGGCGACTATGGCGGCGGCGCTGCTGGTGGCGCCGGCAGCTTTTCAGCCGACCCGGCCTTTGTCGACCCGCTGGCGTGGGACCTGCACCTGCAAGCGGCTTCTCCCTGCGTGGACGTGGCCGACAGCACCCCGCTGGACAGGGATTTCGACCGCGACCCGCGCCCCATGGGCGATGGGCCGGACGTGGGGGCGGACGAGTTGATCCAATCGTGGGTGATGCTCGAGCCGAACAACACGGGCGCAGGCTTGCCGGGCGACACGGTTTATTACAATCACGTTCTGACCAACACCGGCTACTATACCGATACCTTTACCTTTTCTGCTTCCAGCGAGCACGGCTGGTCGGTCGAGCTGCCTGAACCCGTCCATCTCGGCCCCTGGCTCACGGCGACGCTCCAGGTCGGGATCACCATCCCTGGCGGCGCCATCAGCGGCACCGTCGACACGACGGTCATTACGGCGACCTCTTCGCTCCACCCCGCCGTGTACGATACCGCGATCGACACCACCACCGTCCAACTCGTCCGCATGGTCATGTTGGAACCGGACCGCTTCAAGCTCGTCGATTCGGACCCTGGCGGCACGGTCGACGTGCCGTATACCCACACCCTGTACAACCTGAGCAACTTTACCGACACCTTTGACCTGATCTGGGAGAACGACATGGGTTGGGACGTGGCCGTCAATCCCTCCGTGGTAACAGTCGGCGGGGGGCAGCAGGTGGTCGTCGACGTCGTCGTCACCGTGCCGCCCATCCCCAGCGGGACGGTGCTCGAGAACACCTCCGTCATCACCGCCGTCTCGCAGACCTTCCCCGACATCCTCTTCGACCCGGTCACCGACACCACCTACGTCAACGTCGACCCGGCGGTGCTGTTTACACCCAACCAAGAGGGCAGCGGCCTGCCCAACGAAACGATCCCGTACGACCACGTCCTGCAAAACCTGGGCAACTATACCGATACTTTCACCTTCAGCTACCACAGCAGCCGGGGCTGGCAGATCACGCCGCCGCCGGCACAGACGCTGCTGCCCGGCGAATCGATCGACCTGCAGGTGCAGGTCAGGATCCCCCAGGGCGCCCTGAGCGGCACGGTCGACGTCACCGTGATCACGGCAACCTCCCAATTCAGCGCCGAGATCAACGACTTTGTCATCGACACGACCACTGTCGAGCGCGTGGTCGACCTGGACCTGGTCGGAATCTGGCCCAGCGACCGCCCCGGCTGGTGCGTCAACACGCCGCCGACCGAAACGGTCCAGTACCTCTTCCAGTTGACCAACCGCGGCAACTGGACAGACACCTTTAGCATGCAGGGCACAAGCAGCCACGACTGGCCGGTCACGCTGATCCCGGACGTGGTGACCAACCTGGGGCCGAATAAATCGTTCACCGTCACCGCCTGGCTGGAGGTGCCGGCCACGACGACGATGCAGATTCTCGACCTGCTCGTCGTGACCGCCACCTCCCAGGCCGACCCCCTGGTCTATGAGAGCGACTCCTACGAGACGCTGGTCAACTGGGGCGTCTCGGCCAGCCTGGAACCGAACAACGAAGAGACGGTCGTCCTGGAAAGTTTCGTCGTCTATACCCACACCCTGACCAACACCGGCTTCGATCCCAACAACTACCTGGTACATGCCGTCAGCAGCCACGGCTGGCCGGTGGCACTGAACATCTCGGCGGTTAGCCTGGCGCCGGGCGAATCGGCCGGCATCGTTCTCACGCTCACGGTGCCGCTCGACGTCATCAGTACGACCGATACCACGGTGGTCACGGCGACGACGACGCAGTGGTGCGAGACGACGGCCTCGGCGCACGACACGACCATCGTCGCCCGCCCGCACGTGACCCTCGATCCTGACTACCGCGAGAACAGCTCGCCGGGACGCACCATGATCTATCATCACGTCCTGAGCAACAGCGGCGCGATCACGGACTCTTACTCGCTGGTCTATACCAGCTCGCTGGGCTGGGTCGAGTCGGTCACGCCGACCTTTGTCGCCAACCTGGCGCCGGGCATCACGGTGCCGGTGACGGCGGTGGTCATCGTGCCGCCCGACGACTGGCTCAGCGGCACAATCGACGTGCTGGTCATCACCGCGACCTCCCAGTTCACCGACACGATCTTTGACACCGCCGTCGACGAAACGGTCATCCCCTACCTGCCGTCAGCGGTGATCATCCCTGACGGGGAAGGGGTGGCCATGCCAGGCGGCGTCGCCGTCTACACCCACACCCTGATCAACACCGGCAACTATACCGACGTGTTCGACCTGACCACGGCCAGCGAGTTTGGTTACTCGGTCATTCAACCAACGACTCCGGTCGAGTTGGGGCCAGGCGAGTCCTACGACGGCATCGTCGTCTCGGTCGCCCTGCCGATCCACGCCGCGGCCGGAGATGTCGAACTGACCGAAGTGATCGCCACCTTCAGCAGCCAGCAGGCGGTGGCGGTCGATTCGACCCTCGTCCTGCCGATCCCCGGCGTCCGCTACGTCGCTACGGACGGCGTGGACGAAGGGAACAACTGCACGATCCTGGACTATCATCCCTGCGCCACGGTGCAGCACGCCGTGGAGCAGTCGGTGGACGGGGATCAAATCCGCGTCGCCAGCGGCGTCTACAACGACACCCACCTGATCGGCGAAACCCGGCAGGTCGTCTACCTGAACAAGAGCGTAGAACTGCGCGGCGGCTACAGCACAGAGAACTGGGAGACCGCCGACCCGGTCTTTGAGCCGACGGTGCTGGATGCGGCTGGACAGGGCCGGGTGATCTATATCGCTGGCCCGGTCTCGCCGCTCGTCGAGGGATTCCGCATCCGCAACGGGTCGGTGATCGCCGCACCGGGCGCCGGCATCTATGCCGCGTCCCAGTCGGAGCCGACGCTGCGCAACAACTGGGTCTATGACAACGTCGCCTCCGGCGGCGAGAGCCGCGGCGGCGGTTTCTACTACGACGGCTCTGGCAATCCGCTGCTGGAGCGAAACTCGTTCTACGGCAACGCGGCGGAGGACGGCGCGGGTCTCTACCTGGGCGGAAACGGCAGCCCGACGCTGTGGAACAATGTGCTCTACAACAACACGGCCAGCGACCTGGGCGGCGGCATCTATCTCGCCCTGGGCAATGCCATCGTGTGGAACAACACCCTCTACGACAACTCGGCCGATACCGGCGGCGGCCTCTACATGTTTGCCGGCTCGCCGACGGTCAGCAACACGATCATTGCCGGCAACACGGGCTACGGCGCTTACGCCGCTTCGGGTGCGCCGTCGTTCGACTATGACGCCTACTGGGCCAACACTCCGTTGGACTATGTCGGGCTGGTCAGCGGGGCACACAGCCTCATCACCGCGCCGCTCTTTATCGACGCCGACGCCTACGACCTGCACCTGCGCGGCGACTCGCCGTGCATCGACGTCGCCGACCCGCGAACGCCGCTCGGCGTCGACCGGGACGGCAACCTGCGCCCGCTGCGCGAGGGCTTTGACATCGGCGCCTACGAGTACGGCCTCTCCGCCGTCAAGCGCGTCACCCCCTCCGCTGCGCCCGGCGAGCTGATCACTTACACCCTCTCCATGTCCAACTTTGCCAGCATCCCCTGGCTGGGGGTGACGGTCACCGACACAATCCATCCTCTCCTGGGCCACGTCGTCCACCTGGAGTACAGCTCGGGCTATGGCGAGTACATTACCGCCACGCGCTCCATCTCCTGGAGCGGTGACATTGGTGCGCAGAGTTTCGTCAGGATCGCTTTCTCCGCCGTGATCACCGACTGGGTAGCGGCCGGGACGCCGATCACCAACGTCGCCTGGGTCAACTATGGCAGCACGGACGTGGTGACGACGGTAGTCGAGGCGCTCCCCGGCACCCGCTACGTGGCCATCGGCGGGGCGGACGCTTACGGCGCGACCGGCAACAACTGCCTGGTCGGCGCGCGGCCCTGCGCGACGGTGCAGTACGGCGTCGATCAGGCGCTGACCGGCGACCAGGTCTGGGTCGCCCAGGGCACCTACTATGACGAACTGGGCGGCGGATACGTGGCGGGGATCAACAAGTCGATCGCGCTCATCGGCGGTCACGCTGCCGGCAGCTGGGCTTACGACCCCGCCCTCTACGTGACGACGCTGGACGCCCAGGGCGCGACCGGCGCCACCATCTTTGGCCCGGCGACGGTGGAGCTGCGCGGCTTTTCGATCGTCAACGGCACGGACGGCGTCTGGGTCGATACGGCGACGGCGACCGTCGGCTACAACCGCATCTATGGCCACAGCAGCGACGGCCTGACCGCAGTCGACAGCGACGTCACGCTGGCCAGCAACTGGGTCTATGACAACGGCGGCGACGGCGTCGACGTCGGCGGCGGCGCCTACGAACTGGTCAACAACGTCATCGCCCACAACCTCGGCGCCGGTCTGCGAACGACGGGAGCCGGCGGCCTGTTGGTGCACGACACCTTTGCCCACAACGGCGTGCAGGGCGCGCTGCTCGACGGCAGCGCAGCCATCACCAACACCATCTTTTACAGCGAGGTCGTCGGCGTCGAGGTGACGGCGGGCAGCGCCGAGATGTGGAACACGATCTGGTGGCAGAACCAGACCGACGCCCAAGGCTCGGTCGTCCGCCACGACGACATCCCAGGCGACCCGCTCTTTGAGGCCCCGATGGCGGTCGACTACCACATCCGCATCGGCTCGGCGGCCATCGACGGCGGCCTCGAGACCGGGCTGACGGACGACGTCGACGGCGGGCCGCGCCCGCTGCTCTCGGCGCCCGACGTCGGCGCCGACGAGTACCCGCTGGCGGTGAGCAAGCACGCCCCGGCCACCGCCGGGCCGGGCGAGGCAATCGGCTACGCCCTCAACCTGCAGGGCGACGCCGCCGGACTGCTGCTCACCGACACGCTGTCCATCTATCTCGATTACGTCCCCGGCAGCGTGAGCTGCAACTGGGGCACGTGCGATTACCTGGAAGCCGACCGGGCCATCGTCTGGAGCGGCGACGTCTCCCAGGGCCAACCGGTCACGATTACCTACACCACCCTGGTCACCGGCTGGCTCGCCGCCGGCAGCCAGATTTTCAACGACGCCCAGGTCTGGTTCGAGGGCGCGATCCTCAACACCGCCCCGGTGGCGACGACGATCCTGGCCGTGCCCGGCACCCGCTACGTGGCGGTCAGCGGGATGGACGTCTACGGCGCGATGGGCAACAACTGCCTGATGAGCAGCAGGCCCTGCGCGACGCTGCAGTACGGCGTCGACCAGGCGCTGGACGGCGACGCCGTCTGGGCGGCCCAGGGCACCTACTATGACGAACTGGGCGCCGGGCAGGTAGTCGCCATCGACAAGTCGATCGCCCTCGTCGGCGGCCACGCTGCAGCGAACTGGGCCTACGATCCCGCTGCCTACCCGACGACGATGAACGCTATGGGCGTCACCGGCGTCCAGATCGCCGGTCCGGCGACGGTGGAGCTGCGCGGATGGCGCGTCGTCGCCGCCGGCGACGGCGTGCGCATCAACGGCGCCACCGCGCTGCTCAGCACCAACTGGATCTATGGCCACGCCGACGACGGCGTCTATGCCCTCAACAGCGCGGTCACGCTGGAGCGCAACTGGCTGTACGACTGCCTCGGCGATGGCGCCGAGGTCAACGGCGGTTCCTACACCCTGGTCAACAACATCATCGCCAGCAACAACAACGTCGGCCTGCGCACGGTGGGCGTCGACGGCACGCTGCTGCACAACACCTTTGCCGCCAACGGCGTCGCCGGCCTGCGGGTCAACGGCAGCGCCGAGCTGACCAACTCGATCTTTGCCGGCGAGAACGTCGGCGTCGACGCCACCACCGGCAGCGCCGAGATGTGGAACACCATCTGGTGGGACAACTTGACCGACGCCCAGGGCGCGGTCACCCGCCACGACGACATCTTTGCCGACCCGCTCTTCCTCGACCCGGCGGCCCTCGACTACCACATCGCCGGCAACTCGCCGGCCGTCGGCGCCGGGCTGTGGGTCGACGTGACGGTCGACGTGGACGGCGACAGCCGCCCCGGCGTGGCGGACATTGGCGCCGACCAGTACCCGCTGCAGATGTCGCGGCTGGCGGTACCGGACACTGCCGCGCCGTGCGAGCCGGTGCTCCACGGCATGACGCTGGCCAACCTGCAGCCGACGCCGCTGGCAGGTGTGCTGCTCGAGGAGACGCTCCCGCCCGAGGCCAGCTACGTACCCGGCTCACTCGAGTTCTCTACCGGCAACGGCTGGTACGATTCGGGCGTCATCTACTGGAACGGCGCCATCGACGACGTCGCGCTGATCACCTACACCGCCCAGATCAACCCCTACCTGACCGACGGCACGCCCATCGTCCACCAGGCGGTGCTCAGCGATCCCTTCTCCATCTTTGACGGCCCGCCGGTCACCGTGACCGTGGCCACCCTCGATGTCGAGATCGCCAAGCTCGGCCCGGCCCAGGCGACCATCGGCGAGGCGCTCCTCTACACCGTCGTCTACACCGTGCCGATCGGCCACTCTGCCTACCAGCCGACGATGGTCGACGAGCTGCCGCGGCTGATCACCAACACCCCGGCGCTGGTCTATGTGCCCGGCAGCGGCAACCCGCCGCCCGACGACGTATCGGGCGACGGCGGCACCATCACCTGGGAACTGCCGACCCTGATGGCGGGCTGCAGCGAGCCGGCGGTGGGCACGGTCACCTTCGAGGCCGAGGTGCAGAACCTGGGCGCCAACGACGCCGGGGACGCGCTGACCAACGAGGTCGACCTGAGCTACACCGAGACCGACGCCAGCGGCCCCGCCCACCTGGTCGAAGCGGAGCACACCCTGACCCTGATCGAGCCGGAGCCGCTGCTCAGCAAGGCCATGGCGCCGTCGACGGACCTGGGCGCGCTCGACCCGGTCAGCGTCGACATCACGTTGGAGAATGCCGGCGCCGCGGTGCTCTACGACCTCACGGTGACGGATACGCTGCCGGTCGGCCTGACCTTCCTCGACGGCACGCCCGGCTACATCGTCGTCGGCCAGGACGTGATCTGGAGCATCACCAGCCTGGCCACCGGTGGGCATGAGGTGCTGACGATCACCGCCCAAGTCGACATCGACGTCGGCGCGGGGATGACGCTGACCAACCAGGTGACGCTGCTCGGCAGCTCGCAGCCCGGCGCAGCGGACCAGGAACGCACCTACAGCGCCGCAGCGCAGGACGAAGCGGTCACCGGCTACCCCGACCTGGCGGTCAGCAAGGTCTGCGGCTCCAGCAACCTGGGGCCGAACCAGCCCATCACCTACACCATCGCCTACACCAACGTCGGCCTGGTACAGGCCAGCGGGGTCACCATCGCCGACACCCTGCCGCTCCTGCTGACCGACGTCATTTCCGCCTCCTCCCGCGCCGCCACGGCGACACGGGCCGGGCAGGTGGTCACCTGGAGCCTGGTTGACCCGCTAGACCGCGGCGTCTCGGGCCGTATCTGGATCACGGCGACGGTCTCGCCGGAGGCTCAGGACGGCGACGTGCTGACCAACACGGTGCTCGTCGCCACGACGACGGAGGAACCGAACCTGGGCAACAACGAGGACGTGGTCATCACCCCCATCGGCTGCATCCCGGTCTCGGCCGCCACCTTTAGCTACAGCCCGCTGGCGCCACAGATCGGCGACGAGATTGCCTTCGTCGGCAGCGTCGCCCCCGACAGCTTCCTGCCCATCGACTACACCTGGGACCTGGGCGACGGGACGCAGGTGGTGCAGACAGGGGTGATGTCAACCACGACGGTGCTCACCTACGCCTACAGCGCCGAGGGTTCCTACCTGGTGGTGCTGACGGCGGAGAACGCCTGCGGTCAGAGCATCGACCAAAAGTTTGTCATCGTCAACCCACACCGGCTCTACCTGCCGATCATCCGGCGGAACTGAGGTAGGGGCGAGGCGTTGCCTCGCCCCTACTCTCCGCACACAAGCTGTAAGGGCGCACCCCGCAGCTGCGCCGCAGGCCAGGCGGCCGTGCGCCCCTACGGCACTTCAAAGTGGTGCGACGGTAATTGCGATATGTCACTGCTGAAAAAACCCCAGCGGACGATGCGCGCCTTGTTGCTGCTGGCGACAGCAGTCCGCTTTTTCGGCCTGGGAGTGCGCAGTTTCTGGTTCGACGAAGCCTTTACCGTCGTCGTGACGCGCATCCCGCTGCGGGACAGCCTGGAAGCCATCCTGACCCTCGGCGCCTATTCGCCCTTTTATTACCTACTGCTGCGCCCCACCACGGCCCTGCTGGGCCAGAGCGAGTACGCCTACCGCTTCCTCTCCGCTCTTTTCGGCATCCTGACCGTGCCGCTGATCTACCGGGTTGGCAGTCGCTGGTTCGACCGCCGGGCCGGCCTGCTGGCGGCGCTGCTGCTGGCGATCTGCCCGTTTCACCTGCTCTATTCCCAGGACGGGCGCATGTACACCATCATGGCTTTTTTCTCCCTGGCAGCGATGAGCCAGTTCGAACAGGTACAGCGGGGCAAGCGGTGGCTGCCCTTTATCCTCTATAGCGCCGTCGCTTATCTCTGCCACTATGCGGCGATCTTTATGATCTATGTCCAGCTCGTCCTCCTACTGCCGCGGCTGCGGCGGGGACGGCTCTTTCGGCACTGGTTCGCCGCCCAGGCGCTGGCCCTGCTGCCCCTCGCCCCCTGGCTGATCGCCTACGTCGTCGAGAACTGGCAGCAGCGCGCGCTGGGCATCGGCTGGATCCCGCGCCCCACCCTCCTCTCGCCGCTGCTGACGCTGTGGAACATGGGCAGCGCCGACACCGACACGGCGACGGCGGGCGTGCTGGCCCTGGCGGCGCTGTATGGGGCGGTGCTGGCAAGCGGCCTGCTCGCCCGGGCAGAGAGTGTGCGCACCCTGCGCTGGTGGCTCTTGCTGCCCATCCTGACCAACCTGATCGTCTCCCTGCGGCAGCCGCTCTATGTCGATCGCTACTTTATGGGCAGCCTGCCGGCCTGCATCCTGCTGCTGGTCGCGGGCATCCTGCGCTGGCAGCCCCGCTGGCTGCGCTGGGCGGCGGCGGCGGCGGTCGTCGCCGTGATGGGCTGGGGCACGGCGCGCATCGTCAGCGGCGATCCCTACTTTGCCAAGGAGGATTGGCGCCAGGCGGCGGCCGCGATCGACGCGGCGCTGGAACCGGGCGACCGGGTGGTGCTCCAGGACCAGGAGACGTTGATCGGCGTGTCGGCGTACCGGCAGCAGGAATGGCCGGTCGAGGTCCTCGTCCCCGGAGAAGAACAGGCCGCGTTGGACGCAGCGCTCGCAGCGCACCGCCGGGTCTGGATGGTGCTGCGCAGTTTCCAGGAATCGAACCACCGCCTCTGCAAATCCGCTCCCTTCGACCCCTTCAGCGAGGCCGCGGCGCCGATCCAGGCCTGGCTGGCGGCGCACCGCGCCGAGACGGCGGTCGTGCTGCCGCTGCCGGGCGTGGCGGTCGTGCGCATGGAGCAGAGGGTGCCGTGAACCGTTCGCCGCGCTTTTTGCTCATCCTGCTCCTCTTTGCCGTCCTGCGGCTGATGATGATGGCCGTGTTCCCCGCCGACAACCTGACCCTGTTCGGCGATTACGCCTACTACTACGAGCTGGCAGCCTATTCCGACCAGGGCCAGCTGCCTTTTATCCACTACTGGTCGGAATACCCGCCGCTCTTTCCCTTCCTGTCCGTCGCCATCTACCAGCTGGGTCACCTCTTTGGCGGCGGCTACCACGTTTACGTGTACCTGACGGGACTGGTGATGATCGGCTGCAACACCGCCAACCTGGCCCTCTTTCTCCGCCTGGCGCGGCGGCTGCGCGGCGACGACGTCGCCGAGCGGCTGGGCTGGATCTATGCCCTGCTCTTTGTGCCGCTGATCTATACCTGGTGGAATTTTGATGCCCTCACCCTGCTCTCGCTGCTGCTGGCCCTGGAACTGCTGTTGAGCGGGCACGAGCGATGGTCGGCAGCAGCCGTGGGCCTGGGCGCGATGGTCAAGCTGGTGCCGCTGTTGGTCTTGCCGGCGGTGGTCCGCTCCCGCCCCTGGCGACGGTGGCTGGTTTATGGGCTGATCGCCGCCGGGGTGATCGCCGCGATCGCCCTGCCGCTGCTGCTGGCGGGCGGGCAGTGGGCATGGACCTCGTTCCGCTCGCCAGGCGGATGGTCCTCCTGGCAGACGGTGTGGGCGCTGATCGACGGCAACCTGCGGACGGGGCTGCTGGGGGCGCCCGAGTTGCACTTTGACCTGGCCCGCGCCACGGCGCCAGTCGGCAACCCGGCGCGCATCCCCGAGCCGATCCGGCTGCTGGTGTTTGGCGTCCTGGGCGGAATCCTCTTCTGGAAAGCAGAGCTGCGCCAGCAGCCCCGGCGGACGATCGCCTTTGTCGCCCTCACCCTGGTCGTCTTTTTCCTCTGGTCGAAAGGCTGGAGCCCGCAGTGGCAGTCGCTGCTGTTCCCGCTGCTGCTGCTGACGCTGCCCCTGCCGCGCAGCGTGCTGTTCATCCTGGTGTTCAGCATGGTCAACCTGGCCGAGTGGCCGGTGCTGCTCTCGCGCAATCTTTTCCAGTGGCTCTACGTGACGGTGCCGCTGCGCACCGCCCTCCTGGCGCTCCTCGCGGTCGACCTGTGGCGGAGGGTGAAAAGTTGAGCAAGCGGGCCTCCTGGTTCGTTCTCGCCGCTCTTTGCTGGGCATTTGTCGTCGTGGCAACTTACTACGTGGCCCACAAGCCGTTCGCGGCGGCGCAACTATCGGCGCTGCTGGCTGCGGCCCGGGGCTGGGGCGGCGCGACGCTGGTCGTGGCGTTGGGGAGCGGCCTGGGCCTGCCCCTGCTGCGGCGGCAGGAATTGGAGCCGCTGGAACGGCTGGTCTGGGCGACGGCGCTGGGCCTGGGCGTCGTCGCCCTGGGCGGATTGGGACTGGGGGCGGTCGGCCTGTTGAAACCCCCGCTACTGTGGGCGCTGGTCGTGATCGGCCTGGCCGTCACCGGGCGGCGATTGGGGCGGGCAGTGCGCGCCGCCTGGGCCGACGCCGCCTGGCGCCCCGCGGGCGGCTGGGAGCGGTTCCTGGCCCTCTACTGCAGGGCAATGCTCGTCGTCGCCGCGGTTGGGGCGTCGGCCCCGCCCGCCGCCTGGGACGGGCTGGTCTATCACCTGACCGGCCCGCGGCTCTACCTGGAACACGGCGCGCTGGTCCATCCGTTCGACTTGCCGTACCTGGGATTCCCACCGCTGGTCGAACTGCTCTTTACCTGGGGCATGGGCATGGCCGGCGAGCGGGCCGCCGCGCCCATCCACTGGTTCTACGGCCTCTTGAGCACGCTGGCCCTGGTGAGCGCCGGGCGGCGGTGGATGGACCGCAGCGCGGGCTGGTTGGCCGCGGCGATCCTGCTTTCCGCCCCGACCGTCGTCCTCCTGGCTGCCTGGCCGTACATCGACCTGGCGCTGCTGCTCTATACGACGCTGGCCTTCCTGGCCCTGCTCCGCAGCGGGCAAAGTGGCTGGTCGCCGGTTCTGAGCGGGATTTTCGCCGGCCTGGCGCTGTCGACCAAGTACACCGCCCTCTCGCTGTTGCCCGCCCTGGCGGCAGCGGTATGCCTGCTGCAAATTGCAGACCGCGGCTGGACGGCCACCTTCCGTCATCCACGGCCCGTGATTGGCGACCTGCTGCGGGTCTGCGGCGCGGCGGCGATCACCTGGCTCCCCGCGCTGCTCAAGAACCTCCTGCTGACCGGCAACCCGACCTATCCCTTTTTCTTCGGCGGCATCTATTGGGACGATTGGCGCGCCTGGTGGTACGACCGGCCGGGGACCGGGCTGGCCGCCACGGCGCCGTGGCGGCTGCTCGTCGCGCCCTGGGAGGCGACCGTCTGGGGGGTGGAGGGAGGAATGGGCTATTCCGCCGCCATCGGCCCGCTCTTTCTGGCCCTTTTGCCCCTCCTGCCCATCGCCTGGCGGCGGCTGTCCCCGGCCCAGCGGCGGTGGATCGCGGCCGCCCTGGCTGTCTGCACCGTGGCCTACGGCTTCTGGCTGTGGGGCGTCGCCCGTTCCGCGCTGCTGGCGCAAACCCGGCTGCTCCTGCCCATATTCGGCCTGCTGGCGCTGGCGATCGGGGCCGGGGCGACCCAGGCGGCGCGCTCGTTCCGCCGGCCGGTCCACGCCGGGTGGCTGGTGCGGGCAGTGATCGCACTCGTGCTCGTCCTGAACGGCGTCGACGCCGGGGTGCAGTGGGCCCGCACGACGCCGGCGCGGGTGCTGCTCGGATTCGAGAGCCGCGATGACTACCTGGCCGGGCGGTTGGGCTGGTACTATCCGGTGATCCAGGCGGTGAACGAACTGCCTGCCGGCGCCCAGGTGCTCTTTTTGTGGGAGCCGCGCAGCTACCACTGCCGCGCGGCCTGCCTGCCGGACGCCCTGCTCGACCGCTGGCTGCACGCAACTCAGCTTTACGGCCGCGACGCGGCGGCCATCGCCGACGCCTGGCGCGCGGACGGCGTGACCCACGTGCTGCTGCACCAGATGGGATACCAGGCCGTCGTCGACGCTGCTTTCGATCCCGTGACGCCATCCGACCAGGCCGCACTGGCCGCCCTGCAGCAAACAGAGCTGCGATGGGTACACGATTTTGGCGGCGCCTATTTCCTGTACGAGCTGGAGGACTCGTCCCGACAATGAGCCGGCGCTCGCTCGCCTGGATCGTCGCCATCCTCGTGGCCGCCTACTTGATCGGGGCGGCAGGGATCTATGCGGTGTTGATGTCCGACCGCGTGGTGGCGATATGGGATTTTTACCAGCTGTGGTACAGCGCACGGGTGCTGCTGGAAGGCCGCGATCCCTACGACGCCCAGGTCGCGCTCGAGATGCAGCAAGCCCTGTACGGCCGGCCGGCGCTGCCCTCCGAGGGGCGGCCCGATTTCTACTACCCGCTGCCGCTGCTGCTGCTGGTGCTGCCGCTGTCGGCGCTGCCCTATCCGGTCGCGGCGGCGGCCTGGCTGAGCCTGCTGCTGTTCGCCGCCGCCGGCGCAGTGGGGGCGACACTGTGGGGACTCCAGTGGCGCGCTCCGGCCCCGACGATGGGAGGGCTGGTGCTGTGGGCCCTGGCCCTCTTTCCGGTCCTGTGGTCGCTGCTGCTGGGCCAGGTCTCGGTGCTGCTGCTCTTTTTCCTGTGCGCCGGCCTGGCGGCGCTGCTGCGGCAGCGGGACGGGCTGGCCGGGCCCTGCCTGGCCCTCACCGCGCTCAAGCCCCAGCTGGTCTATTTGCTGCTCCCCCTGCTGGGCCTGTGGGCCGTCGTCAACCGGCGCTGGCGTTTCCTGCTGTCGGGCGCCGCCACTGCAATCGGGCTGACAGCCGTCGCTGCCCTGTTCCTGCCCCCGTGGCCGGTTCTCTTCTGGCGCAAGGTCACCACCTACGCCGCCATCAGCCCCTTTGCGGCGCCGCTGCAGGTGCTGTGCGAACAGTGGCTCGGGCTGCCGGCAAGCTGGCCGTGGGTCCTGGCGGCACTGCTGCTGGGTCTCTGCCTGGCACTGTGGCTGCGAACCGGGGTAGACCCGCGCCGCCTGGCCCGGGCTGCCGGAGTGACCTTGGTGGTTTCGGCGCTGACGATTCCGCGCATTGGGATGATCAACCAGTTGACCCTGCTGTGGCCCGTCCTGGTGGTGCTGAAAGAGTTTTGGCGCCAGCGACGCTGGGGCCGCATCGCCGCCCTGGCCGTCAGCGCCGCGATGCTCGTGGTTCCCTGGGCCATCGCGGCGACCGTCGCCGTTCCCGCCGACGCGCACCGCTACGAGGTCGAGCACCAGGCGATGGCGCCCCTGCTGCCTCTATTGCTGGGCGCCGCCTTTGCCACCCTGTGGGCGACGTCCCGGCGCCACGGTGCAGGCCATGAATAGCGCCAGGTTTCGCCCCGCCTACAGCCTCGTCTTGCTGGCAGCTTTTGGCCTGCGCTGCATCAACCTGAGCGGGCGCCCCCTCTGGTACGACGAGGCCTTTGCCATCCTCTACGCCGCGCTGACTCCGGTGAAAATGATCTATGGCACCGTCACGCCGATCGCCGGGGCTGGCGCGTCCGACGTCCACCCCCTGCTCTACTACTTTTCGCTGCACGCCTGGATGCGCGGGGCCGGCTCCTCGCCCTTTGCGGCGCGGTTTCTCTCCGTGCTCCTGGGCGTGCTGACGGTGGCGCTGCTGTGGCGGTTGGCGGACTGGGTCTTTGACCGCCGGACGGGCCTCGCGGTCGCCCTGCTGGCTGCCGTCAATCCCTTTCACGTCGCCTATTCGCAAGAGGCGCGGATGTATGCGCTGCTCGCTTTCGCCGCGGTGGCGGCAGCGGGGGGGATGCTGCGGGCATTGGAGAGCCGGGGAGAAGGGGAAAAAGCCCGCCCGTCCTTCAAATGGTGGGCGCTCTACGCCGCCGCCGCGGCCCTCACGCTCTACGCCCACAACCTGGGTGCATTCGTCCTGATCGCCCTGCACCTGCTGGTGCTCACGCAGCGGCGCTGGCGGCGGCGCCTGCTGGAACTGGCCGCAGCGGACCTGGGCGCGCTGCTGCTCTTTGCGCCCTGGCTGATCGGGGTGCTGCCAGGCCAGCTGGGGTTCGTGCAGCGCGGCTATTGGCTGGCGCCGCCGGGCGCGGGAGAGGCTGTCCGGGCGCTGATGCTACCGCTGCTCACCTTTTACGAGCCAGCCCCCTCCTGGCTGCTGGCGCTGGGGCTCTTTACCGGGCTGCTGCTGCTGGTTCTGCTGATCACGCGGGCCGCGCGGGCCCGCTCGCGGGCCGGCTGGTTCCTCTGGCTCTGCTGGGCGCCGCTGCTGCTGCTGATGCTCGTCTCCCTCTGGCGCCCCTTGTACCTGGAGCGGGCGCTGCTGCCCGCGGCCCTCTTTTACCTGCTGGCGATAGGGTGGCTGCTGGCGCGGGGCGGGCTGCCGCGCCCGCTGCGAGTGGCGCTGGTCGCGCTGCTGCTGCTGGCGACGAGCGCCTCCCTGGTCAACCACTACACCTACGCCCGGTTCCCTCGCCCCCCCTTTGAACAGATGGACGACTGGCTGCAGCAGCGCCTGTCGCCCGGCGAGGTCGTGCTCCACGACAACAAGCTGACCTTTTTCCCGGCCTATCTCTACGACCCGACGCTGCCGCACGCGTTCTGTCCCGACCTGGCGGGCAGCAGCTCGGACACGCTGGCCCGGCCGACCCAGGAAGCGCTGGGGCTCTTTGCCACCCCCATCAGCCAGACCGTGACCCCCACCGTGGGGGGAGTCTGGTACGTCGCTTTCGACCGCACCTGGGTGGAGTATCGCGCCCTGGGATACGACGACGGCCCGAACCGGGCCTGGCTGCGCGCTCACTGCCGCCAGGAGGGGCCGGTTTCTACCCTCGCCGACCTGGAAGTCTATCACTTTGTCGACTGCGAGGCAGGGCCATGAGCGACCGGGTAACCCGCTCCGAGTGGCGCTGGGCGGCGGTGGTGGCGCTCGTCGTCGTCGCCTTCTCTACCGTTCCCTACATCGCCGGCCACCTGGCCCAGACCCCCGACCTGCGCTTTGCCGGGGCGGTCTACGACCTGGAGGATTATCACAGCTACCTGGCGCGGATGTGGCAGGGCTATCGCGGCAGCTGGCGATTCCAACTCCTCTTTACCCCGCAGCCGCACGAGGGCGTATACATCCAGCCCTTTCACGTCCTGCTGGGCCACCTGGCGCGGCTGGCCGGGCTGGGGCTGCCGCTGACCTACCAGGTCGCTCGGGTGGGGCTGGGGTTCCTGATGCTGCTGACCGTCTACCGCTTCATCGCCCGCTTCACCCCGGCGGGCGGGGCGCGGCGGGCGGCTTTTCTGCTGGCGGCGACCGCCTCCGGTCTCGGCTGGCTGGTCGAAGTCATTTGCCCCACGCCCGCCGGCGGGATTTCGCCGATCGATTTCTGGCTGATCGACGCTTACGTATTCTTCTCCCTCTTTATCGTGCCCCACTTTTCCGCCGCCATCGCCCTGCTGCTCTCGCTGTACGACCTCCTGCTGCGGCAGGTTGGAGCGGCGGGACAATCCGCGCCCCAGCCGCCCCTCTGGCGGGACATCCTGTTGGCCGTTCTCTTGTCCTGGGGCCTGGGGCTCGTCCATCCCTACACGCTGCTTCTCGCCGACCTGGTGCCGGCTCTCTACTTGGCCGGGGACGCGGTTGCCAGGCGGCGGCTGCCATGGCGCCCGCTCATTCTCCTGGCCGCCATGGGGGCGGCACAGGCGCCGCTCCTGTTGTACGAATACCAGCTCTTTGCCACCTCGCCCATCTTTCAGAGCTGGGCGGCGCAGAACCTCACCCTCTCGCCGCCGCCGCTCCACTACCTGCTCGGTTACGGGCTGGTGGCGCTCCTCGCACTGTGGGGCGTCCGCTCCGCCCTCCGCGCCACCCGGCGGGCCTCCTTCCTGCTGATATGGCTCGCTGCCGTCGCGGTCCTCGCCTACCTGCCCTGGGGCCTGCAGCGCCGCTTCCTCGAAGGGGTGCACGTCGCGCTGTGCATCCTGGCCGGCTACGGGCTGGCGGAGGGGCTGATGCCCGCCCTGGCCCACCCGCTGGGCCGGGCAGCCCGCGTCCTCCGCTACAACGCCCGCCGGCTGCGCTGGCTGGTACAAGCCGCGCTGTTGGCCCTGACCATGCTGTCCAACCTCTACCTCGTCATGACCTATACCGCGGCGGCGGCGACCCGCCACCCGGCGCTGTTTCACCCCGCCGGCGAGGTCGCCGCGCTGGAGTGGCTGAACGGCCATTCGGCGTGGGATGCGACGCTGCTCGCGGCCTACGAAACGGGGAACTGGGCCGCCGGCGCCATCGGCCGCCGCGTGGTGGTGGGCCACTGGGCAGAGACGGTGAACTGCGAGGCGAAAGAGGCGCGGGTCGCATCGTTCTACGCGGCAGCCACGCCCGACGCCGAACGCCGCGCCCTGCTGGAGCAGTGGAACGTGCAGTACGTCTACCTCGGCCCGCACGAGCGGGCGCTGGGTAATTTCGATCCCGCCGCCGCCCCTTACTTGGAAGCCGTCTTCCAGAACGACGACGCGGCGATCTACCGGGTGGTCGAATGAGCCGAGAACGGAAACGCGACCTGGTCCTGCTGCTGGTCATCTCCCTGGCCGTGCGGCTGGCGATGGCCCTCTCGATCACGCGGCCCGGCTACATGGACCCTGCCTACTATGCCGCCGGCGCAGTACGGATCGCCCAAAGCGGCGAGATGAGCGAACCATACATCTGGCACTACCTGGACGACCCGGCCGGCCTGCCCCACCCCGCCTTTCTCTACTGGATGCCCCTGCCCTCCCTGCTGGCGGCAGTCCCGGCAGCCCTGTTCCCCGGCTCGTTCTTTGCCCTCCAGATCCCCTTCGCGCTGCTCTCCGCTGCCCTGCCCCTCGTCGCCTACGGGGTGGCCTGGGAGGCCAGCGCCCGGCGCCGGACAGCGTGGGTGGCAGGACTGTTGACCCTGTTCAGCGGCTTTTTCTTCCCCTACTGGACCCTGCCCGAGACCTTTGCTCCCTTTGCCCTGGCGGGAAGCGGGGCGCTGTGGCTGGCCGGGCGGCGATGGGGCCAGGACCGGG
This sequence comes from Anaerolineae bacterium, assembly GCA_016931695.1. GTDB lineage: Bacteria > Chloroflexota > Anaerolineae > B4-G1 > DUEL01 > JAFGEI01. Next base: position 21,892 of record JAFGEI010000160.1, on the reverse strand, counting down.
AGAGCGGATGGTGGGCCTTTAGCTGGCTGGCCGGGCTGTCGATCGGGCTGGCGCACCTCACCCGCGCCGACGGCATCCTGCTGCTGCCGGTCGCCATGCTCGCCCCGCTTTTCGTCTCCTCCCCCCCGGCGAAATCCCCCGCCCGCTCGGCCATCGCTCACTGCCTGCTGGTCATCACCGGATATCTGCTGGTCATGCTGTTCTGGTTCGGCCGCAACATGGCCGTAATCGGCGCGCCGCTCGCGCCGGGAGGGACGCGGACGCTGTGGCTGACCTGCTACGACGACATCTTTTGCTACGGCTGCGACCTCTCGCTGCGCTCCTACCTCGACTGGGGCTGGCGCGAGATCGTGTACTCCAAGCTGTGGGCATCGGGCCTGAACCTGCAGCGCTTTCTGGCCGAGGACTGTCTCGTCTTTATGCTGCCCTTTGCGCTCGTCGGATTTTACCGCCTGCGCCGCCGTACACCTTTCCCCCTGAGCGTGATTTTTTTCCTGCTCATCTACCTGGCCCACTCGCTCGCCTTTACCTTTCCTGGCCCGCGCGGCGGCTTTTTCCACGCCAGCGCAGCGGCGCTGCCTTTTCTCTTTGCCGCGGCGGCAGAAGGGTTGGAAGCGGCGGTCGATTGGGCCGCTCGCCGCCGCCGCTGGCCGCGGCAGCAGGCCCAGGCGGTCTTTGCCGTGGCAGCAGTCGCGGCGGCGATCGCCCTCAGCGGGTGGCTGGCGCTGGGCAAGGCACGCGGATGGCGCCACGTCGACACCCTCTACGTCGAGGCCGGGCGCTGGCTGGCGCAGCAAACGACGGGCGAGGCGACGGTGATGGTTGCCAATCCTCCCGCCTTTTGGTACCATACGGGATACCCCGCCGTGGTGGTGCCAAACGGGGACGAGGCGATGATGATGGCGGCGGTCGACCGTTACCGGGTGGATTACGTGCTGCTGGACCAGAACTGCCCGCTGTCACTCGGCTCCCTCTGTACCGGCGACGCATCTCACCCAAACCTGGCGCGGGTGATGGAATGGGGAGAGGAGGAAAACCGTGCCGTTCTCTACGCCGTGGAACGCTGATCAACAGCAACGCCTGCTGCGCTGGGCGATTCCCCTGGCGACCCTGCTGGGATTACTGCTCTACCTGGGATGGGCGCAGGCCGGCGGCGCAGCAGGCTTTCCGCTCGACGACGCCTGGATCCACCAGACCTATGCCCGCAATCTGGCGGAGTATGGCGAGTGGTCGTTCGTGCCCGGCCAGCCCAGCGCCGGATCGACATCGCCGGCGTGGACGCTGCTGCTCGCCGTGGGGTACGGGCTGCGGCTTCCCTTCCGCCCCTGGGCCTACCTCCTCGGCGGGCTGTGCCTGCTGGGAACCGCGTTCCTGGCGGCACGATTGGCAGCCTGCCTGTTTCCCAACCGCTGGGCCGCGCCGCTGGCGGCGGGGCTGCTCTGCGCGATGGAATGGCACCTGGTCTGGGCCGCAGCCTCGGGAATGGAGACGCTCCTTTTTGCCTTGCTGCTGCTGGCGCTCTGGGAGCAGGTCGTTGCATCTCCCGGGCGGCGGCCCTGGCTGCCGGGTCTGTTGGGCGGGCTGCTGGTGCTCACCCGCCCGGAGGGGATTGTGGCGGTGGCGTGGACCGCGCTGTTGCTGTTCCTCGGTCCGGCGTTGGAGAAGCGATGGCCGGCGGGGCTGCGGGCGGCGCTGTGGCTGGGGGTGGGGAGCGGGCTGGTGGTCGCGCCATACCTGGCCCTCAACATCCACCTCAGCGGCGCCCCCTGGCCCAACACCTTTTACGCCAAGCAGGCCGAGTACGCCGTACTGCTGGCCCAACCGCTGCTGGGGCGACTGCTGGGCAGCATCGAGGCCGGCGGGAGATTTTCCCCTGGCGTGGCGACAGTCGGCTGGATCGGGGGGCAGGTTTTGCTGCTGCCAGGGCTGGCGTGGACGGTATTCCAGGCGGCCCGGCGCGGGCGGCGCAACCTAGGTGGGGAGAGGCTGGCCTGGTGGGCGCCCCTCCTGTGGGCCGGTACAATGGTCGGGGTCTATGCGCTGCGCCTGCCGGTGACCTACCAACACGGCCGCTACCTGATCCCGGTCATCCCGGTACTGGTCGTCTATGGCGCCGGCGGGACCCTGCAGTTGCTGAGCCAGCGGCGTTTCCCCCGCCTTCTGGGCCGGGCGCTGCTGCTCTCGATGGCCGTCCTGTTCCTGGCCTTTTGGCTCCAGGGAGCGGGGGCCTATGCCGCCGACGTGGCGATCATCGAGGGGGAGATGGTCGCCGTCGCCCGGTGGCTGAACGGGCACGCCGCCCCGGACGCGCTCATCGCCGTCCACGACATCGGCGCGGTGGGCTATTTCGCCCGCCGCCCCTTGCTCGACCTGGCCGGGTTGGTCAGCCCGGAGGTGGTGCCCTTTATCCGCGACGAGGCGGCCCTGCTGGACTGGATCGTAACGCAAGGGGCGGATTACCTGGTGACGTTCCCCTCCTGGTATCCGGCCATGACCGCCGATCCGCGGCTGGTCGCAGTGTATCGCACCCATACCGCGCTGACCGTGGCCCAGGGGGGAGACAACATGGTGGTTTACGCCCTGCCTGACGGATCCCCCCTTCTGCCCACCCGCACTTGCCCCCTGCCCGCAGCAATGGTAGAATGAGCAGGCTCGAAGATCGAGCGTGCAGCCAAGCCGCTGCAATTTGATTTTTATACAGGAGCAAGTTTCGTGCACATCCGCAACGCACATCCCCGCGACTGGAAATCGTGTGTCAGCCTGGATCATTCGATCATGACCGACTATGCCTGGCGGATAGAAGAACAAGAACACGAAAACATGATGACGCGGAGTTTTCAGTCCATCCGCCTGCCACGCCAGGTGAAGGTCATTTACCCCCGCGGCGAGGCGGAGCTGCGAGCGGATTGGTCCAAAGCCGATCTCTTCCAGGTTGCTGTGGGTGACGGAAAGGTCTGTGGCTATGTGACGGGGCGTGTCTTTTTCGGGCACGGTTTTTTGTGGCTCCACGACCTGGTCGTGGACCCGCGGTGGCGGCGGCAGAGTGTGGGCAGCCAACTGGTCCGCACCGCTGCCACATGGGCAAGAGAGTTGGAACTGCGCCGCATCCTCATCGAGGTACAAACCCGCAACCATCCCGGCGTCTCTTTTTGCCGCTCGCTAAACTTTTCCTTCTGTGGCTACAACGACCAGCACTGGCGCACACAGGACATTGCGCTTCTTTTTGGCTTGAACTTGCGTTGACGTGAGGACGAGAGGCTGGCGTTTTTGAAAGCTGCTTATCCCGAGCCATTGACGCGGGACCAGGCAACCGGATGGCAGCAACAGTAGATGATTTTGGACAGCGAATGGGTGGGTTGGCATCAGTCGATTGGGTTGGGCTCCTTGCACTGATCAATGCGGTTTTTAATTCGGGCATCGTCATCCTCGCTTTTGCCCTCCTGATCTATATTCTCATCTATAATTTTCGCAGCGACGTCGCGCGCTCCTTCTCTACTCTGCTCCTGTGCGTCCTGGTCGTCTACTTTGTCGACCTGGCTGTAGCAGGAGCCAAACTGGAGGCCGCGATCCGCTGGCTGCGCCTCCAATGGGTGGGGATCGCCTTTGCCCCCGCCGCCTACCTGCACCTGAGCGACGCGCTACTGCAAATGACCAACGACCGGAGCCGGGCGCGCACCATCGCCGTCCGCGTGACGTACGCCGTGGGCGGATTGATCCTGCTGGGCGTCGCCTTTACCGACTGGGTCGTCTGGGACGGCCTGCAGGCCGCCGGGGTCGCTCACATGCGCGCCGGGCCGCTCTTTTGGGGCTTTTTGCCCTATTTCGTCGTGACGGTCGGATGGGGGGGGATCAATGTCATCAAAGCCTGGCTCCGCTGCCTCACATCCACCTCGCGCCGCCGGCTCACCTACCTGGCGCTGGCTTTTGCCGCCCCTGCCGCGGGGGTTTTCCCCTACCTGTTGATCACCGGACGGCCCGACCAGTTGCCCGGCGTCGTGTTGTGGCTGCTGCTGGTCGTCAGCAACCTGGCCGTGGGGGTGATGCTCCTGGTGATGGCCTACGCCGTCGCTTTCTTCGGCCCCCTCACCCCCGATCGCGTCGTCAAACACCGTTTTGTCCGTTTCCTGCTGCGCGGCCCGGTCCAGGCGATCGTCGTGGTGATGGTCGTCATTGCCGCCGCGCGGACCGACGGCTTTCTCGGCCTGCCCTCACTCCGCCTGACCCTTTTCGGAGTGGTCATTGCCATCCTGCTCGTCCAACTCGGCGTCGAGCTGGGCAAGCCGATCATCGACCGCCTGCTCTACCAACAAGACCGGAGCGAGATCGCCCGTATCCAGAGCCTGAGCAACCGCCTGCTCACCACCACCGACCTGTACCAGTTCCTGGAAAACGTACTCACAGCAATGTGCGATCTGCTGCGCACGTCCACCGCCTTTATCGCCGTCATCGACGGGGGCGAAATTCGCCTGGAGGTCGTGTGCGGTTCGCTGGAGTCAATCCCCGGGCTCATGCCACCACAAGCCCTGGATGAAATGACCCAAGACCCGCTCGTCAATCTGAAACCGCACGGCCAGTTTTTTGTCTGGAACGGTTACTGGGTCCGCCCCCTGCGCACCCGGGCGGACGAGAAAGTGATCGGCATCCTGGGCCTGGGCGCCCGAACGCCAGAGCCCGACATGTCGGAAGAAGAAACGGAATGGTTCGCGCGGCTGACCCTCCAGATCGAAGCGGCGTTGGAGGACCGGATCATCCAACAAGCCCTGTTCGACGCGCTGGAGCGCATGATCCCGCAAATCGAGGACATTCAACGCCGGCGGGGCGTGGTGCGGTACGAAGGCCCCTCGGCGCTGACCGGGCTGGCCGACCCGCTGACAGATTCGGACTTTCACCATTGGGTACGGGACGCGCTCTCCCACTACTGGGGCGGGCCCAAGCTGACGCGCAGTCCGCTGCTAAACCTGCGGGTGGTCGAGAGAGCGCTCCAGGAACACGGGAATCCGGTCAACGCCCTGCGGGCTGTGCTGCAGAGCGCCATCGAGCAGCTTCGCCCGGAGGGAAACCGCAGCATGACCGCGGCAGAGTGGCTGCTCTACAATATCCTCGAGCTCAAGTTTTTGAAGCGGTACCGGGTACGGGACGTAGCCATGCGCCTGGCGATGAGCGAATCGGACCTGTACCGCAAGCAGCGCGTGGCGATCGAAGAAGTCGCGCGGGCGCTGGCAAGCATGGAAAGGGAAGAACGGGAAACCGAGAGCCCGCCGCTCGTTTGACAGGGGCGTGGCGGGCGCATATAATCCGCTAGAGACACGAGTGGATGGGCCGCAGGAGGGCGTATGCAAAACTTGGGGGAGCGTTAAAAATCAGCCACGAATTAACACGAAAAAAGGTAGAAAATTCGCGAAATTCGTGTTAATTCGTGGCAGAAATTCCGAGATCATCTAGGGCTCCCCCAACTAATAAATGCGCCCGCCGCAGGATGCTGAGCAGTTAGCAAGAAAGCGAAAATGTGCGGGAACGGCATTGTTCATGTGGAATTTGAGTTGTAAGGGGAGACATGATGAGCGAGTACGTTTTGGGGCACACACCGTACAACGAGGAATACTGGCAAGTCTTGGCCAGGGAGGGGGAACACAGCCGCAGTTCAGCCCCCCCAGCCCGCCCAGAAATCATCTGGCGCGGGCTCGGCTTCAAGGCTGAGCGTTCAGAGGCGGATTTACCCCCAAAAGACAAGCGCTGGCAGACCGCACGAGAAATGATGGAACAGAAACGGGTGCTGGAACTGCCCGTTACCGGCTATAACCGGGGAGGATTGCTGGTCGAGTGGAACCATCTCCAGGGATTTGTCCCCGTATCCCACTTGGTCGACTTTCCCCCCTATGCGGATGAAAACGAACGGCAGCAAGCGCTCGAGAACTGCAAGGACAGCATTCTGCGCCTGCGAATCATCGAGGTCGATGTCAGGCGCAAGCGGCTGGTGTTATCGGAGCGGGCGACGTGTTCCGAGGAAGCCGAGCGGCGCGACTTGCTGCAAAACCTGCAGCCGGGAGATCACTGTCGCGGCCGGGTGACCAGCCTGTGTAGTTTTGGCGCCTTTGTCGACCTGGGCGGCCTGGAGGGGTTGATCCACATCTCCCAGCTCTCTTGGGGGCGCGTCGACCACCCCGCCGAGGTCCTTTCCCCCGGCCAGGACGTCGAGGTCGTCGTCCTCAACGTCGACCCGGAGCGCGGGCGGATTGGCCTGAGCATCTGCAAGGCCCAGCCGGACCCCTGGGCCAGCGTCCAGGATCGCTATTTCGTCGGCCAGATCGTCGAGGGTAAAATCACCAGCGTGGTCGATTTTGGCGCCTTTGCCCAAGTCGAAGAAGGGATCGAGGGATTGATTCACGTTTCCGAACTGGCCGAAGGAAACTTTTTGCACCCGCGCAACATTGTGCAGGAAGAACAGGTGCTGGCACTGCGGGTGATCAACGTCGACAGTCAACGGCGCCGCCTGGGCCTGAGTCTGCGCCAGGTCGCCGGTTTTGAAGGAGGATCGTCGCAAGAGGTATGACACGCCGCAAGAGCAGCCGCAGGCAAAAAACAAGCCGTTCCTTACCGATCGACATGGCCCGGGTGTGGGGCTGGATCAAGAGCCCGGTGGCCCAGCAGATCCTGGCGGTGGGGCTGATCATTCTTTCCCTGTTGACGCTCATCGCACTGCCGGGTTTCTCCTTCACGTCGGGGCGCTGGACTGAGGCCTGGGTCCGGGCGCTGCGATTTCTCTTTGGCTGGGGAGTGGTGCCGGTTGCCGTAGCAATCGGCCTGGGCGGGGTGTTGATCCTGCAGCATCACCTGGAGCACCCCGTCGCCTGGCGCTGGCGCCCGGTAGTGGGCTGGGAGCTCGTTTTTCTCGGCGCCCTGGCGCTGTTCCACCTCGTCGTCGGCTCCAGCAATGCCTGGGGGCTGGTCGAAAGCGGCTGGGGAGGAGGATTGGTCGGCTGGGCAATATCGCACCTGTTGCGGCTATACCTGGGATCATGGGCTGCGGGACTCATTCTCCTGCTCGCCATCTTGATCGGCCTGGGGCTGGCCTTGGACCTGACCGCCAGCGGCGCGAGGAACTGGTTCCGCCAGCTCGTGCTTTCCCGCCGCCAGTCGCACTCATCGCCGCTGCCGCAGCAGGCTGAGCCAAGAGAGCGCCCCGTCCGCACCACGGCAGCCCCCGCCCGCCTCCCAACGCCAGCACGGGAAACGACGACGCCGCACCCGACTCCTTCCCCCACGGCGGCCCCATCTCCCGCCCCCCCGCCGGCACAACCGGCCCGGCCGCAGCCTGCGCCGGCACAGGTAGCTGCAGTTCCCCTTGCCAGCGCCGTCGCGCCAGACAGCCTGGAATTGCCGCCGCTGGATTTGCTGGAACACGTCGAGGGCGCCGGCCTCTCCGACGAAGAGGTGCGGGAAAAGAGCCGCATCATCGTCGAGACCCTATCCCACTTTGGCCTGCCGGTTCAGGTGGTCGAAGTGCGGCGGGGCCCGACGGTCACCCAATTCGGCATCGCGCCGGGCTTTACCGAGCGGGGGGGAGCAAAGGGAGCGCCCCGGCAGCACAAAGTGCGGGTCAGCCAGATCGCCTCCCTGGCCGACGACCTGGCCCTGGCCCTCGCCGCGGCCTCCCTGCGGGTGGAAGCCCCCGTCCCCGGTCGCTCCGTCGTCGGCATCGAGGTGCCCAACGAAGAGATCAGCCTGGTCACCCTACGCTCGGTGATGGAAAGCGACGTCTTTCAGTCGGTCGACGCCCCGTTGGCGATTGCGCTGGGAGAGGACGTGGCCGGGAGCCCCGTCGTGGCCGATCTGGGGTTGATGCCGCACCTGCTCATCGCCGGCACGACCGGGTCGGGCAAATCAGTCTGCATCAAGGCCATCGCCACCTGCCTGGCGATGAACAACCGCCCCGACGAACTGCAGATCGTCATGATCGACCCGAAAATGGTCGAGCTGGTGCGCTTCAACGGCCTGCCCCACGTCCTGGGCCACACCGAGATCGAACTGGAACGGATCTCGCAGGTGCTGCGCTGGATCGCGCACGAGATGGACGAGCGGTACAAAAAGTTTGCTGCCGTCGGGGCCCGGCACCTGGACGACTATAACCAGCAGCAGCGGCGAAAAGGGGCCGGGCGCCGGCTGCCGCGCATCGTCGTCCTCATCGACGAACTGGCCGACCTGATGATGCTGGCGCCCGACGAGACGGAGCGTACGATCTGCCGCATCGCCCAGATGGCCCGGGCGACCGGCATCCACCTGGTCGTCGCCACCCAGCGGCCCAGCACCGACGTCGTGACCGGCCTGATCAAGGCCAATTTCCCCGCTCGCATCTCATTCGCGACCGCCAGCCAGGTCGATTCGCGGGTGATTTTGGACATGCCGGGAGCAGAGACGTTGCTGGGGCAAGGGGATATGCTCTACCTGGCCTCTGACGCCGGCCATCCGCTGCGGGTACAGGGCTGTTTTGTCAGCGAGCCCGAGATCGAGGGAATCGTCAGCTTTTGGCGCCAGCAGATCCCAGAATGGCCCGCCGACGCCCCCTGGCAGAGTATGGTCCGCGGGGAAACAGAAAGTGCGATCAGCGCCGATGGCGAGGAAGACGACGAGTTACTTGGGCAAGCAATCGAGATTGTCCGCAGGCGCAAGACCGTCTCCGCTTCCTATCTCCAGCGCCAACTGCGCATCGGCTACCCCCGGGCTGCCCGGTTGGTAGAGCAGCTAGAGGAAATGGGGTTGGTCGGCCCCCAAGAAGCGGCCGGCCGCGCCCGCCGGGTGATCGGCGGGGACTGAAACGCCAGTGCGCGTGGATGGCATGGATGGGCGGGAGCTAAACTCCCGCCCATCTGTCGGTCTGGATTGCGAAAGCGACAAGCAAGCAAGGACACAGCGCCCTGGCGCAGACAAACAGGGCAGCTCTTGCCGATGCGGTTGTGCCAGACAGGTACGGCCGAGTTTTTCCCGGTCGGTCAGGTCGGCGTCAGGACTTGTTGCGCATCAAAACAGCGCGGTAGACGAAATAGACAATGACCAGGATCACGACGACGATGCCAAAGATCGTCAGGCTCGGCACGAGAACCAGGCTCCCCAGTCGGGCAGCATTGACGGTGTAAAGCACTGCCAGCGGGATGATAAGAGCAAAAATTCCAACGACAAAGAACCAAAACCGCACCACGCTCAGCTTTTTTTCTTCAGGAGTATCATACTCCCTTCTCTCAAAGAGCTTCATCAGACCCTCCTAATTCATGGATGATTGCACAATGACGCCACACGCGCCGTGACATCACACCGATTATAGCACAAATCCTTTTTCAATGTCAACTGCCGGTAGAAGACGGTTAGCGTATCCTCTCGCTCAAGCGCTAGTACACGCAGGCGAAAATACCCCACCGGTTCTATGCCTGTCCTGGATTCCCACACCTGTCCCCACGGATTTGCAGGAATCAGGACCACAGACCTCGGTAAGCAGCCAAGTCGGCGTTTCCGACGGGGATCTGACGATCCCCTCCGAGCAAGAACTGGCTGTTCATTTCGCCCGCGATGTACTAGACACCTGCCGGGTCACGCCGCTCGCCCCCCAGCTCTTTGACCCGCCGGTATATCGACGCCAGGCTGGGATTCCGTAGCGCCGTCGGCGGGCCAGGCCGATCGCCCAGGCGGATGGCGAGGGTACCCTGCTGGCAAGGAATCGCCAGATCGACGGTGTAGGCCACCCCGCCTTCCAGCACCTCGAACTCCCGTTCCGGCCAGAAACCGGCCTCTTTCAGGGTAACAAAAAGACCATCGTCGCCAGCCACGTAGAGATCGTTGATCTCTTCCGCCGCGAGAAACCGGTCCCACGACGATTCCAGAAACGTGATCCGCCGCCAACGCAGGCTGGGGATCGGCGGCTCGCGCCGGATCAGCGGGCTGATTTGCAACTTGTAGTAGGGCTCCTCAGCGCGAGGATGGTCGGGCGCGGCAGGCAGCAGGTCACGCCGGCGAACAAGTTCGTGCCCTCGAATTGCGGCGTACCAATGAATCGCCCATTTCTCGTCGCCAAAGGCGCGGGTGAAATAAAACGCCAGCACGACGGCTTCAGCCACGCTGGGGGGAGCGTGGTTGACCGGGATGCGGTACCATCCCTGGTCACGGGCAATCTCCAAGTCCCTGCGGTTGTTCATCACGGCAATCAGGACGCGGTCTTCGTTGTAAAACATCGTTGGCCTCCTGTGCTAGTCCAAAGTGTGAAGTCAAAAGTCGGCAATCTATTCGTTTGTCTGCGTGCTTACCCTTGCTTCCTTGTCTCCTCATGGTCTCCGAGTCTCTGTCCCTTTGCCTGTCAGCCCCGATACGATCCGCTCCGGCGTCAGCGGCAGTTCGTCGAACCATATCCCGGTGGCGTCGTGAACGGCGGCGACGAGGGCGGGCGCCAGGGGGATAAAAGGCATCTCGCCCATCCCGCGCACCCCCCACGGCCCGCGCGGGTCAGGATGTTCGACAATCACCGCGTCGATCTGGCCCGGCACGTCCAGGGCGGAGGGGATCAGGTAGGTGCTCAGACGGTCGCTGCGGACGCGCCCACCTTCCGTCACCAGGTTCTCCATCACCGCCCACCCAACTGCCTGGGCGATCCCCCCCTCAATCTGCCCCTCCACCATGCGGGGGTTGACCGCCTTGCCGACATCGTTGGCGCAGACGACACGAAGCAGGTGCAACTCGCCCGTCTCGACATCGACCTCCACCTCCACCGCCTCGGCCACGTAGCCGTAGGCAAAGTTGGGGACGCCATGGCCGGTCTCGGGGTCAAAGGGGGTGGTCGGCGGCGCCAGGTAGACATATTCTGCTACCGCGGGCCGCTCCTCTGCCTGCCAGAGCCGGAGGGCCGACTCGGCCGCGCCGCGCACCGCATTTCCCGCCATGAACGTCATGCGGGAAGCGGAAACGGAGCCGGAGCTGCCCGGACTGGTCGCCGTATCGGACATCACCAGCTGCACATATTCCCGCCGCAGCCCCAGCGCCTCGGCGGCCATTTGCTGGATCGCCGTGTGGCTGCCCTGTCCGACCTCGGCGGCGCCGAGATAGACCGTGGCCCGCTCGATCTCGCGCTCCCCCTGCAGTTCGATTTTCGCCCAGCAGTTCTCCTGGTAACCAAAAGAAAAGCCAATGTTCTTCAGGGCGACGGCGAGGCCGATGCCGCGGCGCAGATGCGGCGTTTCAGGACGCGGCGGGCAGAGCGGCCTGGCCCAGCCAGAGAGCGTCTTGCGCCATCCCGCCGCCTCAGCGCAACGGGCCGTCACCTCTACCAGGCTCACCCCCCCCGGCAGCGGGGTGCCCATCGCGGTCAGGCTCTCATCCCGCAACAGGTTCTTGAGGCGGACCTCGACCGGGTCCATCCCCAGCGCCCGGGCCAGCTTGTTCATCTGCATCTCGGCGGCAAAGATGCCCTGCGGCGCGCCAAAGCCGCGAAAGGCCCCAAAAGGCGGGTTGTTGGTATAGACGCCGTCCACGTCGACCCACACGTTGGGGATCTCGTAGGGACCGGTGCAAGTGACGGTAGTATTTCCCAGCACCTTGTTGGTCGTATAACAGTAGGCTCCCCCATCGGCGACGACCCGCACCTGCGCCGCCACCAGTTTCCCATCCCGCCGCGCGCCCCAGCGGCACTGGAACCACATCGGGTGGCGCTTGCAGTGCCCGACGATCGACTCCTGCCGGCTCCAGATGATCTTGACCGGCCGGCGCAGCTTCCACGCCGCCAGCGCCAGCACGATCTGCAGCGACATGTCCTCCCGCCCGCCAAAAGCGCCGCCAATCGCCGGATAGATCACCCGCACCGCCTCCGGCGGGACGTCGAGGGCGTGTGCAATCTGCCGCTGATCCTCCCAGGTCCACTGGCCGGCGACGGCCACCGTCACCCGCCCCTCCTCGTCGATGTAGGCCAGGCCAGCCTCGGGCTGCAAGTAGGCGTGCTCCTGGGACGGCGTGCGATATTCCGCTTCGACGATCACGTCGGCCTCGGCCCACGCCGCCGCGACGTCCCCCTTGCGGAGCTGGTGGTGCGAGAGGAGGTTCCCCGGCACGTTCAGCTCGGGATGGATCTCGCTGGCCGGTTTGTGCGGGTGGAGCAGCAGTGCGCCGGGTTCCAGGGCGGCAAAGGGGTCGGTGAGCAGCGGGAGGCCCTCGTACTCGACGCGGACCAGGTCCCGGCCGCGCGCGGCGGCCTCGGCGGACTCGGCGACCACCACGGCGACGTGATCGCCCTCCCAGCGAACGACGTCGGCGCCCGGCCTGGAGGAGCCAGGGCCACAGAGGACCGGCTGATCGGCGGTCTGCAGGCCGTACTCGTTCACCGGCACGTCCGCCGCGGTCAAGACGGCCACGACGCCAGGCACGGCCAGCGCCGCGGCGGCGTCGACGCCCAAGACGCGCGCGTGGGGTCGCCCGGCAAAGAGAATCTTGCCGTGAAGCATGCCGGGCAGCACCAGGTCGCCGGGGAATTGGGCCGCGCCGGTGACTTTGGCGCGGGCGTCCACGCGCCCGACAGATTGTCCAACGATCGATTCCGGCATAGCATCTCTCCTTACACTGCGCCGGCGTTCTTGGCCGCGATCCTTCCCCGCACCGCCTCGACTTCCTGCTCCAATATCCGCCGCACGACGGCCACCGACCCGGCATAGGTGGCGTCCATTCCAAAGTACGAAAGTCGCTCCGCCAGCATCTTGCCGCGGGTAAAAGGGGTGTCGGAGGCATAGTGGAGAAAGCCAATGTCAAAGGGCGCCCCATGCAGGTCGACGATCTCGTTGACCGGATAGCGGTTTGGCCGGGTTGTCTCGTAGACAGCAGAGAGATAAGGGCCGGATTCCATCTCGATATCGGTAAAACCCTCGCGATAGAAAACGTCCATATAGTTCCGGTTTTGCAAAAAAGTGCCGCGCACGGTGATCGCCTTTTGGTTGTCGAGCACCGTGCCATAGACCAGGTAGGGGCGCACGCTGGCGCAGTGAAAGACGTTGTGAAAGAGATAGGTATTCTGCGAGTGCTCGTCGTGCACCACGCCCGGCACCATAACGTCGCCGATGCGGCCGTTGAGCGTCGCCGCCTTGCCGATCACATAGAGCCCCCGCAGTTCGCCGATGCCGGTCGCCACCTGGGTCAAGATGCGATAGGCAGCCAGGCCCAACGGATAGTCGATGTTGAGAATCAGGGCGTCGGAATCGCGCAGCAGTTCGATCCCTTCCACGCGGACGCGCGGATCGACCCACCCGGGCTGCAGGGCGCACAACTCGATCACCTGGGCGTCGACGTCGAGGGGGTGCAGGCTTTCGATGTGCCAGATGCCACAGGTGCGCATCTCCTCCCGGCAGGCATGCAAGATCGCCTGCCCCTGGGGCGTGCGGGCATATTTTTTCAAGACGTAATAGACAAAGTTTTCCCATCTGCTGGGGACCTCTTCCTCCTGGATAGCACGGTACTCGTTCCACAGGGCGGCGTCGTCCCCACTCTCCACAAAGCGAATCAGCTCCGCCTCTCGCCGCAGTGCGCAACCCGAGAGCAGGTTGACGATGCTGTGCGTGTTGCTGGAGACGAAATAAACCGACCGTTCTGCCAGCAAGGTGGGGATGCAGCGGCTGATGTGCTCCCACCAGTAGCGGGTGGCGCGGCGATAATCGACGTAGGAGCTGGCTAACAGGCGCACAGCCAGCCGCTTCTGGCGGATGGCCATTGCCAGCAGGGTCGGGAGAAAATGTTCGCTCCAGGCCGCTTCCAGCCGCTCGATTTCAGCCGGGAGGAGTTCGAGCGCCTGGCCGAGTTCTGTGCGCACGGCATCCGAGGCCGGCTCTCCCGTCTCGACCAGCCGCCGCAGCGTCTCGACGAGCGGCGCGTGATGGAGCTGCAAGTGAATCTTGTTCCACTCGATCTGGTAAGCGGTGAGGATGGGGATCAGGTCGTCAATGTCCGATTTGCTGGCGATATAAGCGGCAACCGTCTCCCGGCCGTCGAAATGCATGCGCCGCCGCCGGCCCGGCGCTACGACCACCGGCCAATCGGCCACTTTGCGATAGCCCGCCTCCTGAAACGCGCCCTCGGCCGGGCTGATGACGACCAGCCGCGTCTGGACGATGCAGGGCGGGAGCCGCAGGCTGGCATAGATCAGGGCGTCCAGGTCGATTTGGCGCTCACCGGCCTTGACGTGCAGCGCGGATTCCGTCCGGGTGTGGCTCTCCACCAGCGCGCGGATCTGGACCTCGTCGCTCGTCCGCAGCAGCGAGTAATACGTCCGCTGGTAGAGTTCGATCTCTTCACTGTCGGTGCTGGGGACCGTCCGTTCCATACTCCTTACTCACCCAGTAACGCCAGGCCGGCCGGGCAGCTACTCCTTCATCCATCCGGCGGTCTGCTCGATCGCCGCGACGATCTTGGCATAGCCGGTGCAGCGGCACAAGTTTCCGGCGATGCCGTGCAGAATCTGGTCGCGGCTGGGATGGGGCAGTTCTTCCAACAGCTTGGCGCCGCTCATGATAAAGCCCGGAATACAATAACCGCACTGCACCGCCCCGGCGTCGATAAAAGATTGCTGCAGGGGATGGAGCGCATCTCCCTGGCTCAACCCTTCGATGGTCACGATCTGCGTGCCGTGGGCGCGGGGAGCGGGGATGAGGCAGGAAAGCACGGCGATCCCGTCCATCCAGACCGTGCAGGCGCCACACTCCCCCTCGCCGCAGCCCTCTTTCGTGCCCGTCAGCCCCAGGTCCTCCCGCAGCATGTGCAGCAGCGTTTTCCCGTTGGCGCCGCGCAAGACGTGGTTCTCGCCGTTGACGTTGCACTCGATCGGCTCATCGCCGCCGACCTGGTGGCAGATGGTCTTGCCGGCCAGGCGCGGGAACTGGCCGTCGGTGCGGCCCCAGAGCAGGGGCGGCTGGGTGGGGAATCCCTCCCGCTCCCGGCCCGCCGCCAGGGCCTCCAGGGCGCGCTGCAACAGCACCCGGACCATCCGCCGGCGATAGTCCGCCCCGGCGCGGATGTCGTCGATGGGCGACGCCGCTTCCGCCCCGGCCTGCGCCGCGGCGGCGATTTGTTCCGCCGTCAGCGGGCCGCCGCACAGCATCGCCTCTGCCTCCAGCGCGCGGACGATGGTAGGGGCGACGCTGCCCAGGGCGACCCGGGCGCGGGTCACGCGCCGCCCGTCGAACTGCAGCACCACCGCCGCATTGACCACCGAGATCGCCAGCGCCCGGCGCAGCCCCAGCTTGACAAAGATACCCCGCACGTCCGCGGCCGGCAAGGGCACCTGCACCGCCACCACCATCTCGTCGGGAGCCAGGTCCACCTGGCGCACCCCGCGGTAAAAGTCGGGGAAAGAAAGGGTGCGCTCACCGCGCACCGAGCGCAGGGTGACGGTTGCCTCCAACGCCCACAGGGGAGGAATCGTATCGTTCGCCGGGGAGGCCGTGACCAGGTTGCCGCCCAGCGTGCCCTGGTTGCGAATTTGGGGCCCACCGACGGTCCACGCCGCCTGGGCCAGTGGAAAAGCCCGTGCCACAACTGCCGGGGATACAAGCAGGCGATTGTGGCTGAGCAGCGGGCCCAAGCGCAGGCTGTCGCCATCCACCGCAGCGTGCCCCAGTCCCTGCACCCGGCTGATGTCGATCAGCGCCGGCGTGCGGCGAACCCCTCGTTCAAACTCGACCAGCAGATCGGTCCCACCGGCGATGATGCGCGCACCGGGGCCGTGATCGGCCAACAGCCGCAGCGTCTCTTCGATCGAGGTCGGCGTGTAGTAGGTCTGCCAGAGGGCCACAGCATCCTCCAAAAAGTCGTGCTGCTTTCAGTATACTCGGTTTTGATGGGGAGACAAGAGAGGGGCGACGCGTGCGTCGCCCCTACAAACCCTGTCACATCCACTACAACAGCCGCCGCTCCGCCACCGCCTCTTGGGCCAGGGCAATAAAGTCGTCCACCGACAGGGCGCCCGCCTTTTCCCCGTCCCGCCGCCGCAGGTTGACCTGCCCGGCCTCGATCTCCCGGTCGCCCACGACGAGCATGTAGGGGACCTTGTTCACCTGGGCATTGCGGATCTTGGCCTGCATGCGGTCGCCGGATCGATCGACCTCGACCCGCAGCCCGGCCGCCCGCATCCGCTGCGCCACCTGGTCGGCATATTCCAGGTGCCGGTCGGCGATAGGAATGATCTGCGCCTGCACCGGGCTCAGCCAGACCGGAAAGGCACCGCCATAGTGCTCGACCAGCACGCCGAAAAAGCGCTCCAGGCTGCCCAGCAAGGCCCGGTGGACCATGTAGGGACGGTGTTCCCGCCCGTCCTCGCCGACGTACGTCATGTCGAACCGCTCCGGCAGGTTGAAATCGAACTGGATCGTCGTGCACTGCCATGCCCGGCCGAGGGCATCCTTGATCTTGATGTCGATCTTGGGCCCGTAGAATACCGCCTCGCCCTCCATCCGCTCATAGTCGATCTGTCGCGCCTCCAGCGCCTTGACCAGCGAGGCCTCCGCCTGCTCCCACATGGCATCGGCACCGGCATATTTTTCCGGCGTGTTGGGATCGCGCACGCTCAGCTCGATCTTGAACTGCTCAAAGCCATAGCCGCGCAGCAGGTCGAGGCTGAAATCGAGCGTGCGCAGGATTTCGTCCTCGATCTGCCCTGGCGTGCAAAAGATGTGCGCGTCATCCTGCGTAAAGCCGCGCACCCGCATCAGGCCGTGCAGCGTACCGCTCCGCTCGTAGCGGTAGACCGTGCCCAGTTCGGCCCAGCGCAAGGGCAGATCGCGATAGGAGCAGAGGCGGGACTTGTAGATCATGATGTGGAAGGGACAGTTCATCGGCTTGATGTAATACTCCTGCCCGTCGATATCCATCGGGGCGTACATGCCGTCTTTGTAGAAATCGAGGTGGCCTGACGTCTCCCACAAGTTGGCGCGGCCGATGTGGGGCGTAAAGACGATTTCGTAGCCGCCCTCCAGGTGCCGCTTGCGCCAGTCATCCTCGATGATGACGCGCATCCGGCCCGCCCGAGGATGCCAGTAAGCGAGCCCGGCGCCGCCCTCCTCGTGAAAGCTGATCAGGTCGAGGTCCTTGATCAGCCGGCGGTGGTCCCGTTTTGCCACCTCCTCCTGCCAGTCGAGGAACTCTTCCAACTCTTTTGCCGTCTTCCACGCCGTGCCATAGATGCGCTGCAGCATCGGCCGCCGCTCGTCGCCGCGCCAGTAGGCTCCGGCGACGCTGAGCAGCTTGACAGCGTCGGGGTTGATCTCTTTCGTATTGTCGACGTGGGGCCCGCGGCAGAGATCGATAAAGGGGCCGTGGCGGTAGATGGAGAGGGCGGGCGGCCCTTTCATCGGTTCGCCATACTCGTCCGTCCCCCGAGCCAGGATATCCTCGATCAGCTCGATCTTGTACGGCTGGTCGGCAAAGAGCTGCCGCGCTTCCTGCTCGTCGATTTCCTGGTAGATGAAACCATGCCCTTCGGCAATAATCTCGCGCATCCGCGCCTCGATTTGTTCCAAGTCCTCCGGCGTCAGGGGACGGGGCAGGTCAAAATCATAGTAAAAGCCTCTTTCGATGGCTGGGCCGATAGCGATCTTGCCCTCGGGAAACTTTTCCAACACCGCCTGGGCCATCACGTGTGCCGCCGAGTGGCGCAGAGAGTGCAGCGGGTCGTCTTTATGCTGATGTATGCTAGACATTTTTCCTCCTCATTGCTGGTTTCATCCCAGAGACACAGAGAACACCGAGAATTCCCCTTTATCGCTTCCCAATCCATAAACCCCTCCCACTAGATGACAAAAAAGCCCCCCGCGCTTGGGACGCAGGGGGCTTTTACGTGGTTCCACCCAAGTTCGGCCGGCACTCAAGCTGCCGCCGCACTCTGAGGCGATAACGGGCCTGCCCGGAGCCCCATACTCTCGCCGTCGCGATTTGAGGGGCCCGCTCGCGGGGGGTTTTCGCAGCCATCCAACCGCGGGGGCTTTCAGCCCGTGCCCCCCGCTCTCTGTGGTTCTCCCGACCGCTACTCGTCCCGGTCAACGCATTGCTGGATTCAATTGTCGAGCATCCAGACGTTACTTGAACCTATTATAGCATCATCGGGACTGTTGTCAACCAGCGCAAAAGGCGCTGATTTGACAAAACTCGATTCGGTTGTTAAACTGCACCACCCGAAATGATCCAGCCCAACAAACCTCCTGCCTGGCACGCAAGACTGGCGGCGACGATTCACAAGACATCGTCCTGGCAGCCCATCCTCTCCGGCGCCGTCACCGGACTGTTCCTGGCGCGGGTGGCACTGGAGAGCGGGGGATATCCCCTGCCCTGGCCCGTCGTCGTCATCGCCGCCGGGCTCGCCGGCGCGGCGGGCGGCATTGTCGCGCGCCGGTTGCGGGCCCACGACCTGCTGCCCTGGCCCGCCTTGCTGCTCCTGGTCTATGTCTGCTGGCCCCGCGCCCACCCCACCCTCGCCGCAGCGATGGCGGCGCTGGCCCTCCTGGCCTGGCTGCTTGACCTGGCGCGCCATTGGCTGCCGGACAGGATGGAGCAGGCGGCGGACGGCGCCCTGTTCGTCACGGCGGCGCTGATCTATACCGCCACTGCCGCTCCGGACGTCCTGCCCGCCGACGGGGGCGAGTTTCAAGCGGTCGCCGCGACGCTGGGCATCGCCCACCCGCCGGGCTACCCGCTGTACACCATGCTGGGGCACCTCTTCATCCGTCTCGTCCCCGGCGGTACGGCGGCAAGCCAGCTCAACTGGATGAGCGGTCTGCTGGCGGCGGGAACGCTGCTGTGGGTCAGCGGCGCGACTCGCCTGTGGGCGCGGCAGATGGGAGCGCCCCGCCGACTGCAGGTCGCCGCGGGGCTGGTCGCCGCCCTCGCCCTCGGCAGCGCGACGACCTTCTGGTCCCAGGCAACGATCGCCAACGTGCGCACGCTGGCCGTCTTTTTTTCCGCCCTCGCCCTCTACGGGCTGGCCCGCTTTGCCTGCGCGGCAGAGCAAAAGAGCGCGGACCGCGCCTTGCTCCTCACGGCACTGGCCCTCAGCCTGGGCATCGGGCACTATCCGCCGCTGCTGTTCGTCGGGCTGGTATTTCTCGTCTACCTGCTGTTGGTCGATCCCCGCCTGGCCCTGGCGCCCCGCCGCTGGTGGCGCCCAGCGCTGGTCGCCCTGCTCGGCCTGCTGCCTTTTGCCTACATCCCGATCCGCGGCGCCGCCGGAGCGCTCTTTGCGCCGCCGGGACGGGATACGCTGAGCGGGTTTTTGCACCACGTCCTGGCCCAGGGATTCGCCGGCGACATGTTCGCCTTTGCCAACGCCGCCGACCTGCCCCATCGGCTCTCCCTCCTGCCGACGCTCTTTTCCTTCCAGTTCAACCCGCTGCTCCTGATTGCGGCGCTGCTCGGGTTGTTGGCCGTGGCCCGGCACAACCGGCGCCTTCTCGTCCTGCTCGGCGGCAGCCTGGTACTGCACACTTTCGTCTCCATCACCTACCGCGCCCCGCAGACGGTCGAGTACCTGATGCCGGCATATTTGCCGCTCGCGATCAGCGCCGGCCTCACAGTCACCCCAAAAGCCCGAGGCCTGCAGTCAATTCTCGTTGCCGTGGTGCTGGGGGCGGGGTTGCTGAACGGCTGGGCGCACGCGCCCAGCTTTCTTGAATTGGCCCAGGATCAGACTGCCCGCGAAATGAGCGCCCCGCTGTTGGAAGACGCCCCGGCAGGGGCATTGATCCTCGCCGACTGGCGCTGGTTCACCCCCCTGCGCTACCTCCAGGAGGTTGAAGGGCTGCGATCCGACGTCGAGGTGCGCTACGTCTACAACGTCCCGGGCGAGGCCTATCCGGAGACCTGGCGGCAGCGCATCGCGGCGGCGGAACCCGGCCGGCCGGTGCTGCTGACGCACTTTTACACCTTTGACGGCTACACGACCGAGCCGTGGCGGACCGGCTTTCGCATCCATCCCCGCCCGCTGCAGGAACCCAGCGCCCCCCTCCGCTCGATCGACGAGACCTTTGGGGGCCAGGTCCACATTTTGGGCTACCAGGAACCCGCACAGACGCTCCGGGCCGGGGAGGTGATGGAGCTGGTGGTGAGCTGGCAGGCCCAATCCCCCCTTGCCCCCCCACCCGCCCTCACCCTGCGGCTGGTCGACGGCAGCGGGCGCATGCTGGCCCAGGCAGACCGCACCCTGGCTGCCATCAACCCCGCGGAAGGGGTCCAATTCGAACGCTTCGCCCTGCCGCTCTACCCCGCCCTCGCCGCCGGCTGGTACCGGGTGACGCTGAGCGCATACACGACCGGCGAGGGCGGTTTCGTCGACCTGGCGACGGCAGCGGGAGAGCACGCCGTCCTGCTGACCGAGGTCGAGGTGATCGGCCCGGCTAGACGGCCCTTTACCCTCCACCCCACCGCGATCTCTTTTGCCAACCGGGCGTCACTGGTGGGGGTGGACTATGACCGAAGCGACCCCGGCGCCCTGCGCATCTACCTGCACTGGCGGGGCCCGTCGAACCAGGAACAACGGATCGTGGTGCAATCGGCCGGCGGGCAGGAGGCGGCCGCGCTGCTGCCCCCCATCCTGCCGGGGGCCTACCAGACCATCGCCGTCGACCTGGCGAGCAGCGGTCGAGAGGCGCTGTGGCTGGCAGTGACCGGCCCGGAAGGGGAACCAGTCCGTGCCGCCGGGCCGTGGGCGCTGGCCCAACAGCGCGTGCGCCTCGCTTCGCCGTCCGCCGACGCCCGCTTCGTGCCGCTGGGGGCAGACCTGGCGCTGATCGGCGTCACGGCGCGGCCCGCCCCGCCAGGGGAGACGATGGCGATCGACCTGGAACTGGTTGCCCTGCGGCCCCTGACGACCGACGACCGGATCAGCGTGCGGCTGATGGACGAGGAGGGGCTGTGGCTCGCCCTGCACGATGGACAGCCAGTGCTGGGGGCCATCCCCACCCTCAAGTGGATCCGCGGCAGCCGCGTCGTCGACCGGCACCTGCTGCTGGTTCCCGCCGACTTTGCCGGCGATGCCGTTCAGGCCGCCATGGTGGCCTACGAGGGATTCCAGATGCGGCCGCTGCTGCCAATGGACGGGCGGTGGGAGCAGGTCTTCCTGGGCGCGTGGCCCGTGCCGCAGTCAAGGAATCCGGCCTCGAATTGCCTCCCGCCGCGCTTTCACACCCTCTACCACCGCCGGGATGAGCGAGACCGCGATGATGGCAATGATCACCAGTTCAAAGTGATCTTGGACAAAGCGGATGTTGCCGAAAAAGTAGCCCAGCAGCGTGAAAACAGCCACCCAGGTGACGCCGCCGATGAAATTCCAGCGGATAAAGAACCCATAGTTCATGTGGCTGACGCCGGCCACGAACGGCGCAAAGGTACGAATGATGGGAACGAAACGCGCCAAAAAGATCGTCTTGCCGCCATGTTTTTCAAAGAAAAGGTGCGTGCGCTCCATGTACTCTTTCTTGATCCACTTGACTTCACCCGTATAGGCCCTGGCGCCCACGCGGCGACCGATCCAGTAGTTGACCGTATCGCCGATCACGGCGGCAACGGTGAGCAGGCCGAACAGCGCCCAGGGATTGAGGTCGCCGCGCGCCGCGAATGTGGCGGCCGCAAAGATGAGTGAATCGCCTGGGAGGAACGGCGTCACGACCACACCCGTCTCTAAGAAAATGATGATGAAAAGAAACCCCAGCGTCCACGCGCCATACTGGGCAATGTTACTCAGGTAGACATCGACGTGCAGGATAAAATCAACGATTTGCAAAACAAGATCCATAGATCATTCCTTGATTGATAGTAATTTGACAATGGCACATTTCAGTAGATTGCTCTGCCAAGCACGGGGAAGGGGGAAAAGGGGGGTTTCGCAGGCGGCTTCGCCGCC
>JAFGEI010000159.1 GCA_016931695.1 Anaerolineae bacterium | reverse complement strand
CGACTCGAGCCAGGCCAGCGCGTCGTCGCCGCTCGGCATCTCTTCCCCTTCCAGCCACGCCGGCGCCGCCGCCTCCTCGGGCGCAGCGGGCAGTTCCTCTACCGGCGCCCGCTCCTGCAGCCAGTCGGGAATCTCGGCCGGCTCCAGCGGCGCGACCTCTGCCGCTTCGATTTCCAGTTCTGAAAGCGCAGCCGCTTCTACAGTCTCGGGCTCCAACTCCGGGGATGGTTGATCCTCTAGCCAGTCGGGGATTTCCACCGGAGGCCGTATTGGCTCGGCTGGTTCTGCCACCTCTTGCAGCCAGTCTGGAATTGTGCCCGGCAACGGTTCTACCTCGGGCATCTCGGCTGCCTCACTATCCGGCAGAGCAACATCCTTCAGCCAGTCGGGGATATCCTCCTCCACAGGAATTTGCGGCGCAAGCGGTTCTTCCTCCACATCCGGAGAAGGAACAGCAACGCCGCGCAGCCAGTCGGGGGCATCCTCAGCCGCTGGTAGTTCGATCTCCTCCGCAGCCATGGTCGTCGGAGGCACCACCTCGCGCAACCAATCAGGCACTTCAGTAGTCTCCTCCACCCCGGCCTCAGAGGGAACCACTTCACTCAACCAGTCTGGCATATCCTCTGCCGCAGGAACAGAGGGAACCTCGGCACCTGCCACTTTGGCGTCCTCCAACCAGCCAGGCGCCTCTCCGGTCGGTTCCTCGCCTGGGGCAGCCCGCTCCTCTTCCAATTCGCCTGCATCCTCCCCCATCCAATCCGGGACACCCAGGTCAAACGCAGGGATGGATACAGCTTCTTCCTCCATCTCCTGACCGGGGGCTAGAGGTTTCCGGTCTAACTCTTCGGGCCACTCGTCCACATCCTGGCCCATCTCTTCCAGCCAGGAAGGGATTTCGATTCGCGCATCCATCGCCGTTTCCAGGTCTAGCAAGGCGCTCTCCTGCTCGCCAATTCCAGCCGCCGCAAACCAGGCTGGCTGCTCCACAGCGGCAGAGGGAGGTCTATAGTCCAGGTGCGGCAGTTTGACCTCTTTCGGCTGCAGGGGCGAGGTTTGGCCCAGGATTTCGACAATCAAGTTGTTTTCCGGATCCAGCGACTCGACCCGCTTGAGATGAGTCTCGCCTTCCGCGCGCCCGCTGCGGGCCCAAATCTCTCCCAAGATCGCATTGGCCTTGAGACAATAAGGCAACTCGTCCAAGACACGTAAGCAAGCTTCCTCCGCCTGTACCCGCTGCTCGTTACGCCAAAGAGCCTCTGCCAGAGCAACCTGTAGATCAGCGCGTTCAGGTTCAGCATCCAGCAAGGCACGGAACTCTTGCACGGCGCGAGGATGCAAATTACCGCGCATATACAGCCGTGCCAGCGCACCGCGAGTCAATTGAACGCGGGTCGGTTCAATGCCGTCACGGCGGCCATACAAGCGGCGCAGTTCACCCTGGATCGCCTCGTTGTTGGGATTCAGTTCAAAAGCACGCTCCATGTGCCAGATAGCTCGGGTAAGATCGCCGCGACGATCAGAGATGATACTCATCCCGACCCGCGCCACAAAATTCTCGGGATCACCGCTGAGAACACGGCGAAACATGTCCTCCGCCAAATCGTCTTGATTGGCCTCCAGCATCGCCCGGCCAAGCAACTGGTACGTACCCAGGTGCTTGGGATAACGCTGAAGGACGTGCCGCCCGTGGGCCAAGACCTTTTCGTGTTCCCCGCGCTCGATCGCTTCGTCAATTTCTTGAATATATTCATGTAGGGTTATTTCGGCCATTCTCGCCTCCAACTCTTGCCGGGTAATGCCAGAATTCACACAACCGCTCAGCCCCCTAGATGCTCCTCCACAGGGAGGCACAAGGTACTTGGCAGTCCCGGGTTCATTATGCAACAATTTGCACAAAAAGTCAAAAACTGCACGGAACAGAAAACCGGGACGCGCGCCCTTCGTCCAGTGCAACCAGGCATACCGCTGCGACAGGGGAATCGCCTGGCCAGATTGCTACCCAGCCAGGCAGTGCAGCGTCTTGAGCTGTTCGACAAGCGACAACACCGACGGTTCGCCCAGATGTGCGCTGCCAAACGGATCAGAGACGGTCGTTTCTCCCAAGAGCGCATAGATTGTATTCAGCACGCCGTGGGATAGAACGTCGAGGTGGTACCCTCCTTCCAGTGTAAAGAGGATTTTCCCCCCACAACATTCTTCCGCCATGGCGATCAATTCCCGCGCCAATTGGACATATCCGGTCAATGATAGCGTCATCGCGGCCAAAGGGTCCTGCCAATGAGCATCATAACCAGCCGAAACCAGTATCAAGTCAGGTTGGAAGCGGCGGGCGAGGGGCCGGGCCAGTTCGGCGACAATTTGGAGGTATCCCTGGTCCCCCACGCCTGCCGGGAGCGGCACGTCCAACACCGTTCCCTTTCCTGGCCCGCTGCCGGTCTCGCGCCAATGTCCTGTTCCCGGGTAGAAGGGGTACTGGTGAGTCGAAAAATAGAAAACGGCGGGGTCCGCATCGAAAATCGCCTGGGTCCCGTTGCCATGATGGACGTCAAAGTCGGCGATCAACACTCGCTCGACTTGCGGTGACGCAAGCGCGTGCCGGGCAGCAAGCGCGACGTTGTTGAACAGGCAGAACCCCATGCCACGGTCGGCGAGAGCGTGATGTCCCGGCGGACGAAGGAGGGCAAATCCATTGTCGATATCCCCTGCCAGCAGCGCATCCACCGCCGCCAGCAGGCCGCCCGCCGCCATACAGGCGGCATCATACGAACGAGCCGACACATAGGTATCCGCATCAAGACGGCCCCCACCCCGCCCGGCGACCTGTCGCACAAGCTCGATATAAGAGGGGGTATGCACCCGCTGCAGCTCGGCGCCCGTTGCCGGGCGCGGTTCCACGGCAACCAGCCGCCCCAACACTCCCTGCTCCCCCAGCAAGGCCATGATGCTTTCCAGGCGGCGGGCATTCTCCGGATGACCCGCCAGGTCGTGCGCCAAGTAGACTGGATGATAGATATAGGCTGTTTTCATCTCTCACCCCCACCTTATTATAGTCGAGATTGCCGCCTTGACAAAGGCAACATCTCGGGCTGACCGCCCGGATGCTTGGCCGTGCGTAAGAGGAAAAAAAAGGGGGTCCTGCAAGCGGCAAAGCGCCCGCAACACCCCCTTCATCTCTCCCAGCACCGTCGTTGGGCGAGGCGTCCAGAGGCAAGTGGTCTGAACAGTTGCTGCTATTTGACGATGGGCTTGGCCTCGCGCCGGCTAAAGATCACCCCGATGCCCACCGCGACGAGACAGACAGCGGCAACCAGGTAGCCGACGATGCGCAGGCCCTCCCCTCCCGTCATCATCTGGGCAATCAATGGCGCAATCAACAACGAGACCAGGTTCACGACCTTGATCATCGGGTTCAGCGAGGGGCCCGCTGTATCCTTCAACGGATCGCCGACCGTGTCGCCAATGACCCCCGCCTTGTGTCGCTCAGACCCCTTGCCCAGATTGCGCTCTGGATCGCAAGGCTCAGCTTCGATCTGTTTCTTGGCGTTATCCCACGCGCCACCCGAGTTGGCCATAAAGACAGCCAGCAGCTGGCCGGTGATAATGATCCCGGCCAAAAAGCCGCCCAGCGCCTCGACGCCGATCAGAAAGCCGACGATGACGGGAACCAGAATTCCCAGCATGGCCACGACGATCAACTCGCGCTGCGCCGCGTCGGTGCAGATACGAACCACCTCGCCATAGTCGGGCTTGACCGTTCCTTCCAGGACCCCAGGACGGCGGAACTGCCTGCGCACTTCTTCGATAATCAAGGCCGCAGCCCGCTCGACCGCGTTCAACAAGACCGAGCTGAACAAAAAGGGCAGCGCACCGCCGATCAGCAGACCGATAAAGACTAGCGGATTAGCCACGTTCAAGCCAGCCTGCATGCTTCCTTCCAGGCCGCCCTCCGCCAAACCGGTTTCCTCCAGGTAGGAGGCAAAGAGACTGACGGCGGCAATGACCGCCGAGGCGATGGCAATGCCCTTGGTAATCGCCTTGGTGGTATTACCAACGGCATCCAGCTTGGCCAGCGTCGCATGCGCCTGGGGGTCTTTAAAGTCCTCTTTCCGCATCTCGGCGATACCCTGGGCATTGTCCGCAATCGGCCCAAAGGCGTCCATAGCCAGATTGTTGCCGGTGTGGGAGAGCATGCCGATTCCAGCCATCGCCACCGAGTACATGATAAAGATAAAGGAGTGACCGGCCGGCGCCTGTTCAAAGCTGCTAAAGATGAGCCCAATCACCAGGATGCCGACGGCACTAAAGACACCGTTTTCAACCTTCTTCGTCTTGAACGCCAGATAGATGCCAACGGCGATTCCGAGCAACAGGGAACCGCCAATGATAAAAGGTTTCCAGGCCGGCGGCGTATTGACAGAATAGATTGTGATAGAGAGCATGATGTTCAGCACAATAATCAGAATTGCCCAGACCGTGCTCTCATATCCCACGCCCAGGCCTGCCAGGATCATTGTCGCCGGGCCGGTGCGCGCCGAGCGCACCAGCTTGTTCACTGCGCTGCTGCCGATCTCGGTAAAAGCGGCGGTGTACTTGTTAAAAGCAACCGCCAAAAGGATCCCCGCTGCTGTTGCCGAAAAAAGGCGCAAGTCGCCGCCGTAGAAGATTGCCAGGAAGAAGAATGCGGTTGTAGAGATGATTGACGAAAGATCGTACGAAAGATCCATGGCCCGGAAAGCATCCCCCTTCGTCGGCCACCAGGAAACGGCATAGGTGCCGATAATGCTGCTAAAGACGCCGATAGCGCGCACCAATAGGGGAAAGACGATCCACTTGAGGCTGTGAGCAGGGTCGACCTGCATCACAGCCAGGCCGAGGATCATGGCCGAGACGATCGTCACCTCGTAGGATTCGAAAACGTCCTCGGCCATGCCGCTGAAATCGCCGACGTTATCCCCTACCAGGTCGGCGATGACAGCCGCGTTGCGCGGATCGTCTTCCGGCACGCCAGCCTCAACCTTACCGACCAGGTCCGCACCGACGTCAGCCGCCTTGGTGTAGATGCCGCCGCCAACGCGCATAAACATCGCCAGCAACGTGCCGCCAAAACCAAAGCCCAACAACACTTCCGGGGCGTGCTGCCCGTAGAGCAAAAAGATGGTCGTTCCACCCAGTAACCCCAGCCCGTCGGCCAGCATACCCGCAATCGTGCCGGAGCGGTAGGCCACTCGCAGCGCACCCTGAAACGAACCCATGCGTGCCTGGTTGGCCACGCGCACATTCCCCTGTGTGCCGACGTAGCGCAAGCCGATTTGCCCGATCGTCAGCGAACAAGTTGCGCCGAGCAGCAACGCCGCGCCACGCCCAATGGAAATACTCCACGGAGCCTCGGCGAGCGCCGCGGTCAAAAAGAGCACAACTGCCAACACAAACGAGATTGGGATGACGACCTCCATCTGCTTGTTGAGGTAAGCAACTGCTCCCTGGCGAATCGCCCCCGATATTTCCTGCATCCCCTCGGTGCCCGGATCCTGGCGCAGCACCCAGCGCGCCAACAGCCAGGCGTAAATCAGCGCGCCGACGCCGGTTACAAGGACAGCGTACAGTCCAACTTGCTCGAACAACGTTGCCCCTTGAAGACCCTCCATGGCTCCCTCCCTCCTTAGGTCAATTTTCACGCCCTGCCTGGGCGCGGATTCCAGACAACAAGTATGACTGCCTCTGAAAACCAGCTATCATGGCTGACAGCCGGTTCTCAAAGGCAGTGGGAAGCACGCCGTAAAAGACAGGCGCGCAATATCTATCCGACAAGATACAGCATTATACTGAAAGACTGGAAAAGGTCAAGTACCTGGTCCGCGGCTGACAACACCGGGGACGAACTACTCGTGCTCCCCGCTCGCCGCGAACGCCCGCCAACAACGCTACGATTCCATCAGCTCGTGCAGCTTGACCCGGGACGCCGCCTCAACCTGATCGTGAATCGACTGGCCATGGCTGTCCATCGTCACGACAACGGGGAATCCTTCCACCCGGATAACCCAAAAGGCCTCGGGGACGCCAAACTCTTCTTTTTTGTACACCGACACGACCTGCTTGACCGAATCGGCGATCAGGCTGGCGGCGCCGCCGACGGCGTGGAAATAGGCCGCGCCATAATCCTGGCAGGCCTGCAGCGTGCTGGCCCCCATCCCTCCCTTGCCAATCACGCCGCGCATACCAAAATGGGTAATGACGTCCGCTTGATAAGGCTCTTCGCGAATCGAAGTGGTTGGGCCGGCAGCAACAAACTCCCAGCTCCCATCTTTTCGCTGGCGGACCACTGGCCCACAGTGGTAGATCACCCCTCCCTTCAACAACCGCAGGAGCTCTTGATACAACGCCTGTTCGCTCACAGGCGTCTCGGCAGCGCGGACAAAGTTCTCGATCATGTACTTGTGCGCCGCATCGCGGCCTGTGACAATGACCCCATCAAGCCTGACCGTATCGCCGACGTGCAGCGCACGAATCTCTTGCTCGGAAATCGGTATGGACAGATCGTAGGCTGCCATTACACTCCCTCCTGCTGCGAGAAGGATACTTTGCCATCCCGCACAACCATCCGCGCTCGCCGGCAAGCCCAGCACATATAGGCGACGGTGACAAAGTAACAGGCCGGCAAGCGATGATAGGCCCCTATTTTTACCGCCAGGACCGTCGTCTTGCCGCCAAAACCCATCGGCCCGATTGCCAGTTCGTTGCACTCTTCGAACAGGCGCTCCTCCAAGGCCGCCAGTTCGGGAATCGGGTTGGTATCGCCGAGCGGGCGAAAGAGCTGCTCCTTGGCGTGGACGTACCCGCCGCCCCGGTCGCCGCCGACGGCGATGCCCAACACGCCGGGTGCACACCCTTTTCCTTGTGCCTGATACACGGCATCCAGGACCACCCGGCGGACCCCTTCCAAGTCCCGCCCCGCCTTCAACGCCGCGTGCGGCAACTTGTACTGAGCGCACACATTCTCGCTGCCGCCACCCTTGAGCAGCAGATCGACCTGCAAGTACGGCTCCCCCCATTCCTCAAAGTGAAAAGTCGGATAGCCAAGACCGAGGTTGTTGCCGCTGTTGCGACCGGTGAGGGAATCGACCGCGTTGGGCCGCAAGTAGGAACGACGGGTTGCCTCGGCGACCGCCGCCTCGACTTGTTCCCGCAGCGAGCGAGAGCTGACACCTGGCGGGCAATAGAGATAAAAAATCGGCGTCCCCGTATCCTGGCAGACAGGGGTCGACTTTTGACGCGCTAACTGGACATTCTCCAAAATCGTCTCCAGGGCGCCAGCGGCCGCCGAGCCGGGTGCTTCCCGGTCGCAGGCGGCCCGCAGGGTCGCCTCGACATCCGCCGGCAGGCTGGTCGACGCCAGGCGGACCAACTCAAGCAATGATTCAGCCAGATTTTCCATACGTCACCTCTCAGTATCGATTCGGCATCGAATATCCGTCCAACAGCCACCGTCCCCACCCCTGCGCCTTTTCCTCCCACCACGGGTAAAGCGGCGCCGGAAGCGGGCCGCCGACCGTCACGGCCATCTCGTTCAACTGCATCCAGGCAGACACGAATTGGTCGTTGGAATAATAGTGAGTCTCTGCATCGTAGGCATCGATCAAATAGACCCCCTGTTCATCGTACCCAACGGCGATAAAGGTATGCTCCCACTGCACGATAACGGAAACAGAGCCATCCGCCGACACCCAAGAAGCAGTCTCGGGCTGCAACATGCGATAGGTCGCCCAGACCACGACCGGCCGGCCCGCTGCCAGTTCCTGACGCAGGCGCTCCAGGCCGAACCAACGGTAAGCGTGGGCATCCAGGCCATACCGCCGCAGCGCCGCAGCAACGGGTGTTGCATAGACGCCATACCCGCCCGGGGGAAGACTCCCCGGCGGATCGTCTACGTCGCCGACAAAGCCATGGTGAGGGTTGTCGGAGCGGGGCAGCGTGTCAAAGAACGTCCCTTCGGCGACAGAAACTCGCCAAAAAGCAGCCAGGTCTACAGCGGAGCGGGACTCGCAGCTGAGTGGTCGCTGCTGCCGATAGCCGATCACCCCCGGGACAAAGGCTTCGGCAGGCGGATCGGGGTCCGCGCTTGCGGTCATCGGCAGAGCCAGGCAGAATGCCAGGAGGGCAACCGTCGTCCATCCTGCACTTTTAGCTCGCACTCTCCTGCACCTTTGCCTCGATCGCCGCCAGAACTACCTGCGCCTCCTCTACCACCTGCGGCGCCACCTCATAGACTGGCGCGCCGCGCAGGTCAGCGTCAATGACCTCGACGCTGGCGGAAAGATAGCCGACGATGGGAACCGGGCTGTGCGCGGCGATAAAATCCCGGTCGGCCGCAGAACGGACCTTGTTTCCCACCGCGTACAAGCGCTGGAGCTTGAGGTCACTGGCCAGTTCCCGGATACGGCCCGCCACCTCCAGGCTGCGCCGCCCCGGCTCGACGACGATCAACATCGCGTCGACCGCCTGGGTGGTCGCCCGACCGAGGTGCTCCACCCCGGCTTCCATATCCATGATCATCACCTCGTCCCGATAGAGCAGCAGGTGGGTCACCAGCGCCTTGAGCAGCGCGCTCTCCGGACACATGCATCCGCTCCCGCCGACGTCAATGGTGCCCAGCTTGAGCAGACGGATATCGTCGTATACGACGCTGTACTGGTCCGGAATGTCATCCACGCGGGGGGTCAGGTTAAAAAAGCCGCCGTAACTGCCGGGCTTGGCGCCCGTTCGTTCATAGATCAGTTCTTCCATCTCCGAGATTGGCTTGAGCTGTTCGACCACCTCGCGTGGCAGGCCGAGGGCGTTGGCCAGACCACCGGCAGGATCGGCATCAATGGCGATGACAGAACGGCCTTGCTGGGCATAGATGCGCGCCAAAAGCGCGGTGAGGGTCGTCTTGCCCACCCCACCCTTTCCGGTAACTGCAATCTTTTGCAAGCCACTCATCTTTTACCTCACACCAGCGCCATTTCAACGAATTGGGTCAGGTCCATCACCCGCACGCGCACCCGTTCAGCCCGCGCTGCTTTGGACAGGGTCCTGACACACTGGGGACAGGCCGACACCAGCACCGACGCGCCAATCTCTACCGCCTGGGCGATACGCCGCGCTGCTACATCCTGCACCAGGTCGGGGTCAAAGGTCTCCAGATCGCCGCCGCCGCCGCAGCAGAGGGCATGCTCCCTCGACTGCTGCATCTCGACGAACGTATAGCCCGGGATGCGCTGCAGCACCTCGCGCGGCTCGTCATAGATCCCCGCCTTGCGGCCCAGGTCGCAAGGGTCGTGATAGGTGACAATCTCCGGGCGCTTGGCCTCTCCAAAGGAGAGGCGCTCTTCCACCGCCAGGTCGCGCAGCACTTGTACGGCGTGGACCACCTCAAAGGCAAGGTCACGGCCCATAATCTCGGGATAGACGTGGTGCCACATGTGATAACAAGACGGGCAAGTCGTCACCAGGCGCGGCACCCCCAGCGCCTCCATCCGCTCGACGTTGTGATAGATCGACTCCTTTGCCTGCTCGAGCTGTCCCGCCATCATCTGCGGGAAACCGCAGCACCATTCGTCGCCGCCGAGGGTTGTGAAGCGGACCTGGGCTTTTCCCAGCACTGCTGCAAAGCCCTGGGGAATCCCATAGCTCATGGGGAACATGGCCGAGACGCAGCCGACAAAGTAGGCCATCTCTGCCCCCGTATCGCCGACCAATCCCTCCGGCTTTTCCGCCAGGTTCTCTGTCCACGACAGGCGCGACGCGTTATCCTCACCCGAGACGTTGTGGTACGCGTCGATGCGAGAACCCAGCATGCCGAGAGCCCGCATGCCCTTTTGCAGCGCCTCGTCATCGCCCAACATGCCATTGCCGCCGGCCAGGTATCGCTCCTGCATCACCTTCTGCCGCATGACCTCCACCAGGCGGCGGACGCTCAGGTTATGTGGGCAGTGAGCGGTGCAGGTATCGCAGCCAAGGCAGCGCCAGATGCTGGCATCCATCTCAATCTGGTCGGTCAGGCCGAACTGGGCCAGGCGCATCATCTGGGCCGGGCGATAACGCATCGCCGCCGCGGTCGGGCAACCAGAGGAGCAACGTTCACACTGGTAGCAAAGGTAGACGTTCTCGCCGCATTCCTCGCGGATAAACTTGGCCAGGTCTGTATGCAACGTAATCGCCATATCCCTACTCCACTGCTGGACGGGGGAACAGCCCCGTCCCTTCGACAATCGACCGCACCGCCTCCTCCCACTCAATCGCCATGATGTGCACTCCGGCAACTCCTTCGATCTCGCGGATTTCTTGAATCTGCTCGACACAGATTTGGATGCCCTCTTGAGCCCAGGTATCACGGCGCGCTTTTTTCTCTTCCTTTGGAATATCGGCGACCACTGCGTTCATGCGTTCGACGTACTCGTCACGGACGATCATCCCCGGCACCTTGTCGCGCATGTAGCGCGCCGCCCCGGAGGATTTGATGGGGCCCACTCCAGCCAGGATATAGACCTTTTCGTGCAGACCCATGTCGACGACCTTGGCCATATACTCGCGAAAGCGGGGGATGTCGTAAATGAGCTGGGTCTGGACAAAATCCGCCCCGGCGGCGACCTTTTTTGCCAGCCGATAGGGACGAAATTCGAAGGGATCGGCAAAGGGGTTGACCGCCGCGCCGATGAGCATGCGCGGCGCCGTGCCCTTGATCGCATCACCGCACTGGAAGCAGGCCTCGTCCCGCATGTTCTTGACCATGTGCACCAGCTGCACCGAGTCCAGATCGTGGACGTTCTTGGCCGTCGGATGATTGCCAAAACTCTGGTGATCACCGGTCAGGCAAAGCAGGTTGCGCATGCCCAGGGCGTAGGCTCCCAACAGGTCCGC
Organism: Anaerolineae bacterium; assembly: GCA_016931695.1. Taxonomy (GTDB): domain Bacteria; phylum Chloroflexota; class Anaerolineae; order B4-G1; family DUEL01; genus JAFGEI01. Next base: position 80,633 of record JAFGEI010000159.1, on the reverse strand, counting down.
CTGGATCGCCAGCCGGTTGCGATCACGGCAGGTCATCTGCACGATTGGCTCCAGCCCCTCGTCGATGGCCAGCACGCCAGAGCCGATACTGGACATGCGCACGATGGCGGTCTGGTTGTCGGTAATGTTCACCGCATCGACCACGCCCTTGAGCAGCCGGGCCTTGTGGCGAATTTCTTCGCCGTCAGCGCTCTGCGGCGGCCCCAACTCCCCGGTCACAGCAAAGTGCCCGGCGCGCAGAATTTTTTCCAGGTTGCTGCCCGATTTATAACCGTTTGTTCGCTCTGTCATCGTTCGCCCACCTCGCTAAGCTGTCTCGAGCTGCAGGTCCTCGCGCACGATCTTGCGCGGCCCGCCATCTCGGCTACGCGACCAATCCTTGGCCGCCTGAATCTCCAGCAAGCGCTCTACCTGCCCCAGCGCGACCGCGCGCTCCCAGATCAGCTGCCAGGCACAAGGGATATCGGGGTTGATCTCGCAGACCCCGCGCTGAGACCCGCCGCAGGGCCCGTTCAAGAGCTGCTTGGAACAGCGGGTGATCGGGCAGATGCCAAACGTGATGCCCAGGATGCAATCGCCGCAGGCCTGGCAGCGCTCTTCCCACACCCCCTGTTCTGTCGGCAGGCTGAGAGAGGTGGTGTTGATTCCCGGTAGGGTCAAGTGCTTGGGGAAGCGCTCGTTCATCGCCTGCACGCCAATGCCACAAGCCAGGCTGAGCACGGCGTCGTACTGGGACAGCCGCTCCCGCAACGGGTCGATGTATTCCCATTCACACTGCCGCTGGACGGTCGCCTCGTCGACCTCCATCGGGTGGCCGGCCAACTTGCTTTTCATTCGCAGCATCGAGGCCAGGATGCCGACCTCCTTTTCCCCTCCGGCAAAGCAAACGGTCACACACGTGCCGCAGCCCAGCACCAGTACCTTGCGGGCATCGCCCAACAACCCGACGATCTCTTCCAGCGGTTTCTGTTCGCCGACAATCATTGCAACCTCCGTTTTTATTCATGGGCTCGGGCAGACTCGATTTTAGCGGCCAATTCGACCCTCCGCCCGGCCGGCCAAATTCTTTACTCCCCCGCTTCACAAAGGGGGTTCGGGCCCAAGTTCGACAAAGTCTCGGTCATTTCTTCCACCATGGCAACGAAATGGACCGCCATGGCAGCGGAGAGATTGACCATCCGCACTCGCTCGCCGCCCAATCCAACCTGGTCCAGAATGTGGGCCAGATACTCGATCCTGCGCCGGGCATTTGTATTACCTTCCAGGTAATGACACTCGCCCTCCAGTCAGCCGGCGACGACGACGCCGTCGATGCCCCGCTCAAAAGCGTGCAACACCTCGACCACGTCAACCCGGCCAGTGCAGGGCACCTCGACAACGCGCACGTTGGGCGGGTAGCGCAGGCGCATCGCCCCGGCCAGGTCGGCCGCCGCGTAGGCGCAGTGACGGCAGCAAAAGGCGAGAATTTTGGGCTCGTACGTCAGATCATTCATATCGACCTCACCCGCAAGCGCTCAACTACAGATCGGCGATGGCAGCATCAGCGCGGCGATCTTGGCCTCCATCTGCTCGCTCCGGTAATGGAGCAGCTGGATTGCCTTGGCCGGACACTCTGCGACACAGATGCCACAGCCGTGACACTGGGCCGGCTCGATGTAGGCCGCACCCATAATCGACCCCACTCCCGGCAAGTCGGCCTGGACCCGGGGCGCGTGGTAGGGGCAAATACGCACACAGGTCAGGCAGCCGACGCATCTCTCCTCATCGACCTGGGCGACAATGCCGCCGACCTCCAGCTCATCCCGGCTCAAGATCGTCGCCGCGCGGGCCGCAGCCGCCTGGGCCTGGGCTACCGCTTCGTCGAGAAACTTGGGATAGTGAGCCATGCCAGCCAGGAAAAAGCCGTCGGAAGAGAAATCGACCGGTCGCAGCTTGACGTGGGCCTCGAGGAAAAAGCCGTCCAGGTCGACCGGAATCCTGAGCCGGCTTGCCAATTCCTGCGCTCCTTCGGAAGGCACCACCGGCATGCTCAAGACGAGCATGTCGGGCCGCAGAATGACTTCTTGTCCCAGGCTGTGCTCCCAGACCGCGACTCGCAGCCCGTCGTCGCCAATTTGCACCTCGGGCTTGCGGTCAAACTCGAAGCGGACGAACAACACCCCAGCCCGCCGCGCCTCCTGGTAGACCCGCTCCTTGAAACCAAAGGTGCGCACGTCCCGGTAGAGGACAACCACCTGCGCCTCCGGCTTGTGCCGCTTGAGCATCAGTGCGTTTTTGAGCGCCGTGGTACAACAGATGCGGGAACAAAACGCTTCCGCCGGTCCCACACACTGGATCATCGCCACCGAGTCGGGCAAGTCCTGCCTCGCGCTCAACAGATGCTCGAACTCTTGTTGGGTGACGATGCGCGAATCGCTGCCATAGCCATACTCGGGGCCGCGATACTCCTGCCCGCCGGTGGCGATGATCGCCGCGCCGTGGGAAATTTCCAGTTCCCCATCGGGGCCCTGGAGACGCGAGGTAAAGTGGCCCAAAAAGCCGCCGGTATCCACCAGATGGGTATTCAGGTGGACCGTAACCAGCGGTTCCGCTTCGACCTGCCGCACCAACTCTTGGGCATAGGCCTGGGGATCGAGCCAGATTCGCTCTCCCTCGCCCGTCGCTTCCTGGAGATAATGGCGCAGCTGCAGCAAGTTGCCACCCAAGCGATTCTCCCGCTCGACCAGATGGACGGGAAAGCCCTGCTGCGCCAGCGTCAGCGCGGCGGTCATCCCCGCAGCGCCGCCGCCAACGATCAGCGCTGCTTTTTCGACCTTTACTGTCGTCTTGTACAGCGGTTCCAGCTGCGCCGCCTTGGCCACGGCCATGCGCACCAGGTCCTGCGCTTTCTCAGTGGCAACATCCCAGTTATCGGGATGGACCCAGGAGCATTGATTGCGGATGTTGGCCATCTCGAACAAGTTGGGGTTCAATCCTGCTTCGCGGATGGCGTCCTGGAAAAGTGGTTCGTGGGTCAAGGGACTGCAAGAAGCGACGACGACGCGGTTGAGGCCCTGCTCCCGCGTCACCTCGGTGATGTGGGCAACCGTATCCTGGGAGCAGGTGTAGAGATTGCTCTCGGCATGCACAACTCCTGGCAGTGTGGCGGCGTACTCGGCCACCTTGGGTACATCCAACGCGCCGGCAATGTTGGAACCGCAGTGACAGACAAAGACGCCGATGCGCGGCTCCTCCCCCGTCACGTCCCGCTCGGGAATGTCGGGTGGCACATCGGCCAGCGTCCAGCGGGCGGGCGCCAACAACGCGCCCGCCACGCCCGCCGCCCCGCTTGCCTCCACGACCGATTCGGGGATATCCTTCGGCTCGCGGAAGGGGCCCAGCGCATATATGCCGGGGCGGCTGGTCTGCAGCGGGGCGAAGGGCAAGGTGCGGCAAAAGCCATTGCCGTCCAGCTCGATTCCCAACCGGCGGCCCAGGTCGCGCACGGCCTCCGGAATCTCCATCCCCACCGCCAGCACGACCATGTCAAAGGTCTCTTCGACGATCGGCGCGGCGGCGTTCTCCTCGTCGACATAGCGAATCCGCAGATCCCTGCTCTGGGGGTCCTCCACGATCGCCGAGACGCGCGAGCGAATGTAGCGAACGCCGTACCGCTCTCGCGCGCGGCGGTAGTATTCTTCATAGCCCTTGCTGAAGGAGCGCATGTCCATCATAAAGACCGAGATACGGGTATCCGGCTCGTGCTCGCAGGCCAGGATCGCCTCCTTGGTCGCGTACATGCAACAGACGGAGGAGCAATAATTGTGTTCTTGATCCCGCGAGCCGACGCACTGGAGAAAGGCAATTCGCCGCGGCGTCGCCCCATCGGACGGGCGCCTGACGTGACCGTGGGTTGGGCCGGAGGCGCTGAGCAGCCGCTCGAACTGGAGGGAGGTCACGACGTTAGCATAGCGCCCCCAGCCATACTCCTCCGAACGGGCGGCGTCGTAGGGCGCAAAGCCCGGGGCGAGGAGGATTGCCCCGACGTTCAAGTCCTGCACCTGCTCTACCATGTCGTGATCGATTGCCTCGGCCTGGCAGGCATATACGCAGCTCAGGCACTCGGAACAGATGCCGCACGCCAGGCAGCGCGCCGCCTCGGCCTGCGCCTGCTCGTGAGTGTAACCGGCAACTACTTCCTCAAAGGTTTGCGAGCGCTGATCGACCGGCAGTTCGTCCATTGGCACGCGGGGTTGAACACAAACCTGGCCGCTCTTTACTCGCTCCTCAATTTCGAGGCGATTCAACTCTACGACCGGCAGCTGGGGCTTGGGCGGCGGCTCCATCTCTTTTCCCTGCAAATAGCGATCGATCGACTCGGCCGCCCGATGTCCCGCCGCCACAGCTTCGATGACAAAAGAAGTACCGGTAGTGGCGTCTCCAGCGGCAAAGACCCCCGAACGGGTTGCCGCCAGGGTGTTGGGATTGACCGCAATCGTGGCTTGGCCGGTGATGCCGACGCCGGCGCTTTCGGGGATAAAAGCCAGGCCAGCCCGTTGACCGATAGAAAAGATCACCGTGTCACAAGGAACAAAATGCTCCGAGCCAGGCAGCTGTACAGGCCGACTCCGGCCTGTTTCGTCAACAAGCCCCTGCTCAGTACGAACACACTTCATCCCCACCACACACCTCTCCTCGTCGCCGACAATCTCGATTGGAGTGGTCTGGAAATGAAAGTTGACGCCTTCCTCTTCTGCGTGCCGCAGTTCTTCCGCGCCCGCCGTCGCCTCCCCGCGAGTGCGGCGATAATAGACGTGAACCTCCGCCCCCATGCGCACAGCCGTGCGCGCCACGTCCATCGCAACGTCCCCCGCCCCAACGACGGCCACCCGTTCGCCCAAAGACGGCAGGTTCCCCAGGCGGACGTCACGCAAAAAGGTGGTGTTAATCAAAACGCCATTTAAATCTGCCCCTGGAATAGGCGGTCGAATTCCCTCGTGCGCACCAACTGCAATCAAGACCGCATGAAAGCCCTCGTCAAAGATGTCGTCCAGGTTATCGACAAAAGTATTCAGCCGCAGCTCGACCCCCAGATCGACAATATCCTGCACTTCCCGGTCGACAATCGAGGCTGGCAGGCGATACTCGGGCACACCCACCCGCAACATTCCACCAGCCACGGGGAGCGCTTCAAAAACAGCGACCCCATAACCCAGCTGACACAAGTCTTGAGCGGCAGTCAGTCCACAGGGGCCCGCGCCGATCACGGCTACGCGCTCGGCATATTTTCGCTCCGCCGGCTGCGGGGGCATTCGCGGTTCGGCATAGACCGTGTCGGTGACAAACCGCTTCAGGGCGCGGATGTTGATTGCCTCGTCGAGTTTGCGCCGGTTGCAAGCATCCTCACAGCGGTGGTTACAGATTCGTCCACAGATACCGGGAAACGGATTATCCTCCTTGATCACGCGCAGTGCATCGTGATACCGTCCTTCGCGGATCAATGCGATATAACCCTGTACGCGCTGGCCGGTTGGGCAGGCATCGCGGCAAGGAGCGATGCCGAGTTTTTCGATAGCGTAGGCATTTGGAACCGCCTGGGGGTAGAGCTTGTACACCGCGCGCTGGTCTGCCAACCCCTGGTCAAAATAGTTTGGAATCACTACCGGGCAAGCCTCGGCGCACTCGCCGCAGCCGGTGCACCTGTCCAGGTCGATGTAGCGGGGCCTGGTGCGCAGGCGAACGGAAAAATTCCCCGCTTCTCCCCGCACGCCAATGACCTCGCTGTCAACCAGCAGCTCGACATTGCGATGGCGCCCCGTCTCGACCAGCTTGGGGCTGATGATGCACATCGAGCAATCGTTGGTGGGGAAGGTCTTGTCCAACTGCGCCATGTGGCCGCCAATCGCCGACTGAAGCTCCACCAGGTAGACCTTGAAGCCCGCCTCGGCCAGGTCGAGGGACGCCTGAATGCCGGCGATTCCGCCGCCGACGACCATCGCAGCACCGACAACTTTTTCTTGCTGAGTCACGTCGTCTCTCATACCCCCCCCCAGCCTCCTGGCCAGTCAGAAGCGTCCAGTTACCCGGCTCCGGGCGCCAGCTTCAATGGATTCGGCCCTATCTGCTTGACCCGCTCCACCATCGCGTGAGCGGATTCAGCAAAGGTCGCCCCCATTCCACCCGAAGCAAAGAGAATCTCTAGCCGATCCCCTCCAACCCCCACCTCGTCCAGGAGCCTTTTGGTGTACTTGACGCGCGCCACTGCACGCTCATTGCCATGAATATGGTGACAGTTGCCAATTGGGCAAGCGACGATATAGACGCCGTCCGCGCCCTGTTCAAAGGCCTGCAAGATGTAACGCACATCGACCTTGCCAGTGCACGGCATGCGTACCAGTTTCACGTTGGGCGGATACTTGAGCCGCAGCGCGCCGGCGGTATCTGCTGCCATGTAGCCACAGTAGATACAGGTAAATGCCGTGATCTCGGGCTCAAATTCCCCCTGGCCGTTATTTCCTGCGTCAGTCAAGCTCCCCTCCTCACGCATCTTTTACCCAACTCCCCAGCGGCTGGGCCATAATCTGCTCGTCGCGATACGTCGCCAACTGGATCGCCTTGGCCGGGCACTCGGCCACGCACGTCCCGCAGCCCTGGCACAAGGCCGGCTCGATGTAGGCCGCGCCCTTGATCTTGCCCACTCCCACGTCCGAATACCGCACCTTGGGAATCTCAAAGGGACAGGTGCGCACGCAGGTCAGGCAGCCGACACAGAGCGACTGGTCCACCTCGGCCACGACGCCGCCCACATAGAGGCGATCCTTGGTCAGAATCGTGAGCGCCCGCCCGGCAGTTGCCTGGGCATTGGTGATACACTCGTCCAGGAACTTGGGGTAATGGGCGATGCCGCAGAAAAAGAGCCCCTCCTTCACAAAGTCCATTGGCCGCATCTTGAGATGGGCCTCCATAAAAAAGCCCTCGACAGAAAGCGGCACCCCCAACACCTGCGCCAGCTCCTCGATCCCCGCGGAAGGCTCGATTGCCATGCTCAGGACCACCAGGTCGGGCTGGAACAGGACATCTTGTCCCAGGACCGCATCCCAGGCGACGAGCCGCAGCTGCCCGTCCTCCTGGCGAATGCCGGGCAAGTGCTCGTCGTCGTAGCGCATAAAGAGCACCCCCCGTCGGCGGGCTTCGGTATAATACGCCTCGCGGAAGCCATAGGTGATAATATCCTTGTAGAGAACCACAACCTGGCAGTCGGGATTGAGCATCTTGATCCGGATCGCGTTCTTGATGGTATTGGTGCAACAGATGCGGCTGCAGTACTCGACCTCGCTCGGCGGGCGCACGCACTGGATAAAGACCGCCTGCTTCATGCCGACAATTTGTTCGGGGCGATGGGCGATGGTGTCTTCCAGTTCCAACGTCGTGACGACGCGCGGGTCTTGACCGAGCAGGTAGACATCGCCGCGCCATTCCTGCCCGCCCGTCGCCACGACCGTCACCGCGTGGGAAATCTCTACCTCAACCGGGTCCTGGTTGTCGCGCGGCTGCCGGCGCAGCAAGGAGCGAAACGCCCCCACATACCCGTCGTGAGAAACGACTTTGGTGCGGGTAAAGACCTGCACTCGTTCGTGCCCGATGACCCGGTTCACCAAATCACGCAACAGCCGCTGCGGATTCTGCCCGCTGGCAGTGTAGTAAACGTGACGCAAGTTGCCCCCCAGCTCTGCATCCCGCTCCACCAAAAAGACGTTGTAGCCGGCATCGGCGATAGAGAGGGCGGCGGTCATCCCCGACACCCCCCCGCCGATGACCAGGGCTGAGGGCTCGGTTTGGACAGCCAGCTTGTGTACCGGCTGGGCGACGCGAACCCGCGCAACTGCCATGCGGATCATCTCTTGCGCTTTGCGAGTCGCTCGATCCGGATCGCCAACGTGAACCCACGCACACTGCTCGCGCAAGTTGACCATCTCCAGCAGGTACGGATTCAGCGCCGCTTCCCGCACCGTGCGCTGAAAGAGCGGTTCGTGGGTGCGGTGGCTGCAGGCGCCGATCACCACGCGGTTGAGGCGCAGGTCCTCAATCGCCGTGCGAATTGCCTCCAGGCCCGCCTCGAAGCAGCCATAGTCGAGCGGCTGTACGTGCACCACGTCCTCCAACCCCTGGGCAAACCGGTCCAGTTCGTCAACCTGGACGATGCCGTCCAGCGTCGGGCGACAGCGGCAGAGAAAGACGCCGATCCGCAGCGGCTCTCCGCTCACGTCCCGCTCGGGAACCATGCCGTTCGGTTGCCAGAGAAAGGGATGCTCGCGGCTGGAGGGGGCAGCACCAAGGTGGCGGCGCATCAGCCGCATCACGTCGCCGGCCGCGCCAGCCGCGTCGAGGATGGTCTCGGCGATCTCTTTGGGCGAAGAAAAGGTGCCACAGACATAGATGCCCGGCTCGCTGGTCTGTAGCGGGGCAAAGGGGTCCGTCTCGCAAAAGCCGTACGGATTCAGCTCGATGCCCAGCACCTGGGCCAGCTCCTCGGCAGTCGACGGCGGGCGCGAGCCAACGGACAACACCACGATGTCAAAGCGCTCTTCCTTGACCACGCCGCCCTCGTCAGGATAGCGCAGGATGAGATCGTGGGTCTTGGGGTCTTGGAGCACCTGCTGAATGCGACAGCGCGTATACTCCACCTCGTAGTGGGTCCGCGCCTGCTCGTAATAGGCGTTAAACTCCTTGTTAAAGGCCCGTTCGTCCATGATAAAGACCTGGCAATGCACACCCTCAATGCGCTCCTTCGCCAGGATAGCCTCTTTGGTCGAGTACATGCAGCAGATGGAGGAGCAGTAGGGATACTTTTCGTCGCGGGAACCAATACACTGCAGCCACGCGATACGCTTCGGCAGCTTGCCATCCGAAGGCCGCAGAACGACGCCCTCCGTCGGCCCGGAGCGGCTGACGAGCCGCTCGTACTGCATAGAGTGAATGACGTTCGGGTAGCGACCGTAGCCCAGCTCCTCGTACTCGCCAGGATCGGAGAGGGTGTAGCCAACCGAGAGGATAATTGCCCCAACAGACAGATCGACTTCGTAGGGTTCCTCATCCAGGTCAATCGCCCCGGTAGGGCAGATAGATTCGCAGCGGCGGCAGGTATCACAGCGCGGCACCTTGTCGACCACGTAGGAATCCGGCAGCGCGCGGGGGGCCATCTTGTAGACCGCCTTTCGCGCTGCCAGACCGGCCTCAAAGGGGCTGGGTAGATCGACCGGGCAGACCGCCGTACAGAGGCTGCAGTTGATGCAGCGCGCGTTATCGACGTGTGTCGGGCGATGGCGGACGGTAACGGTAAAATCCCCCGCCTGCCCTTCGGCTTTGATCAGGTCTGTATTGGCCATGATCTCGATGTTGGGATGACGGTTGAAATCGAGAAAGGCGGGAGAGATCGCCGGCCGGGTGCAACCATAGCCGTGATCCGACGAACCGCGGCACAGAACGCAGTCGTGGGTCGGGAACATGTATCCCAGCTGGGCGACCCGTCCCCCCAACCAGGGCAGGTTTTCGATCAGGTAAACTTTTAGCCCCGCCTCGGCCAGGTCCATTGCCGCCCGCATGCCCCCCACGCCGCCGCCAACGACCAGCACATTCCCCACCGAGTCTTGTCTTGTTCCGAATGGCATAAAATCCCTCGCTATTTCCTCAAGCACCATACCCGTTTTTGGGTACAGTTAATGCGGCAGATCTCGCATCTTTCAGCTAGCCGGGCCGGCTCTTCCCCCTATTCCCGATGAACGTAATCAGGCAGCAGGATGGGGGAGATGACGTCGGTGTCGATTCCGGCCGCCTCCATCTCCCGGTTCCAGGCTGCGACGTGCGCCAGGTTCGGCGCGGCCAGCATCACCTGCCCGGCATAGTGAGCGGCGGTACGGCCCGCTCGCCGGCCAAAGACAGTGATCTCCAGCAAGCTGTTGCCCATCAACCGGTTGTGCCCGTGAACTCCGCCGCTCACCTCGCCGGCAATAAAAAGGCCCGGTATGTCGGTCGAGGCGTCAGCCTTCAGCCGCACGCCGCCGTTCTGATAGTGCAGCGTGGGGTAGACCAAGATCGGTTCCTGGGCAATGTCGATGTCAAAGCGGGCAAACTGGCGCACCATCGCCGGCAAAGCACGCTGAATCGTGCCGGGACCGTGAATCATGTCGATCATTGGCGAATCAAGCCACACGCCAGGCTGGCCAGTCAGGGTCACGACGCCATTGCCGCGCTCCGAACACTCGCGGATCAGCGCCGCCGCCTCCACGTCGCGCGGCTCCAGGGGGTAGACAAATTGCTCGCCGCGTTTGTTGACCGGTTGAGCCCCCAACCCGCGCACCTTTTCCGTGACCAGCAGGCCCAAGATTTGTTCCGGAAAAGCCGCGCCAGTGGGATGGTACTGCATCGATTCCAGGTAGCCCAACGGTGCGCCAACGCGATAGGCCAGGACCACGCCGTCAGCCGTCGCGCCATAGTGGTTGGTCGTGGGAAAGTCCTGATAATGCAGCCGGCCGCCGCCGCCGGTGGCCAAAACCACCGCCTTGGCCTTGATGTAACCGTACACGCCGGTCTCTAGGTTCACCACCACTGCCCCGGCAATCCGGCCCTGGTCGTCCAGCACCAGCTCCACGGCAGGCGAGAACTCGACGACGGCAATATGCTCTTCCCGGTTGCGCACCTCGTCCCGCAGCGTGCGCATGATCTCGGCCCCCGAATAATCCCGCGCCGAGTGCATCCGCTTGCGGCTGGTGCCGCCGCCGTGCTCTTCCATCATCGTGCCATCGGGCTCTTTATCAAACATCATACCCAGGTCCTCGAGCCACTTGATGACACATGGCGCATCCGTAACCAGCGCTTCGACCAGGTCGGGGACGTTGGTAAAGTGCCCGCCCCCAATCACGTCCAGGTAGTGAATCGACGGGCTGTCTTCCGGCCGGTCGGCAGCCTGGATGCCGCCTTGGGCCATCACCGTGTTGGCATCGCCGAAGCGGAGCTTGGTCACCAAGATGACCCTGGCCCCGCTCTCCTGGGCCAGGAGGGCAGCCGAGGCCCCGCCGCCGCCCCCGCCGATCACCAACACGTCCGTCTCGGCAACCGGAGCGCTCAGGTCGAAATCCGCGCCAACGTGTGGTCGCGCTTCCACCACGCGGGCCAGCTCAACCGGCATGCGCTGCCCCTTGCTGACACCGACGCGCACGGCGTGAAAGGTTTCTTCCCGATAGTCCGGGTGAAAGCCGCTGAGGATTTTCTCGCGCTGTTCCATACTCATGGCGGGAAAGGTCTCGCCCACTCGCCGGGCGCGGGTGGCCTCGACAGAGCGAATCGATTCTTGCATTTCAGGCGGATAGCCACTCATTCTACCACTCCTCTCACTTGGGTTCAATGTCCCGCGCCTTGTACCGCACCTTGAGTTCCTCTTCACCCAACCCCTTTAACTCTTCCAGGTCGACCGTAAACTTGCCCGTCTCGATCTCTTCCAGCCGCCTTTCCAGATGCTCGGAGCGGGGGGCAAGATAGCGGCCGTACAGGCGCCGGGCAAGGATGGCGATGTTATACTGCGCCTCCTCTGCCGGGCATCGCGCCGCGCAGAGGCCGCACATAATGCAGTCAAACGACGTGTCCGCCAGCTTGGCCAGGTCGCCGCGCATCGCCGCGGCCATATAGTCGCGCACGTCAATTTCCTGCGGGCAAGCCTTGGTGCAGGCGCCACAGCCCAGGCAGCGCAGGACTTCGGGGTACAGGCTGAACAACGTCGTCGCCGTCGGCTCCAGCTGGCTGATGTCATACGTCTCGCGCCGGGCGGGGAAAAACGGCAGTTGGGCCAGGTACATTCCCGGCTGCACCACCGTCTGGCAGGCCAGGCCAAAGTAGAGCTTGGGATCGCCCTGAATGCGATACGCAGTGCCGCACGCGCCGCAGAACCCGCCGCGGCAGCCCACCCCCCGGATCAGCTTGTAGCCGGCATACTCCATCGCTTTCATGATCGTCAGTGCGGGGGGAACGAGATACTGCTTCCCCATGATATAGATCGGGATCATCTTGTTGTCAGCGACTCGAGTTTCAGTTGCCATACATCCTCCTATCGTTCTTCTCCGACACCTGTCCACTCATCCTCGCGGAAGGTGATGAGCGGCAGTGGATCGTCGACGCTCCGGCCAGGCTCGTACTCAAAGAGCGCCTGCAGATCCTGGCCCACGGCGCGGAACACCCGCGCCACCGGCAAGTCCGCCGGGCAGGCGTCGCTGCAGACGCCACAGCCAATACAAGAGAGAACCATGTGGTTCAAGCGCGTCAGATGAAAGATCGTCGTATCGGCCGGCAGGCGATAGGCGCCCTTGCGCTGCGCCCAGTTCAGGTACTGGGCCGGATCGTGGTCAAAAATGGGCGACTTGAAGAGGCAAGTTTTGCAATAGCAGATCGGGCAGGTAGTCATACAATTGTGACAGCGGATGCAAGAGGCAAAAACCCCGGCGATCCCCTCATTCGCCAAACGCTGGCGAATCTCGGAAAAGCGGGTGTCCCGCGCCTGCCGCCGCGCCGCCGCCACCTTCTCGACGACCTCGGCTCGGCCGCCCGGCCCATCGGCCGGTGCCAGCCCCAGCTTTTCCGCCAGTTCGTCGGGCAGCGAGAGGGGAATCCCCGCGCTGAGATTTGCCCCAAACAGCTCGAAGGTGATGTCCGCCCCTTCGGCGTGCGGCTTTTCGCACATCTGACAGCCGTCGCGGAAGACATAGCCCTCTCGCGGCGCCGCCTCGCCCGATTGCATTGCCGCCAGCAGGTCGTCCTGGTTCACGCCGCCGTTCGCGCGCATGGCATCGTAATCGGTCACGCGGTAGGTGCCAGGACAATCGACGACGATAGTCACCAGATCCTCCAGCGCCGCCTGCTGCAGCTTGACCAGCTCGACCAGGGCCCGCATCTCGCAGGGGCGCAGGACCGCCGCGATCCGGCCGCGCGGCTCGCGCGCCGAGACCGGGCCAACCACCCGCGCCGCGTTCAGCCCCATCACCGGGGCGAACGGGTTGGCGGCGTCCAGCAGCGCGGGGTCCGCGACCAGGGCAGGAGTCACAGAGCCCGACGGCGTCTCCATCGGCGCCAGGACGGCCTCCACGATCTCTTTTTCCAATAACTGCTTGAGAAAACCGCGCGCGGCGCCCAGCACATCATTGTTCTCAACTGGAATTACAGTTCTCATCATATCTCCCTCTCGGCGAGTTTTGCTATACCGCCCACTCCTGCCGCAGCGGATTGGGGCCCTTCTCTTTCAAGGCCCCGACCATCTGGGTCACCACGTCGGCAAAGCGCTGCCCCTCCGAGGCCGATACCCAGCGCAGCCAGACCCGTTCCTCGTCCAGCCCGGCCTGCTTGACAATCTCTTTCAAGGCAATGATCCGCCGCCGGGCCTTGTAGTTGCCCGACTGGTAGTGGCAGTCACCGGGGTGACAGCCGCCGATCAACACTCCGTCCGCGCCATCCAGGAGCGCCTTGAGCACGTAGGTGGGGTCCACCGAACCCGAACACATCAGGCGGATGATCCGCACGTTGGGCGGATACTGAATGCGCGACGTGCCAGCCAGGTCAGCGCCGGTATAGGTGCACCAGTTGCACAGGAAAGCAACGATCTTGGGCTCGAACGACTCATCGCTCATGCTGTTTCCCTCCACGTCAAATTACACGAGTATACCGAGAAAATTCTAGACCGTCAGTACGTCGACCTGGGCCATGATCTGTTCCGGCGTAAACTGCTGCAGGCAAATCGCCTTGGACGGACAGGTCACGGCACAGGCGCCGCACCCCTTACACAACACGGCATTGATGCGCGAGACACCCCACAGCGGGTCGAGCGCCGGCGCGCCGTAGGGACAGACATCGACACACATCCCACAGCCGGCGCAGAGCTCGGCATCCACAATTGCCGTCTCCGAGATGACCGGCACCGTCCCCCGAATCAACGGGATCAGCGCCGACGAGGCTGCCGCCTTGGCCTGGGCCACGGTATCAGGAATATCCTTGGGGGCCTGGCAGCAGCCGGCCAAAAAGACCCCGTTCGTCGTCGTATCCACCGGCCCCAACTTGGGATGCGCCTCGAGGAAAAAGCCGTCGGCAGAGCGCGGCAGCTTGAGCAGCGCCGAGATCACGCCCGTGTCGTCACGCGGCTCCATCCCCACCGCCAGCACCACCATGTCCGTTTCGTGCTCCACCGTGCGGCGCAAGAACGTGTCCTCCACCCGCAGCACCAGCCGCTCGCCCCGGCGATAGACCTCGGAGACGTTGCCGCGGCGGTAGCGCACGCCGGCCTCGCGCGCCTCATCGTAAAACTCTTCGCCGCGCTTGCCAAAAGCGCGCACGTCGATGTAGAACACGGTGACCCGCGTCTCGGGCAGCGCCTGGCGCACCATCTGGGCCTGCTTGGCCGCGACCATGCAGCAGACGCGCGAGCAGTAGGGGTTGCCCAGTTGAATGTCGCGGGAGCCAACACACTTGATAAAGGCAACGTCCTGCGGCGCCCGGCCCGCCACGACCAGGTCGCCCGTGGCCAGCCGCTGCTCCAATTCCCAGGTCGTGAGCACGCCCGGGTAGCGGCCATAACCGAACTCGGGCTTGCGGCTGGGGTCGAAAAGCTGGTAGCCGGTGGCGATAACGATCGTCCCCACGTCAATCTGCTGCGCCTGCCCGCCCTGCAAGACAGTAACCTCAAAATTGCCGACAAAGCCCGCCACCTCTTCCACCTGCGCGTCGAGCATGACCGTGATCGCGGGGTGCTCCTCCACCCGGCGAATCAGCGGCGCCAGCCAGTCCGCCGTCGGCTCCAGGTCGGGAAAGGTGTGTCCCAGTTCGGCCACGTGCCCGCCCAGGCGATCGCTCTTTTCGACGATATAGGCCGGAAAGCCAGCCTCCGCGACGTCCAGCGCGGCAGACAGCCCGGCCACGCCGCCGCCGATAACGAGCGTCCCCGGATGCACGCCCGCCTCCCGCTCCTCCAGCGGTTCGAGATGGGTCACCTTGGCCACCGCCGAAGCGACCAGCACCTTGGCCTTGCGCGTGGCCGCCTCCTTGTCGTGGTGGACCCAGGAGCACTGCTCGCGGATATTGGCCATCTCGGTGCGATAGGAATTGACCCCGCCCTCCTGGGCCGCAGCGCGAAAGGTCGGTTCGTGCATGCGTGGAGAGCAAGAAGCCACGACGACGCGGTTCAAGCCCAATGCCCGGCAGTCCTCCTTGATCAGCGTCTGTCCCGGATCCGAGCACATGTAGGTATAGTGCCGCGCCTGCACGACGCCCGGCAGGTTCTGGGCATACTCGGCCACCGCTTCCACGTCGACCGTCGCAGCAATGTTGGTGCCGCAGTGGCAAACATAGACGCCGATGCGCGGTTTTGACTTCTCACTCATCATCTTTTCCCCTACCCGCCATCTCCCAATGCCTGCACCACCAGCTCGGAAATGTCCATCACCTTGAGCTGCTCCTCCAGCCCCTTCACCTTCGCCGCGTCGGCGAGCATGGCCAGGCAGAACGGACAGGCGACTGCAAGGACCTCGGCCCCCGTGTCGACCGCCTCCTGCACCCGCTGGAATGCCAGGCGATCCTCGGTGTTTGTGCCCTCGAACCACATCCGCCCGCCGCCTCCCTCGCAGCAGAGACTGCGCTCGCGGATGCGGTCCATCTCGACGAAATTCAGCCCTGGGATCGCCCGCAGCACTGCCCGCGGTTCGTCAAAGACCTTGTTCTGCTTGCCCAGGAAGCAGGGATCGTGATAGGTGACAGTTTTCTCCACCGGCACGGAAAGCTTTAACTGGCCTTCCTCCAGCAGCCGGGCGAGGACCTGGGTATAGTGCAGCACCTCGATTCCTTCCAGGCCATACTCGTTCTTGAAGGTATTGTAGCAGTGGGGAGAAGTGGTCACGATACAGCGGGCGCCGACGCTCTCCAAGAGCGCCTTCCCCTCCTCGACCAGCATTTCGTCGAACATGGCTTTTTCCCCGACCCGCTTCACTTCGTTGCCACAGCACGTCTCCTCCGTGCCCAGGTAGCCCAGGTCGACCCCTGCGGCGTGGAGGATGCGCACCAGGGCCTTTGTCGCTGGCTGGGACTGGACGTCGTAGGCCGAGTAACAGCAGGTGAACAGCAGCGTGTCGCAGCCTTCCCGCGCCGGCTTGACGTCGAGCCCCTCCGCCCACAGCGCCCGATCTTCGCGCGCAAGCCCCAGCGGATTGCCCTGGCGGAAAATACCCATCAGCGCCTCGCCAATCGTGCCCGGAATCTTGCCGCTCTCGACCAACTGGTTGCGCAGGGTAATGATCAGCTCTGCCGGGCGCACGTCCTTGGGACAGCGCTCGACGCAGGTAAAGCAGCAGGTGCAATCCCACAACTCCTCCATGTGCACCAGTTCCGGCAGCGCATCCAACAGGCTCTCGTAGACGAGAAAGCGAATGTTGAGGGCAGTGGTGATGGAAACCGGACAGCCACCGCTGCACTTGCCACACTGGATACAGGCCAACAGGTCCAGATCAAGGCCGATCTCGTTCGCAAACTGCTGAATATCCTGCATTTCGCCTCCTGTGGATGGCGGTTCCGCGCTAGGCGCGGTTCGCTGCGGCCAAGACGACCATCGCCGATGCTGCTGCAGCCTTGGCCTGGGCGACGGTATCCGGAATATCCTTGGGGCCCTGGCAGCAGCCAGCCAAAAAGAAACCCGCACGGCTGCTTTCGACGGGACGGATCTTGGGATGTGCCTCCCGGAAAAAGCCCTCCGGCGACCGCTCCAGGCTCAACGACTCGGCAAGCTGGGCCTCGTCAGCACGCGGCACGACCGCCGTCGCCAGCACCACCATGTCCGCCTCCACCTCAACCGTACGGCGGAGCAGCGTATCCTCCGCACGGACGACCAGTTTTTCCCCGCGCCGGTAGACCTCGGACGGTTCACCGCGCCGGTAGAGCACACCTTCGTGCTTGACCCGGTCGTAAAACTCTTCATAGCCCTTGCCAAAAGCGCGCATGTCGATGTAAAAGACAGTGATGCGGGCATCGGGCAGCCGGTCCCGCACCAGGTGAGCGTGCTTGGCCGTGTACATGCAACAAATGCGGGAGCAGTAGGGAATCCCGCCGTGCGGATCGCGCGAGCCGACGCAGTGAATGAACACGACGTCCTCCGGTTCCTTACCATCGAGCACGATCTTGCCTGCCGTCGGGCCGGAGGCGGACGACAGTCGCTCGAACTCGAGCCCGGTGAGGACGTTCGGATAGACGCCATACCCAAACTCGGGCTTGGTTGCCGGATCGACCAGGTCGAATCCCGTGGCGACAATGACCGTCGCCACGTCGAGCTCGACCAACTTTTCCTTCTGCTCAAAGTCGATGGCGTCAGCCGGACAGGCATCCTTACACTTGAAGGTATTACCACACTTGCCACGGGTCAGGTAGAGGCAGGCCTCGGGGTCCACGGTATAGATCAGCGGAACCGCCTGCGGGAAGGGCACATAGATCGAAGCCCGCATTCCCAGCCCCTGGTTGAAGGTATCGATGATCCGCCCGTGCATGCGGCAGGCCTCGGCGCAGGCCCCGCAGCCGGTACACTTTTCCTCGTCCACGTAACGGGGTTTTTTGCGCACCAAGGCGCGGAAAGCCCCCTTTTCCCCACTCACGGAAACAACCTCGGCGTAGGTCATCAAACGAATGTTGGGATGCTGCCCCACGTCGACCATCTTGGGCGTGAGGATGCAAGAAGAGCAATCCAGGGTAGGAAAAGTCTTGTCCAGCTGCGCCATGCGACCGCCGACACTGGGCTCTCGCTCGACGAGATAGACCGGGTAGCCAGCGTCCGCGATATCCAACGCAGCCTGGATGCCGGCAATTCCCGCCCCAATGATCAACGCCGCTGGCTTGTCAGAGCTCATGCGCGCCTCCTAAGACACCGCCGCGTCGAGCATGTCATACACCCGGCGCATGGCAAAGCCCACCTGCTCGGTAGCGCCGTTAGGGCAGACCATCAGGCAGACCCCACAGCCCTGGCAGACCGTCTCCAGGACCTCGGCGTAAGCGTCATCGGGGCCCAAGCGGCGCGCCCCGTAGGGGCAGGCCTCGACGCAGAGACCGCAGGTGGAGCAGAGGCGAGGGTTGACCCGCGCCACGGTCCGCTGCGCCTCGACGCGGGCGGGCGCCAGCAGGCATACCGCCCGCATCGCCGCGCCCTGGGCCATGGCGATGGTCTCGTCTGCTGCCCGCGGCGAGTGGGCCAGGCCGGCGACAAAGATGCCGCGCTGGCCCAGGTCGAGCGGGCGCATCTTGACATGCTCCTCGCGGAAAAAGCCATAGTCGTCCAGCTCCAACCCCATGCTCTCGGCCAGGGCCCGGTTGTCGTTGGCCGCGATGCCATTGCTGAGCACGACGAGATCGCTTAGCAAGGTCACTTTGCGGCCGCTGATCGGTTCGACCAGCCGGACCCGCAGGCCTTCTTCCAGCGCCTCGACCTCCGGCTTGTGATCGAGGTCGTAGCGCATAAAGATCACGCCCTTTTCCCGCGCCTGGCGGTAGGCATCCTCGCGGAACCCGTACGTGCGAATCTCGCGGTACAGCACATAGACGCGGGCCGCGGGATTGCGCTCCTTGACCGCCAGCGCGTTGGTCACCGCCTTGGTACAGCAGATGCGGCTGCAATAGGGCCGCTCCGGCTCGCGGGAGCCGACGCATTGGATCATGACGATGGACTGAGGATCCAAGTCCGCCATCCGCTGTTCCAGCTCGCGCTGGGTGAGCACCCGCTCGTCCTGGCCGTACAGGTACTCGGCCGGCGTAACCTCCCGCCCGCCAGTGGCGACAATCACCGCGCCGTAGGTCTCTTCTTCCGGCTCGCCGTCGACGGGGGCCAGCGCAGCCTGGAACTGGCCCAGCCGTCCCGTCACCCCCTGCACCGCGGTCTGCAACCGGACACGGATGCGAGGCTGATCCCGCACCTGCTCCAGCAGCGCCGTCAACGCCGCCTGGGGATCGCTGCCGCCCAGCACAAAGCGCAGGTGACGCAGCTGTCCACCAAGAACATCATCGCGCTCCACCAGGTCGACCGGGTGGCCCATCTCGGCCGCGGCCAGGGCAGCGGTCATCCCTGCCAGCCCACCGCCGATCACCAGCACGCGCTGGTCCAACGGTTCTGCCGGCGGGCGGAAGGGCTGGCGGTAGATCGCGCCCGCC
The DNA here is from genome assembly GCA_016931695.1 of Anaerolineae bacterium. Classification (GTDB taxonomy): domain Bacteria; phylum Chloroflexota; class Anaerolineae; order B4-G1; family DUEL01; genus JAFGEI01. The sequence continues at coordinate 61,451 of JAFGEI010000159.1, read as the reverse complement.
ACCGCCATTTCGACCAGGCGCATGGCCTTGGTCGTCGCGGCACCGTTGCCGGCGTGGGGCCAGGCAACCTCGCCGCCCAAATTCACGACCTCCAGCAGGTTGGCGTTGAGGGCAGCCTCGGCCATCATGGCCCGCAAAGCGTCCGACAGGCGCAGGTCCACCGGTCCAGCGACGACGACGCGGTTGATCTTTTCCTCCTGCACTGTCCGGGCAACGGCAGCCAGCCCGGCGGCAGCAAACCCGTCAGCGACGATCTGCGCCAGGGCGACGTGGCGCAGCCCCCGGGCGTGCGCTGCCACCGCCTCCAGATCGACCGTTTCGGCCAGGGTGCCGGCGCAGTCGCCGATAAAGACGCCGACCCGCGGCCATTCCTCCGACACGTCGCGCTCCTCCGCCTCCGGCGAGGCCAGGGGGGACTGCGACCCGCCGTTCAACAGGCGGGCTGCGCTGCCCGCCACCGCCGAAGCTTCCACCACCGTCTCGGGAATGTCCTTCGGCTCGCGGAACGAACCGGCCAAAAAGATGCCGGGGCGCGAGCTGCGGTCGGGCGCAAAGTACCCTGTCCGGCCAAATCCGTACTCGTTCAGCGCGACGCCCAGCGTCTCGCCCAGCGCCTGGACGCCTTCCGGTGCGCCAAATCCAACCACCAGCACGACCATGTCGAACTCTGCCTCGACCGGGCTGCCGTCCTCCGCCACATAGGTCAACAAGAGATTGCGGCTTTGCTGGAGTTGGTGAACCGCCGAGACCATGCTGCGGCGATAGGTCACCCCCGGCAGCGCCTCGACCTGGTCAAAGTAGGCGTCAAAATCCTTGCCGTGCGCGCGGATGTCCATAAAAAAGACCGTCACGTCGACATCCGGCTCCAGGCTCTTGAGCACCTTGACCTGCTTGGCAGCGTACATGCAGCAGACGGAAGAGCAGTAGCCCTTACCAATTGACACGTCCCGCGAGCCGACGCAGTGGATAAAAGCGACGCGGCGGGGCGTAGCGCCGTCGGACGGGCGCAGGACGTGGGCGCTGGTGGAGCCGGCAAAGCTGATCATGCGCTCGAGCTGGACGCTGGAGAGGACATTGTCATAGTGACCAAACCCGAACTCGCCCTTGAGCCGGGCGTCAAAGGGCTCAAAGCCGGGGCTGAGGATCACCGCCCCCACCTGCAGCGTGCTCTCGACAGGCGCCATGTCCAGGTCGATGGCATCGGTGGGGCAAACCTCAATGCACTTGCCGCAGCGAGTGCAGACATCCATGTCGATCACATAGGTGCCCGGCACCCCCCGCAGCGGCGGGCGGTAAATTGCCCGCTCCATGTGCAGCGTGCCCTCGTACTGGCTGGAGCGCTCCTCCGGGCAGACCCCGGCGCAGCGGGCGCAGTCGATACAGCGCTCGACCGAGACATAGCGCGGCTTGTGCCGCACCCGCACGGTAAAGGCGCCCGGTTCTCCTTCCAGGCCAATCACCTCGGCATAGGGCAGGATGTCGATGTTGGGGTGCAAGTCGCACTCAATGGTCGGGCAGTAGGCCGCCCGTCCCGGCAGCATGTGACAGATGCCACACGAGTCGGTAGGGAAGGTGCGGTCCAGCAGGTGAAAGGCACCGCCAATCGCCGGGGCTGCGTCCAGCAAATGGACAGGATAGCCGGCTTCCGCCAGCAGCAGCGCCGACTGCATGCCGCTGATACCCGCGCCGACAACCAGGACCGCCTTGTTTTGCTCAGAGACTTGCTTCTCGTTTGTCATACATCCCCCTACGCAAACAACCCGCGCCGCCGCAGCACCGGGCGGGGATCGACCCCGTGTTTCTTGAACAATCGATCCAGGTTGGGCAAGTCAAAGGCGAGGGCCATCAACTCGGTAAAATAGAGAGCAGGAATATGCTTCTGGCGCGTGTCGAGATTGATCTGGCAGATGCCACAGGCCGCAGCAACCACGTCCGCCCCCGCCTCCACCGCCGCTTCGGCCAGGCGGGTAGACAGGTGAACGACGATTTCACTGCGGCTCAAGGTCAGGCTGGCGCCGCAGCAGTCAACCTTATAAGACCAATCGACCGCTTCGGCCCCCAGGGCAGCCATCAGTACGTCCATCCGCACTGGGTGCTCCGGGTCGTCCCACCCGGTGATCTCTGGCGGGCGGACAAGCACGCAGCCATAGTAAGAAGCAACCTTGAGCCCTGCCAAGGGGCGCTTGACCCGGGCGCGGACCGCAGCCAAGGCCTCAGGCTCGCTGAGCACTTCCAACAAGTGGCGCGGGCGTCCCTGCCCGGTGTAGGCTGCCCCAACGACCTCTTCCATCTGCCGCCGCCAGGCCTCGTCCTCCCGCAGACGGTTGTCGGCGGCGAGGACGTTTTGGTAGCAGGCCGGGCACGGGGCAACAATGTCGCCCCCGATCTCTTGGGCCAGGACAACGTTCCGCGCCGGGAGGCGCAGGGAGAGTTCGTGGTCGAGACTGTGTGCCGAAGACGCGCCGCAGCAGTTCCAGTCCTCGATCTCGACCAATTCGATGCCCAACGCCTCGCAGACCGCATTGGTGGAACGGCCGAACTCGACCGCCGTGGTCTCGATGGTGCAACCAGGATAGTAGGCGTACTTCACGGCTCCACCTCCGTGCCAGGACTATTCGTCTCGTAAAGCCGGCGTACTTCCTTCAGGCGCTTGACCCGTTCCGGAACGAACGATATCTTGCCCTTGGCAATCAGGCCCCCGCCCATCATCAAGTCCGAAACCAGCCCGTCAAAAAAGATAGCTGGCTTGGGCAACAAGCGCATCTTGTACTCCATCAACATTGTCAACTCGTGCACGCGGCCCCACATCTTGATGCTGTCGAGGAACGAGCGGTGAAGGGCATAGACAGAAGGCTCCGGCGCATATCCCTCGCCCAGCGCCATTTGCCGCAGGGCGTCATACATCCCCGCCAGGTAAATCTGGTTGGGACAGCGCGCCCCGCACGTTTGGCAGTTCACACAAAGCCAAATGGCGGAACTGCCCAGCACCGCCTCCTTCTCTCCCAGTTGAATCAAGCGCAAAAGCTGGGCCGGTTTCACGTCCATCGCGTAGGCGACCGGGCAGCCAGCGGTACACTTTTGGCAAAAGTAGCAGCGCTGGACCGGCTCCCCACTCTGTTCCTGAACCATCTCGGCGAACGACAGGTCCCGGCTCGCACCCATTGACACCTCCTGGCAGCCTAAAACTGCCCTGTGTGATCGACCATCCGCAGCACCAGGATCGCCATGTCCAACAGATCGCCCTTGCTGGTGATAAAATAATCCTGCAGGGTCACCTCGTGTCGAAAGCCCATATCCTGAAAGCCGCGGATGACGTGCGCCTGGTTGATGACCACCTCACCGTACAACTGCTGCAGGCCGATCAACTGGGAAATTTCGATCATGCTGTGCATCATCAACGTGCCAATTCCCTGCCGCCGGTACTGCTTGTCCAAAAAGATGCGCACCCACGCCAGGTGGCGGTGATAGTGCTCACCAAAATGGAGCGTCGCATCACCCACCAACTGGTCGCCAACCAAGGCGATCAAGGGGAAAACGCGCCGATAATCGAGATGGTCGACCCATCGCCGCACGACATTGGGGTCGGCCGCATCGCTGCGGAACCACTCGATATCCTCACGCGACGCGCGGGCAAACAGCTCGACCAGGGCTTCTTCGTCCGCCTCCTGCAGCGGTCGCAGCAGCAGGCGAGAACCATCAGCCAAAACTTTTACCTTGCGATAGCGCGCGATTTGATCCCAAACATCCGCCATTGAAACCTCCCTCTCAATAGTTGCCGACGAGCGTGCATAACGACCCGGCCAGGCAAGCAGGCCGGGTCACTTGACCAACAAATCCGCCATGGCCAGCACCTGGCCCGGTTCCCAATTATGGATGCGGCTGGCCTTGTTGGGGCAGGCAACGACACACGCTCCGCAGGTCTGACAGAGCGCGGCGTTCACCGTAGCCACCCTGCGCAGGGGATCGAGCTCCCGCGCCTCGTACGGGCAGGCAGGCACACAGACACCGCAAAAGGAACAGATATCCTCCACCACGTAAGCGACTGTCGGGTCCTGCACCATCGTCTCCTGAGCAAAAAGCTGGAGCACCTTGGCCACCGCCCCACCCGCCTGCGACACTGCCTCCGGAATATCCTTGGGCCCCTGCCCGGCGCCGGCCAGATAGACGCCGGCAGTCAGGCTTTCGACCGGACGCAGCTTGGGATGCGCTTCGTTGTAAAACCCATAGCCATCCGCGCTGATGTGCAGGGTCTGCGCCAGGGTCAAGGCACCTGACCCGGGCAGCATTGGCGTCGCCAGCACGACCAGGTCCGCCTCCACTTCTACCGGCCGGCCAACCAGCGTATCGGCACCCCAGACCACCACCCGGTCGCCGCGGGCAAAGATCTTGCTCACCTTGCCCCGCAGGTACAGCACATCATACGCTTCCATCGCCTGCTGGACAAACTCGTCGTACCCCTTTCCGGCCGAGCGAATGTCGATGTAAAAGACATACGCCTGCCCCTCTGGCACGCGCTGCTTGAACAACATCGCCTGCTTGGCAACGTACATACAACAGACCTTGGAGCAGTACGAGACACCGCGTTCAGGGTCACGGGAGCCTGCACATTGGACGAAAACCACTTCCTGCGGCACCCGCCCATCGGAGGGACGGCGAATCTCGGCGCCCGGCTGCAGCATCTGCTCAAAAGTCAGGCCGTCGACCACGTCCAGAATCTTGCCGCCGCCATACTCGGGCAGGCGATTGAGGGGATACGGGTCCCATCCCGTGGCGACGACAATGGCGCCGACGTCGATGCGCCTCGGTTCCGCGGGCGGCTCGCCGGCCTCCCGCGCTGAAACGTCTGCAACCCAGGCCTGGAAATTGCCTACATACCCATCGAGGCCAGTAACCTGCGCCTGCAACATGACCTCGATATGGGGGTGGCTCAGGACCTGCTCGACGCGCCGCTGCAGCAGCCCCGGCGCCGCCTCAAAGTTGAGATAGGTTCCTGACAGGCGGGCCATCTTGCCGCCCAGGTGATCCTGGCGCTCCACCAGGACAACCGGATAGCCCGAACGCGCAATGCCCAGGGCCGCCTCCAGGCCAGAAATTCCCCCGCCGATCACGAGCGCGCGGCGGGTCAAGGGGAAGTAGGAAGGGGCCAGTTCTTCGTCCTGCTGCACTTTTGCGACCAGCGTGCGCACGATTTCGGACGCCTTCTCGGTAGCCTGCTCAGGCTCCCGCTGGTGGACCCAGGAACACTGCTCGCGGATATTGGCCATTTCGCAGCGGTAAGGATTGACTCCGGCATCGCCGGCTGCCTGGCGAAAAGTGCGTTCGTGCATCGACGGCGAGCAGGCGGCGACGACGACGCCGTCCAGGTCGTGCTCGGCAATGGCGTCTTTGATCAACTGCTGGCCCGGATCGGAGCACATGTACTTGTAGTCGGTGGCAAAGACGACATTGGCATCCTGCCCCAACTCCCTGGCAACCCGCTCGACGTCAACCGTCGCCGCGATATTGATGCCACAATGGCAGACAAATACGCCAATCCTGCTCATACCTTCTCCACCAGGCCGGAGTAGACATCCGCCTCCGAGAACTCGAAGCCGCGTTGGCGCATAAACAAGGCGACAGCGGACAAGAACTCTTTGATGTAGGGCGGCGTCGCCGCCTTGCCCATGTGCCCGACGCGAAAGACCCTGCCCGCCAGCGGGCCCAGCCCGCCGGAAACCAGTATCCCCTGCGATTGAGCCAGGTAGTCGATCAGCTCCTTGACCGCAAACTCGGGCCGGGCCTTGAACGCCGTGGCGATGGGGGAAGCGTACGGCTCGGCGACCATCTGCGCAAAACCCATCGCCCCCAGCCCCTGCCGCACCGCGTGAGCCGCCTGCCGAAAGTGGGCAAAGTGATTCTCCAGCCCCTTGCCGACGATGTTGCGCAGGCTGACGCGCAGCCCCAAGATGTTGTTGGTCGGCATCGTGACCGGGGACGGGTGCCAGTCGGCCCACTCGGTCGCGTACTGGCGCCAAGTCCGCAGGTCCAGATACCAGCCGTGATGCTGGTTCTCGTGGCCGTCCACCCACTCCCATGCACGGGGCCCCACCGAGATAAAGGCCACTCCCGGCGGACATTCCAGGCACTTGTTGGCGACCGAGACGCAGACGTCAATCCCCCACGCATCCACCGGGAGAGAGACCCCGCCCAGGGAAGAGATCGCGTCGACAATGATGGGCAGCCCCGCTTCGTGGGTCACGGCTGCCAGCTCCTGGAGGGGGTTGAGTACCGTCGTCGCCGTCTCGTGGTGAATCACCGCGACTGCCCGCGCCGCCGGCTCGCGGGCTAACAAGCGCCGCAAGTCGTCGGGATCGAGCGGATGGCCATGCTCCGCAAGCAACGAAACGACCCGCAACCCATAGCCCCTGGCCATCGCCTGCAAGCGAGAGCCGAAAAAACCATTGTCCCCGACGATAACCGTCTCCCCTGTCGCCAGCATACTGCCCAAGGCCATGTCGAGCAGCGCTGAGCCAGCACCCGGCACCAAGAATATGTCGTTCTCAGTTTCAAAGATCTGCCGCAGGAGGCTCGATACCTCCCGATGGACCTCCAGCCACTCGGCGCCATAATGCGGGCGGGTCTGTTGCGCCATCGCCGACAAGACGGCCTCGTCGACCTCGCAGGGGCCGGGGATAAACAGTTTATACTGCATGGCTTACCTCTCGACAAGTGGCCGCAAATTGCTCACGCCGTTTCAAACAACGGGCGCGGGTCCACATAGTGGTCCTCCATCCCCCAGTCCTCTTCCGGCAGACCCAAGGCGACCGCCATCAGCTGCGTAAAGTAGAGGATGGGGGTTTCGTTGCCGGTGCGCCCAAAACCAGTCGCGCGCTGCGGATACTCCAGGTTGAACTGGCAAAGCGGACAGGCAGTGACCAAGACCTGGGCGCCGTGCTCGCGCGAGGAAGCGACAATCTCGCGCGACAAGCCCTCTGATATTTCTGGCTCCCTGACCGTCAGGTAGGAGCCGCAGCATTCAATGTTGTACGGAAAATCGACCGGCTCGGCGCCCAAGGCGCGGAGCAGGTCGTGCAAGATCAAAGGCGCTTCGGGATCGTCGAGGCCGATTTCGTTGTAAGGGCGCAGCAGCAGGCAGCCATAGTAAGGGGCAGCCCGCAACCCCGTCAAAGGACGAACCACCCGCTCAGCCAACGCCTCCCAGCCCAACTGGTCGCGCAAGAGCTGGAGAAAGTGGACCACCTCGACCCGCCCTTCATAGTCCTGCTCGGTGAACCAATTGATGCGCTCCAGCATCTCGGTGTCTTTGGCCAGGGTCGTCTGCGTCCGTTTGAGAACGTGATAGCAAATGGCGCACAACGTCGCCACCTGCTCGCCAGCCTGTTCCGCCTCGTAAAGCACCCGCGTCGGGGCGATCAAGGCCAGGCTGTTATCGGTCGCCAGCGGGAACGTCGCCCCGCAACACTGCCAGTTGGGTAGCTCGACCAGATCCATCCCCAAAGCGGCAGCGACCGCCCGGCCAGAGCGGTCATAGCCCCCGGCCTTGGTCGAAAGCGTACATCCAGGATAATACGGTATGCCCATAAACATCTCCACAACACGAATGGCCCGACGCCATTCGCGCCACTGCCGCCCTACCTACTTGATATACTTGCGAAAACCGCCGACGATGGCCAGCTGTGGCAACTCTCGCAACAGCTCCGGCGGCAAGCTGTTCAAGTCAATCTTGGACACGCCCGCGCGCAGCGAGATTTCTCGCAGCGCCTCCATCATCCGCGGGAGATCAACGCCTTTTGGACAACGAGTGACGCAGGTCAGGCAAGAAGCACAAGTCCAAATTGTCCGGCTGGAGAGGACCTCCTCCATGCCCAGCTGGGCCATGCGGACGACCTGGCTGGGGAGCAAGTCCATCGTCCCCGCCACCGGGCATCCGGCACTGCACTTGCCACACTGATTACAGCTCAGCAGGTCTTGGCCGCTAATGTCCTGAACATCCTGGACAAATTTGCTGCGCACCTTGTTCGACGAAATTGTCGTTCGCATCATCATCTGCCTGTATCGGACAACACGCGTCGCAAATCGCCCATTGTCCCCGCGGCATGCAGTTGGCGACAGGCGATTTGCGATCAGCGCCAGCCGGCTAAATCAACCCGGCTGCCCGTTTGGCCGAGGTGAGCGTATTGTTCAGCAGCATGGCAATCGTCATCGGGCCCACACCGCCAGGGACGGGGGTGATGTATCCAGCGATTTCCCTGGCCTCTTCAAAGGCCACGTCGCCCACCAGACGATAGCCGCGCTTGGCAGAAGGATCGTCGACGCGGTTAATGCCGACGTCAATGACCACCGCTCCCGGCTTGATCCAGCTTCCCTTGACCATCTCGGGCCGGCCAACAGCGGCGATAAGAATGTCGGCGCGGCGGCAGGTGGCCGGCAGGTCCGCGGTGCGCGAGTGGCAAATGGTAATGGTGGCGTTGCGGTGCAGCAGGAGCATCGCCACCGGCAAACCGACAATGTTGCTGCGGCCGAGAACCACGGCTTCCTTACCCCCAATCTCGACCCCATAGCGGTCCAACAGCTCGATGCAGCCAGCGGGGGTGCAAGGGACAAACATCGGCTCGCGCCCCTTCATCGCCAGGCGGCCAATGTTGACCGGATGAAAGCCGTCGACGTCCTTGCCCAGGCTGATCTTGGCCAACACGCTTTCCTCGTCGATATGGCGGGGCATGGGCAGCTGTACCAGGATGCCATGCACCTCGGGATTGGCGTTGAGCTCCGCCACCAACCCCTCCACTTCTTCTTGAGTGGCATCCGCGTCCAGTTTGTGACCAAAGGAGCGAATGCCGACCTCGGCACAGCGCTTTTGCTTGGAGCGGACATAGAACTGGGAGGCAGGGTCCTCGCCCACCAAAACTGTCGCCAGGCCCGGCACGATGCCGTGGTCGGCACGCAATTGCTCCACTTGATCCTGAATCTCTTGTTGAATCGTTTTCGAAGTCGCGTCACCATCAATCAACTGTGCAGTCATTTTCCCTCCTTACAGGCGCAGGTACTGATCGGTGTAAATAACCTTGTTCAGCAAGACCTGCACCGTCTTCCAGATCGCCTCCTGCTCCGGATCGGACATGTCGACATCCTCCGGCTGGAGCTCTTCCATTGCAGCAACCCGATCGTGCAGCTTGACAAGCAGGCGGTTGAGGGCGCTGCTCTCGTCCCGTTCCTCCACCACGCGAATCCATTCCATCAACTCGGTATCCAGCGGGTTGGCGATGACCATGTCGATCGCAGCGCCCATCAACATGACCATGTAGGTGCGGTCGAGCAGCGGGCGCATCTCGTTCGGGACGGCGTTCGAGACGTTGGACAAGCCGCCGTTGGTCAATGGGGGCGGGTCCCAGGCAAACTTGAGCGTGCGCACCGCGTCGATGCATTCAGGGCAGTACTCCTGGCAGCCGGAAACGGTCAGCACCAACGGATCGATGATCAAGTCGTCGATCGGGAAATCGATCTCGAGCATGTAGGGGATCAACCTCTCGAGGGCGATGCTCACCCGCTCGTCAGCGCCGACGGGGATCATGCCCTCCGCCATCGTCAGGGCGACCAGCTTGGTGCCATATTTCTTGGCCAGGGGCGGCACCGTCTCCAGCCGCTCTGCCCGCGCGTCGGTCGAATTGACGATCGGCTGGGCCTTGGAGACCGTCTCGCAGGCCGCCTCGATGGCCTTCAAGTTGGTCGTGTCGAAAACCAGGGGCACGTCGACGACCGCTTCGACAACCTCGACCAGCCAGGGCAAGATCTCGTGGCCGTGTTTTTTCTGGGGGCCAACATTCAGATCAACGGCGTCGGCTCCAGCGTCCACCAGGCGAACCGCCAAATCCTGAAAGAACCCGGCGTCCCGGTCGGCAATCGCCTGCTTGATCTTGGGCGATATGATGTGGATATTCTCGGCAATGATATACATTCTGATTACCTCCTAAATGAAATGGATGCTCAATGATTTAGGATTCGTTCAGCGATCTCGTGCACCGCTCGATAGGCAGGGATATCCAGGGGCAGATCCAACAGCGGACGCCCTGCAAACTCGAACTCGGCCAGGGAAGAATCCTCCGGTACCGTCTTGATCAGGGGCAATCCGGTGCGCTCAACCGTCGTGGCCAACGGGGCAGGTAGCTCTCCCCGCAGCCGATTGATCACCAGGTACATGCGGGCAACGCCGATCTCGAGGCCCGGCACCATCCTGGCCATTTGCTCGGCGGCGACCAGTCCCCGCTGGGTAGGATCGGTGACCAGGAGCAGCGTATCGACGTCACGGGTCGTGCGGCGGCTCAGGTGTTCCATTCCGGCCTCGTTATCGATGACGACGTAATCGTACTGTTTACCCAGCCGGTCGATGATCACCCGCAGCATCTGGTTGGCGGCGCAATAGCAGCCAGGCCCCTCGGGGCGGCCCATCGAGAGCATGTCGACCCGGTCGCCCTCCACCAACGCCATCTGGACCTGGTAGTCGAGATAGTCTTGCTTGCTCATCCCGCCGGGCATCGACCCGGCCATCGCGCTGCTGGATTGGACAATGTCGAGCATGTCTTCACGGATATCGCCCACCGTTTGGCCAATCTCGACCCCCAGCACCATGTTGAGATTGCTGGCCGGATCGGCGTCGATGGCCAAAATGGCCCCGTCCCGCTCCTCCAACAGGTAGCGAATCAAGAGTGCCGCAATGGTCGTCTTGCCCGTGCCGCCTTTACCCGCCAAAGCGATTGTCGTCAACGCAGCTCCTCCCGGAAATCTCCATACATCTGGTCTGGCCCCAACACCTGGGGAAACCGTTCGCGCAACGCCAGCCGCGCCGTATAGCAGAGGTGACATGCGTCGACGTATGCGTCCCCATGTGGGAGGTCGTACGCCGCCACCAGCGCCGCCGGGCCTCCCCGCAACAGTGGGCCGACGACCGGGTGCGCCTGGGGGTCGTAGGCAGCTACCAGCTCGGCCAGCGGCCGCTCGAACAAGTTACCCATGTTGATCCCCTGGCAAAGATGGAGGTAGCCCAGCGGATCGACGTGCACCCGCCCCGGGTCGTCCAGTGTTTCATAGGGACACGCGTCGAACGCCGACCAGGGCCGGCGCGCCACGCCATCGACCAGCTTGACCGCCGCGCGCCCCTTGAACATGATGGCGCCGCTTTCGACGGGCGCCCCCTTCTCCTGGGCCGGGTATCCCGCCACCCCCTCCGGCACGTCGCAAATCAGCGTGCCCACGGGAATGCCGAGCTGTTCGGCCGCCGCCAGGGCATTACGGGCGTGATCGTCCATCACCGCATCGGAGTGAAAGAGATCGGTCGAGATGGAAAGGTCGTGCACAATCCCGGCAAAGGGGCGCAGCCATTCCATCGCGTCCTCGACCGTCGTCGCCCAGTAATTGTTGGACAACACGCCGACCTGGAAACCGCGCTCAGCCGCTTCCCGGGCAGCCCACACCATAATGGGGTAGTAGAGAAACGGCTCGCCGCCCTCGAGATAGATCGACGTAACCGTGCCCAGTTCCTGCCCCTGCCGGTAGATGTCGCGGACCTGGGCCATGGTCATCACGCCATCCTGCAAGGGACTGCCCCAGACAAAACAGTGATCGCACTCGTAATTGCACTGGTAGGTCAGGAGAAGGTGCAGGCTGGTCAAGGCAATCATCCCGCTCCCTCCAAAAACTCTTTCATCGAGGGGAACTGGTCCAGGTCCGTGTGGGGCAAGAACATGGCCGCGTTGAACTCGTCGAAAAAGGTGTTGTCGGCCGACAGCTCCAGGTAGGTCATCATCTGGCCCACTTCCGTCACCCGGTGGCGCATCTCGCGCGCCAGCAGCGCCATGTAGGCCCCGCGCACCGAGGTATTGCCCAGGAATTGAAAGCGATCGTACGGCCGATCGGGCAGCATGCCAATCTGGATCGCCTTTTCGACGTTGATGTACTGGCCAAAGGCACCGCCGATGAGCACCTGGCCCACGTCGTTGATCGTCAGACCCACGCTGCGCGCCAGCACGGAAAAGCCGGCGTAAACCGCCGCCTTGGCCCGCATCAAGTTGTCGACGTCGACCCCGGTGATCACGATATCCTCACCTGTCGCCGACTCGTCCGCCCAGGCAACCACGTACTCGGGACCGTGTTCCCCCTGGCGCACACGCTTTGTCGGCAGATTCAGGTTGATGTTGCCGCTCTTGTCCATCACACCGGTGATAAACATGTCCGCCAGCAGCCCAATCAGCCCCGAGCCACAGATTCCACGCGGCTTTTCGCCGCCGATCACGCGGTAGGTTGCCTCGTACGTCTCGGCATTGACCCACACCTCCTCGATGGCCCCCGCCGTCGCCCGCATCCCGTGCACCACGCCGGCGCCCTCGAAAGCCGGGCCGGCCGAGCAGGCACAAGAGATGAGCCAGCTACAGTCGCCCAGAACGATCTCGCCGTTGGTGCCGATGTCGACAAAGAGAATCAGCTCCTGGGCCATGTTGCACATGCCGGAGCTAATGACCCCGGCGGTAATGTCGGCACCGACGTAGGAGGCGATACCCGGCAAGCAGTCAACTGTCGCCTCGGGACAAACCCGCAGGCCGATCTCGCGCGCGGGAAAGGTCGGCAGCTGGTTGACAGTGGTGATAAACGGCATCAAGCGGATCGGTTCGGGGGAAATCGCGGCAAAGAGGTGAAGCATGGTGCTGTTGCCGGCCACGACGACCTTGTAGATCTCTTCGGGCGGGATATTGCGTTCGTCGGCGGCCTGCTGCAAAAGCCGGTTGAGGGTCTCGATCACCAAGCGCTGCAAATCCTGCAGCCCATCCCCCTTGGAAGCATAGATGATGCGCGAGATCACGTCCTCGCCACGGGCGATCTGGCCGTTATAGTCGACGGCCTGGGCCATCACCCTCCCGCCGAGCAGGTCGACCAGCCAGACAACATTGCTCGTCGTGCCAATGTCGATGGCGGCGGCCCAGAGGTTCTCCAACCGCTCGCCAGGGAGCACGTCGATGATGCGCGGCGGCCCGTTGGGACGGTCCCAGGCGTCCGTCTCGAGCACCACGGTGACCGTCCACTCGCCATCCCGCAGCACGCGGCCCAGCTTGCGCAGCACGGTCAGCGAGACCTCGACGTCGCGCATGGCGTAGCGACGGGCCAATTCCCGCTGCAGGCGCGACCAGTCGTCCGTCTGATCGTGGAGCGAGGGCAGGTCCAACGTAACCGCGACCTTGCGCAGCGGCTGGTCGTGGCTGTCGTAGGGAAAGGGCAGCTCGACCCTGGCCGCCCGCTTGCCCTCCCGGATCTTGCGCTCGATCTTTTCCTGGGGCGGGATCGAGACGACGACGTCCTCCACGACCGTCGCCTGGCAGGCCAGGGCCAGGCCAATGGCGACGTCGTCGGGCGAGAGACGTTGCGTAGGGCGGCGGTGGACGTTCCCCTCCTTGACGATGACGGCGCATCGCCCGCAGCGCCCTTGTCCCCCGCAAGGCATCTGTACGTCAATGCCCGCCAGGCGAGCAGCTTCACCCAAGAGCGTGCCCTCGGGCACCTCCACTGTAACGTCTTGCGGCAAAAAACGAACTTTGTACGTTGTCATCCTTAAAGTTAAAAGGTTTCAGGTTTCAGGTGAGACAACCTCAAACCTGAAACCTGAAACAACTTGTTACGCGTTCCACAGCTTGAGAAAGCCCGCCAGGTCAACCGCCTCGCGCGGCCCGACCAGGATCTCCCAACCCGGCAGTTCCTCCTCCAGCTCACCCAAGAGCACGGAAACGTGGCCCGGGATGACCAGTTTTTTGTGGCTGATCTTGTCCTCGATTCCCGTCGATTTGACCGCCTTGGCAATGCGCTCGGCGTCAAACTTGCCAGCAGCCCAGGCGGTGAGCACACTCATCCCCTCCGCGTCAGCGACCAACAGCCAACCGGGAACCCCGCTGCCATCGACCTCGTTGGCCACCGAGAAGTAGGTGATGGAAAAGTTGGTGGTGACCATGAGCGGCGATGCTGGCTTGGGATCGTTGATCTCATAGATACCCGGTTGTACCTTGATCGGTTCCTGCGGATTGGTATAGATGTTGGCCCGCAGCGCCAGCAGTGCATAGGCCGAAGCCGGCGTGAAGCGATCCAAGACGATAAAGCCGCCATACTTGGCAATGTGCTGCGAGGCAAAAGCTGCCTCGTCCAGCAAGTCTTCCGCCACTTCGCCCGGGAAAGTGATGAGCGGAAAGCCCAACGGGCGAAAGTTCTTTTTGAGCGCCAGGCGGCGCAGCTGGGTCAGTGTCACCAGCGTATCCGCCAGGCCCCGCACGGCAGGATCGAGTACCATGTCCTGCACGCCAGCGCCCTTGATCTTTTCAGTCAGCTCAGCCATCTCGTCCAGCGAATCGGCCCGCACAACGAGGGGCGAGTTCTTGGCCTTGGCCAACGCAGCGACCGGCTCCCAGTTCTCGGCAGTGGCGGCGTAGAGCAGCGGGCGGGTGCCGTTCGTAGCAGACAGGCCGGTTTCGAGCAGTGCGGCGTCCGCAGCCATGAGAATCAGTGCCCGATCCGTCACTTCCAGCACGGCAGCAACGGCCGCTTTGAACGTCGCGGCGTCACCCGAGGCCGCCTCGACGGCAACCCCATCGAGGTGCAGGCTCATACCGACATACTCCACGGCATAGCCCATCGCCGCTTCGACCGCGGCCTTGATCTCTGCAACCGGGGTCGTATCCTTCACACGCACAAAGAGGCCCGGTTGATGAAAAAAGGTCTTTTCGTGGCGGAAGAGAACGGTCTCGTTACCCACCTCGATCTTGTGCCCTGGGCCTTCGACAGTCACCAGGCGAACCGGCGGCGCGGCTGCCGCGGCCAGTTGCGCCTTGGCCTCTTCCGAGACGTAAGGGCAATCGGCCAGTTCCGCCTGCTTGGCCGCCAGCTTCATGGCAAAGGCCAGGCAGGTCGGATAGCCACACTCCTTGCAGTTGGTCTGCGGCAACAACTTGTAAATCTGAAGCCCTGTCAGTGCCATCGCTTCTCCTCCTATTTCCCCATCAACCGATCGATGAACACCCTGGCGCGGCGGACCGCTTCAGGATGGCGCATGATGACAATATCGGCGCCCGACTCGATCAAAGTCGTCGTCGTGAGCGTTTCCCAGAGAATGGCACGCTCCTCCCACTCGCCCCAGGCTTCCGGCACACCCACGCCGACCTTGGACTCTTTTTGTCGCCAGGCCTCATAGCCGACAGTCACCAGCATCGGCAACTGGGTCATCTTGTCACCCTGCAGGGCCGCGATGCGCAGCCGCTCCATCACCGAGTAGCCATACTCCATCCCATACCCCAGGGCCGCCGAGGTGGGGTCCATCACAATACGGTTGAGCGGCAGGCCCATGTCCGAGATGAGAATGTTCAGCTGCTTGGCCAGGTTGACGTCCATTGCCGTGCGCGCAGTGACCAGGTGATTATGGGCCAGCGCGGCAGCAACGATGGTGCGATAGTTCTTTTCCTCGCAAATGCCCAGCAAGAGCCGCTCGCCTGACGCCTCCTCGGCGACCGCCACCAGCAGCTCGTTGTCCGCATCGACCTGCCCCGGACCAAAGACGATGAGCGGCAGCCCGGTGGCATCCAGCACCTGGCGGGTCACCGCCTGGGCATCCGCCACCGTGACCGGGGTATCGCCATCCTTGGTCAGGCTGAGCTGCAAGAGAATCAACTCCGCACCGGCTTCTTCGGCTGCCTTGGCCCACGCCGCCGGGTCCTTTACCACGTCTCCCCAGGCCTCAAGCAAAAGCGGCGACCAGTCGCCAGGGCGCTGATCAGAAATCTCGATCGCAATGCGCGGCGGGTAGGGGATTGCGCCCTCAAAGTGCAGGAAGGGAAGAGTTGTCTGTCCGCCCACCGTCACCGCATGCGTGCGCGTGCCGCCTTCCTCCGCCGTTGCTCCGAGAGCCACTTCGATTACTTTCCCCGACCATTTCTCCACAGGGATTTCTACAGTCATAGGAAATTACCTCCTTAATCAAACGTGTTACCTTTCACCCTCCCGCAGGGCTGAAACCTGCGGGAGGGTGAAGCGAAACACACTTAGAACATCATGTCCATGGTCAAGGCGGGATGTCCGACGCTCTCCAGATACGCCAGCAACCCCTCGACGTCGGTGCAGATCGTTTCGTCCGCGATCTTGGCGATCAGGTCGGGGTCGCCCTCGCGCTCGGCGACCTGCTTGAATTCCTCGGCCATCGTCTCCTTGAGGAAGGACGACATCCAAACAATCCGCTTGAACCCACCGTCGGCCGAGACGAACTTGGGGCTGGTCAGGTAAAACTTGCCCACGCCCATGATACCCGGGGTCTGCAGGCCGCCGCCGGCGATGCCGGCCAGGGTGGAAAACGTCATACCGGCCGGGGTCATGCTCGGGTCCTCACGGCTGACGACCATCACGCCGTTGGCCTCGGGGATGACCATAACGATGCACTCGAAACAGCCGCAGGCGGTCATGGGGTTCTCCATGATCGAGTACATGGTCACCTCTTCCACCGTGCCCTGCGAGGCCATCTTGGCATACTCGTTGACGCCGGCAAAGTAGCCTTTATCGTCGTCAAGGCACTGGCCTTTCTGAATCGGCTGATTCGGCCCCGTGGGGTTGATCTCGTAAGAAGCCTTGCAGTCGAGCCAGTTGTAGGCGCCGCAGAGCCCCAACCGCTGCGGGCTGACCACGCAGACGTGGGTGGGGGCAAACGACTGGCAAAGAATGCACGAGTAGAACGTGTCCACTGCATCGTCGGTCAGGTCGGCCAAGCGGCGGTTACGAAAATCGTAGGCCTCGCGGGCCTTGGCCAGCCACTCGGCGTGCAGGTCCGGGTCGGTGATGATCTTGATCTGGAGCTTGTCGACGATCGCGCCAAAGTCGGCGTGGAAGCGAGCATAGAGAATGTCGCCAAAGTGCTTGAGGTCAAAGCCTTTTTCCGCCGCGGCCTTGGAGATGCGGATCCAGGTGATGTCGCGCTGGCCGATGTGCTGGATGCCGGAAGCGCCGTTGATAAAGTAGTGAAACTGCCGCTCCAGGACCGGCTCAAAGTCTTCCTGCATCTTGCGCCCGGCTACCTCGACGACGAGAGCCAAGTCCATCGACCCGCCTTCATCGAGCGTGTCGAGGCCGGGGCCGATGAGCTCGATCTTGCCGTCTTCGACCTCATCCATAGGCGCCATGAGCAGATACTCGAAGGCGCGGCTGTTCTTGCCGCCAAACTCGGCCCGCATGTCGGCGCGGCGCACAACCTCGCCCTCAAAGGCGGAGCCGTAGGCCACCGGGACCGGCACCTCGGTGATCTTGACCTTGACCCCGCGCACCTCGATCGCCCGCTGTACCATCTTGGCCGCCCGTTCCTCCTCGGTCTCGGCCTCGATCTCGTTCCACGGCATCGAGATGACGTGTTCGTAGCGGGTGACGCCGGTGGGCAGAATCTCGGGGATGACCGTGTCGGCGATGGTCGGGAAGCCGTAGGAAATGGCCCCCGCTGCCGCGGCGTACTTGAGATCGTCGACCTCGCCCAAGGCCAGGACAAAGGCAAAGACGCGGAACTTGTTGTAGATGAGAATGTCGCGCCACTGGCCGGCCTTGAGGCCGCCAAAGGTCAGTGCCGAGCGGGTGGCAAAGCCCAGGGGGTAGATGGCCGAGATGGTGTCCGTGCCAAAGGGGACGATATAGGTATCATAGCCCATCTCTACCCCTTCCTCGTGCAGCTGGTCGATGACCGAACGGCCGTTGGTGTTGCCGCAGAGGAAAGTGAGGATGTTGCGCCGCTGCAACTCGCGGACGATGGCGACGGCGGCCTCGTTCGAGTGCGCCGCGCCGACGAGTGCGGCAAAGCCGGGCATACGGCCGTCTACCAGCTGGATACCCCAGGAGCGGAGCTGGATGTCGTCGATGGGGCCGTTGAGGTGGCCTGTGCCGTTCAGCTGGGGATAACTCGTGCTCCCCGCCAGTTCCAAACCGGGATAAAGCGTCGGCTCCTCGCCATAGGCAAAGCGGACGCCCTCGATCGCTTCGGCCGCCAGGAGCGTGGCCATGCCCGAGTCGAGGGTCTCGCCCAGGTAGGGCACCCACAGGTTGTCCTCCGGCAGAGGATGCAGCAGTTTCTTGGCGTGCGCCAGCGAAAACTCCAGGTCGCCCAGGGTATTCACCTCGTGGGCGAGCATGCCAAACGTCACCGGCAGGAAATAGGCCGTGTTGGGGAACGCGACAGGTGTGTCGGCCCCCTTCTCCTCGACTGCTTGCTTCAACAGGGCTTCAGCTTCGGCGACGAGGGCGTTGGAGCCGCGGATCGCTCGTGTAGCTATATATCGTGACATATCGTTCAACCTCTCTTTCTTGAATTGCTATCGCGATCAGCGATTCACGCCATAGACCGCTTCGATCTGCTTCTCAAAGGGCAACTCGAGCAATTCCGGCATGCGCCAGTCGCCACTCTTGCCCCACTTGGACGCATCGTACTCGGGCAGGCCCAACGCAGCGCGTTTCTTGTCGATGTGCTCCAACGAGCGGCGCACAATCTCTTCGCCTTCGACCACAAACTCGAGCCGACCGCCGATCTTGCTCTCCCAGACCTCGCTCAGGATATGCAGCACTTCTTCGCTGCCCGAAACGGGGCCGGTACTGCCGCCCATGATGACATATGCCCCGGAAGCCACGCAGTAAGTGGCAATCGAAATCGCCTTTTCGCTCATCCACTCGGGCGCCATACCGACAGCGGGGATGTCCGCAATATCCTGGCCCAGGCCGCCCTCTGTCGCCATCTGCGCCAGCACCGTCAGGATACGCGAGTTGTCGACGCACGAGCCCAGGTGCAGCACCGGCGGGATGCCCACCGTCTCGCAGACCTCGCGCAGGCCGGGGCCGGCGACTTCCAGCGCCGCTTCGGGGGTCATGTAGCCTTGCTTGGCGCTGGCGATGGCCCCGCATCCGGTCTCGACCAACAGCACGTCATTCTTGAGGAACTCGGTAGCCACGTAGCGGAACAACTCGTCGTGGCAGACACGGGCGTTGTTGCAGCCGATATTGGCCACCACGCCGCGGATGCGGCCCGCAGCAATGGCGTCGTTCAGAGGGCGCAGCGAGCCGCGATAGAAGCCGCCCAACGCGTAGGTGATGTACTCGTGGGAAAAGCCCGGCACCACCGATGCCTGTACGTCTGGCACGATCATCTCCCCGCGTTCCGGGAAGTGATCGATGGCCCGGCGGACAATCTCCTTGGCGATCTCGAGCGCCCGGTGCTCCTCGAACTCGATGTGCGTCGCGCCGGTGATCTTGACCTTGGGCGAGGTGGTAATGATCTCGGTGTGGTACCTTTCCGCCACGGGCACGATGCCCTGCATGATGCACTGGATGTCCACCACCATCGCTTCGACCGCGCCGGTGAGGATTGCCAGCTCTTGCTGCAAAAAGTTCCCTGCCAGCGGCACCCCCTGGCGCATCAGCGTTTCGTTGGCCGTGCAGCAAATGCCGGACAACTGGATGCCATCAGCGCCCTTGCTCCTGGCGTACTCGATCAGCTCGGGGTCCAGCGAGGCCGCTACAATCATCTCGGAGAGCGTCGGCTCGTGACCGTGAACGACAATGTTGACCTTGTTGTTGTTCAGGATGCCCAGGTTTGCCCCGGAACGTACGGGAGCGGGCGTGCCAAAGAGCACGTCGCTCAGATCCGTGGCCAGCATCGACCCACCCCATCCATCGCCCAGGGCACAGCGCAGGGCCTGGTCCAGGATGTGCTCGGCGTCCTGGTCGTTGCCGATGTGGGTGCGGTGCAGCATCTCGACGATTTCCCGGTCGATGCTGCGGGGCTCGATACCTTGCTCTTGCCAGATTTTCTGGCGCTTGACCGGCGCGCGCTTCAAGTAGGACACTGTGCCTTCTACTTTGCCGAACTCGGTCAGCGACGCCAGCGCGACGTCCTTGGCAATCTCTTCAATACTGCGATCAGCAGTCTTGACGCCCAGGTAGCGCGCCATCTCGTTTAGCTTGACCGGATCGCGCACCACATAGTCCGGCGCCTTGCCCTCAGCCGCCTCCAACAGCGTGTACGCCAGGCCACGGCCATGGTCCGAGTGAGCCGACGCACCTGCCGCCACGGCGCGGGCAAAGTTGCGCGCGGCAACCGTTGCTATCGTGGCGCCGCAGACGCCGCGCACGGTCTTGCCAACCAGCCGGCACGGGCCCATAGAGCAATTCTTGCAGCACAAGCCTTGGCTGCCGATATTGCAGGCAGCGATCGCGTCGGCGCGGGTAAAAGCGGTTTCCACCTCGATGGCACAGGCATGTTCTAGCAGACGAATCGCAGCCTCGTCCCGGCTGGACTCTTCAGGTGTTCGTTCTTTCTTTGCCATATCTCAGACTCCTCATTAGTATCGTCGGAACTCGCCCGACATCTCGAGATCGACCCTGTTGGTCTCGGTGACCCGATAGGCCATCTCCGCCCAGGCCGGATCGCGGCGCTTTTCGGTGGGCTGCACCAACATGGGCATTTTGCCCTCGCCGACCGGATAGTTGGCGTCAGCCAGCGCCTTTTCAAGCGCCGCCACATTGACCTTTCCGGGATCATAAGAGACCAAGACCTTTTTCCAGGCCGAACTGGCATATACATCCTTCACCCCCT
Source organism: Anaerolineae bacterium (assembly GCA_016931695.1). Lineage (GTDB taxonomy): Bacteria > Chloroflexota > Anaerolineae > B4-G1 > DUEL01 > JAFGEI01. Next base: position 40,822 of record JAFGEI010000159.1, on the reverse strand, counting down.
CCAGCGGAAGCAGCGCCTCGCGCACCTTGAGCACGTGATGATCCGCCCAGAGGGTCGGTACGTCAAGTACCACCTTCTCCATTACCATTACCTCCTTCGATATGTGACCTGGCAGGCAGCAGACAATTCCGCATTTACTGCCGACTCGTTTTCAACAACGTGCCTGACGGCTAACCAACCTAGAACAGGCCGACGATCTTGCCGGTTTCCAGGTCGAGATCGATATCCATGTAGGCCGGATACGTGGCCAGGCCTGGCATGGTGCTCATCTTGCCGATCAGCGGATAGATAAACCCGGCGCCGACGCTGGCGCGCACCTCGCGCACCGGCACAGTAAAGCCCGTCGGCACACCCTTCAGGGACGGGTCGTGGCTCAGGCTGAGATGGGTCTTGGCCATACAGATTGGCAGGTTGCCAAACCCGGCGCGCTCGTAACGCGCGATCTGCTCCTCAGCCAGGGGCTCATAGACCACGCCGTCGGCGCCATAAATCGCCGTCGAGATCTTGGCGATCTTTTCCTTGATCGACCAATCCAGGGGGTAGAGGAACTCGAAATTGCTGGGCTTTTCGCAGGCCGCGACCACGGCCTCGGCCAGCTTGGCCGCGCCATCGCCGCCGTTCATCCAGTGCGTACTGACGACCGAGTCCTCGGCACCCTGGGCGAGCGCGTATTCACGCACCATCTCGACCTCTGCCGGGGTATCGTCCTTAAAGCTGTTCACGGCGACGACGACGGGGATACCAAAGCTGAGCGCGTTCCGGATGTGCACCCCCAGGTTGCCCAGGCCAGCTTCGAGCAGCGGCAAGTTTTCCTCCGTGTACGCCTTATCCAGCGGGGCGCCCGGGGTAACCTTGGGGCCGCCGCCGTGCATCTTGAGCGCGCGGACCGTGGCCACCAACACCACGGCGTTGGGAATCAGGCCGGAGTAGCGGCACTTGATGTCAAAGAACTTTTCCATGCCGATGTCGGCGCCAAAGCCGCTCTCGGTGACGACATAGTCAGCCAGACGAACGGCGATCTTGTCGGCGACGATAGACGAATTGCCGTGGGCAATGTTGGCAAACGGTCCGGCGTGAACGAGCGCCGGCTGTCCTTCCAGCGTCTGCATCAGGTTGGGCATCAGCGCATCCTTGAGCAGCACCGTCACCGCACCGGCAATCCTGAGGTCTTCCAGGTTGACCGGCTGGCCTTTCTTGTCGAGGCCGATCACCACCCGCCCCACCCGCTCGCGTAGGTCGCGCAGGTCGGAGGCCAGGGCCAGGATCGCCATCAGCTCGCTGGAGACGGTGATGTCAAAGCCGGTTTTGCGGGGAAAGACGGGGCTGGGAGAGCCGTCGGCCAGCTTGTCGTCGTTGAAACCGATCTTGATCGAGCGCATCGAGCGGTCGCAGACGTCGACGACGCGGTTCCAGGTGATGGTGTCAGGATCGACATCCAGCCGCCGATCGATGCCCCGGCGCCGTAGTGCGTCGTCAGACTGGCGGCTCTCGTGGTACATGCGCGTATCCAATGCGGCGGCAATCAGGTTGTGCGCGACCGTAATGGCGTGAATATCGCCAGTCAAATGGAGGTTGAAATCCTCCATGGGGATGACCTGGCTGTAGCCGCCGCCAGCCGCGCCGCCCTTGATGTTAAACGTCGGCCCCATGCTGGGCTGGCGGATGCAGCACATTACGTTTTTGCCCAACACGCTCCCCATGGCCTGCGTCAAGCCGACCATCGTCGTCGACTTACCCTCGCCAAGAGGGGTTGGCGTGATGGCTGTCACGTCGATGTACTTGCCTTGCGGGCGATCCTTGAGCTTTTCAATCAGGTCGAGATGAAGCTTGGCCTTCCACTTGCCGTAAAAGTCGAGGTCGTCCGCGCTGAGACCTAGCTTTCGCGCAACATCGGAAATTGGATACATCTCGGCAGACTGGGCGATCTCGATATCGCTTGGAACTGGATAAACTCGCTTGACGGGCATTTGTGAAACCTCCTTTTTTTGATAAGTGAATCAAATCCTTTAGCACGCAACACAGGGCGCCTACGGCAATTCGCTGCGCCCCTCGGGAACCAGATAAGCCGCGCGGGGCAACAGGGGAGCAATTTCAACCTCGACCGCCTGGCGCGTCAACTGCCCGGCCAGGTGGAGCAAGGAATCCCCCAGGCTGCGCTCCTGCGCCACCCCGGCCAGGCAGGGATAGTGGTGGTGAAACATTCCGGCCTGAAAAACCGCCTCGCTGACCGGAGTACCGACCAGGCGGTCGGCGACAAAGCGAGCACAGCCACAGGCCGAATCCCGTTCGATTACCACCTCTTGAATCGTGTCGTCCTGGCAGCTCACCCGGAAAACCGGGCGGCCAAAGTGACGGGCAAACTCGGAAATCCACGGGTTGGCATACGCGACGCGCTGGTGGCGCAGGTTGTAGCCATCCTCGGTAAGGGAACAAAAAGGGCGCGGAAAAGCCGCAGCGATCCCCATCCGACCAAGGCACTCTTGCAACTGGCGGATCAACCCCTCCGGCAACCACGCGCTATGGTCGACCGGGGCAATCGCCGCATGGGCGCCGGCCCGGCGGGCAATGTCGGGCAGCAGCTGCGCAGCCGAAGGGCTCTCGCCAAGAGAAAGGATCAGGTCAGATGGCGGAACGCGGGGTGGCAAATAATACTCTGGATCGTCAAGCACCGCTGGCAAGTCTGGCGGCCGCCACGATTCGATCGCCCAGCCCTGTGGCCCATGATTGCGGATATTTTCGACGACCCGCTGGCCATATCGGCCCTGGATCAAGGCAAAGATGTGCATCGTTGCCGGTCGATGCCCGCCCCATTCGAGCGGCTGGCGGATGGCCTCGACCAGGTCTTCGACCTGGCGCCCCACTTTTGTCTGCTGATAATAGATATGGATGCGGTTATCGTCCAAGTTGAGACCGACAACCTTGATGCCGGATAATTCGGTAAAGATGTGGGAGACCAACATACCCTGGTCTTCACCCGAGGCACCCAACACGACAACGTCGGGAACCGTCTCTTGGATGCTGAGCAGGGTTTCGGGGGATACCTCACCCACCCCAATGACCTCAAGACCCGGTTGTTCCTGCAACAGGGTCTCGACGCTTTCGGCAAAGAGCGGGTGGCTAGTGAGAATAAAAACTCGACAAGAATGCATACTGACCGCCGGTCAGCTATCGACCGGAGTTATTATCCCCCAATCGCCCGCCGCTGTCTATAGCACAAAACGACTATCTTTTGCGGATAATAGTCCATAGGGACTATAAATCTCTTTTCCTTCGCACATCACCGGCGTGTCCGTCCCACCGGAGCTTGACATGCACTCAAAATTGGCCCTCACTTTGACTTTTTTGTCGCTTTCGGCTATACTTCCAGCGGCTACATCACTGCGCCGGCCACTGCACTCGCTGCCTGCCGGGCCAAAGCCGACGATGGTCGCGGGCAACTGCCCGGCAGCCCCCCCGACGCCTTCTCAAGCACGGAAAGGGGGAGCTTTCAGGCGGCAGCCCGAGCAGTTACGGCAGCAGGACAAAAATCGCTCGCCAGATGTGAAACGCTGACGGGCTTTCTGTTATACGATCAAGGCGACAATTTTCCCCCCCTCCAACATTGAGGGCGGCATCCAGGCGACTTGCCTGAGCAGTTACCGGTCAAGATCGCTGCTCATCCAGGGGCAATGGACTGAGCGATGACTGAAGGAGCATGGCTTGGAAAGAGTTGGGATTGTAACGCGCGTTGCTGGAGTTGTCGTCGATGCGGAATTCCCCTCCGGAGACCTGCCCGGCATCAACAATGCACTGCGGGTGCGCCGGGACGACGGGCCGGACCTGACCGTCGAAGTCCAGGAACACATCAGCCCCTACACTGTGCGCACGATTGCGATGGGCAACACGGCCGGGCTGCGGCGCGGGCTGGCGGTGCACGACAGCGGCCAGCCAATCCGCGTCCCGGTGGGGCCGGCTACGCTGGGCCGCATGTTCAACGTGCTGGGGCAGCCGATTGACGATCAACCCGCGCTGGAAAAGAGCGAATTGCACAGCATCCATGCCGCCTCACCGCCGCTGGGCGAACAGCGCATGGTGACAGAGCCCTTTGTCACCGGCATCAAGGCGCTCGACCTGCTCACCCCCTACCCGCGCGGCGGCAAGATCGGTCTTTTTGGCGGGGCCGGGGTCGGCAAAACAATGCTCATGCTGGAGCTGATGCGCCACACGATCCGCAAGCACTCGGGGATCGTCCTTTTTGCCGGGGTCGGCGAGCGCAGCCGCGAGGGAAACGACTTGTGGCTGGAGATGAAGGAGAGCGGCGTGCTGAAAAGCACGGTGCTGGTCTTTGGGCAGATGAACGAGCCGGCCGGGGCGCGGTTGCGCCTGCCGCTCACCGCGCTGACCATGGCCGAGTACTTTCGCGATCACGAGCGGCGGCAGGTGCTGCTCTTTATCGACAACGTCTTTCGCTACATCCAGGCCGGTGCTGAGGTTTCAGCGCTTCTGGGCCGCCTGCCCAGTGCTGTAGGCTACCAGCCCACGCTGAACAGCGAGATGGCCGACCTGCAAGAGCGCATCACCACCACGCAGCAGGGCAGCGTTACATCGGTCCAGGCAGTCTATGTCCCTGCCGACGACCTGACCGACCCGGCCGTCGTAGCCACGTTCGCCCACCTGGACTCGATGACCATCCTCTCGCGCCGCCAGGTCAGCCTGGGCATCTATCCCGCCGTCGACCCGCTCGAGTCGAGCAGCTCCCTGCTCACCCCCGACAAGGTTGGCGCGGAGCACTATCGCATTGCCAACGAGGTGCGCATACTGCTGGCCCGCTACCGGGAGCTGCAAGATGTCATCGCCATCCTGGGCATCGAAGAGCTCGGCGAGGAGGATCGCCTGGCGGTCAACCGGGCGCGGCGCATTCAGCGTTTTCTCACCCAGCCATTTTTCGTCTCCGAGACGTTTACCTCCCTTCCGGGCCGCTACGTCAGCCTGGACGAGACGCTGCACGGCTTTGGCGAGATTCTGTCCGGCCAGCACGACCACCTGCCCGAACAGGCGTTTTACATGGTCGGCACGATCGAGGAGGCAGCGGAAAAGGGAGCTCGCCTGCAGGCCGAAGGTGCGCCCGATGATTGAGCCACTTCGCCTGGCCGTACTGACCCCAGCCGAGACGGTGTTGGAAGTAGCCGGGGTTGCCCGGGTGCAGGTTCAACTGGCGGACGGCGGCGGGATCAGCATCTATCCTGGCCATGCGCCGTTGCTGGCGGAAACGGTGACCGCTCCGGTGACGTACGGCGATGCGGCAGGGGAACACGCTCTCGAGCTGGAGGCCGGCATCCTGCAGATCGACCAGCAGGGCGTAACAATTTTCACCGCACCCCGAACCGCCCTGCCGACGGCGATAGAGAGCCAGGCTCCGGAGCGCTTCCGGCGGCTAGCCGGCGAGTTGCTGTCTGACCAGCGGGCGCGGGCAGCAGGAAGCAGTGATGAGCAAAAAGGATGAGACCAACACGTGGGGCTTTTTGCTACGCGAAGGGCTGTCGGCCATGTCGCTCGGCTGGGACCTGGCCCTGCCCATCTTTGGCGGCGTGCTGCTGGGCTACTACGTTGACCGCTGGCTCGGGACGCGGTACATTTTCACCATTGGGCTGCTGATGGGCGGCATCGGCATCGGCTTTTACAACATTGGCCGCTTTATTCACCGCGTCGCGCAGCGAGACCAGGCGCTGACGGAGGCAAAGAAAGAGGAGGAAGACGAGCTGCAGTGATCGTATGGCTATGGGTAGGACTGGCCGCTGGCGCGGCCAACCTGCTGCACCTGGCCTGGACTGTCCGGCGGCTGGACCCGCAGACAGGCCACTGGCGCGCCAGGGCCCTAGTGTGGGGCGGAGCCGTGCTGCGCTGGGGACTGGCCGCCCTGGTGCTGAGCCTGGCGCTGCAGCGCGGCATCCTGCCGGGGCTGTCCGCCTTCCTGGGCCTGTGGCTGGCCCGTTCGCTTGGCGTCGCATGGTTCGGTTCAGGAGAGTTCTCGTGGACGACATTTTCCCACAAGTAGCCTTTACCCTTTTCGGCATCCCGGTGCGGGACACGGTCGTCTCGACGTGGGCGATGATGGCGCTGATCGTCGTCGTAGCAGCGATCGTTGGCCGCCGGCGGCCAATGGCGCTCGAGATGCTGGCTGATTTCCTGAACGATCTCGTCTCCAGCGTGATGAACCGTCCCGCTGCCACCTACCTGCCCTTTCTCGGCGCCATGGCCATCTTTATTGCCGCGGCCAACCTCGTCGGCGTCATCCCCTTTCTCGTCTCACCGACGCGTGACATCAACACGCCGCTGGCCTTGGCCCTGGCCGTCTTTTTCTCCGTTCACTATTTCGGCATCCGCTCGTACGGGCTGCGCGGCTATCTGAAAGAGCTGGCCTCGCCAATCTATGTTCTGCCCCTAGAGATCATTGGCCAGCTGAGTCGTACCCTGTCACTCACCTTGCGCCTTTTTGGCAATATCATCAGCACAGAGATGATTGTCGCGGTCATCTTTGCCCTGGTACCGCTCCTGGTGCCGTTGCCGCTGGTCGGCTTTAGCATGTTCACCGGCCTCCTGCAAGCCTATATTTTCACCGCGCTCGCCGCGGTATATATCGCCGCTGCCATCAAGGCGGTTGAACGGGACGAACAGTAAAGTTGCTAAAAATCGGTAACTGCTCAGGCCGCCTGCCCGGATGCCCTGCCGCGCTGGAGAAGGAGGGAAAATGTGGGTGTCACGGGCGGCTTTGCCGCCCGTGACACCCACATCCTTCCCCTTTCCGGGCTCGGGAGGGCGTCCAGGGGCGACCGGCTGAGCAGTTACAAAAATCGAACATACCAGAAGGGAGTTAACAGAATGACAGAAATGGACCCAGGCACTTTGGTCACCATCGTAACCATCCTCGTCGCTGGCGTCAGCATTGTCGTGGGAACGATTACCCCGGCCCTGGCCGAGGGACGGGCAGTGGTGCGGGCGCTGGAGGGCATGACACGCCAGCCCGAGGTCGCCGGCAACCTGCGCACGACGCTGCTGATTGCCATGGCCCTGCTCGAATCGACGGCAATTTACGTGCTGCTGATTATCCTGATCCTCATCTTTGCCAACCCGCTGCTCGACCGTTTCTTCTAGGGGTCAGCGATGCTGGATTTGGATGCCGCCACAATTCTCTTCGAGCTCTTTAATTTCATCGTCCTGAGCATTCTGCTGTACTACCTCCTCTTCCGTCCGGTCATGAAAAAGGTACAAGAACGGGCGGCAGAGAAGGAGCGGATCATGCAAGAGGTCGAGCAAGAGCGCCTGGAGGCCATCCGCATGCGCGAGGAGCTGGAAGCGCGCCTGTCCAACCTGGACCAGGAAGTAAATGCGATCCTGGCCCAGGCGTACAAAAACGCGGATCTGGAGCACGCCGATCTTTTGCAGGCCGCCCGCGCCGAGGCCGAGCGCGTCCTGGTCGAGGCCCACAGCGATGCCATCCGCCTGCAACAACAGGAAATGGACAGCTTTTACCAGGTGTTATTGGATGCCATACTGGAAATCAGCGGGCAACTGGTGACGCGCACCGTCCCCCCCGACCTGCACAAGGCGCTGATCGAGCAGATCAACGAGAGAATCTGGGAGCTGGGGCGCGGCGAGATCCAGCGCGTGGAGGCGTTCCGCCGCTCGATGGGCGAGCGAACCCCGATAGCCTACGTGACCACCGTGCTCCCCCTCTCGCCGGAGCAGCAAGGCCAGCTGGCGCGGACTTTTACCGCGCTGGCCGATCATCACGTAAACCTGGAGCTCGAGATCGATCCCAAGCTGGTGGCCGGGGCCCGCGTCCGCCTGGGCGACATGCTCGTCGACAACTCGATCGGCGGGCGAATGGCCGAGCTGCGCGAGAGCGTGCTCCAGGCACTCAAGGAACGGATAGCCAATGCCTGAACGCTCCCGGCGACCCGACGTCGCCCTGCTGCTGCGCGAGCTGCACGAGCAGACAGAGGGCATCGACCGCCAGGGCCGCCTCCCGGCGGCCGACCTGGTTCGCCACCTCAGCCGCACCATCGCCGCGCTCCCCGGTCTACATCGCGCCCGCTTCACCATCAACTACCTGTCGGACGAGCTGCGCCGCCAGGTGCAGCAGATCGAACCAGGCGTGCGCCTTCTCGACGTCGGTACGGTGCAGCACATCGGCGAGGGGGTCGCGACGCTCTCCGGCCTGCCCCGCGCGCGCACCGAGGAGCTGGTCACTTTCCCCACCGGCGCCCAGGGAATGGTGCTCAACCTCGACCACACCCAGGTCGACGTGATCTTGCTCGACAGCGAGGAGGGCATCCAGGGCGGCGACCTGGTGGTAGCCACCGGGGAGCGCCTGCAAGTGCCGGTAGGCCACCTGCTGCTGGGACGGGTGGTCAACCCGCTGGGCAGGCCCCTGGACAACCGCGGGTCAGTCGAGGCGGCTGCATTTGACTACCTGGAGCAAGAAGCACCGGGCATCGTCAGTCGTACACCGGTCAACGAACCGCTGCACACCGGCTCCAAGGTGATTGATGCGCTGGTGCCGATTGGCCGCGGGCAGCGCGAGCTGATCCTCGGCGACCGGCAGAGCGGCAAGACGACGATGGCTGTCGACGCCATTCTCAGCCAGCGTGACAGCGGGGTCGCATGTGTCTATGTCGCCGTCGGCCAGAAAAAATCGACCGTCCTCGCCGTGATCGAAACGCTGCGCCGCAACGAGGCGCTGGCACACACGATCGTCGTGATGGCCAGTCCCAACGACCCGCCTGCGCTGCGCTACCTGGCGCCCTACGCCGGCTGCACGATGGCCGAGTTTCTGACCCGGGAGGGGCGGGACGTGATGATCGTCTATGACGATCTGACCAAGCACGCTGACGCCTACCGCGAGTTGAGCCTCCTGCTACGCCGGACGCCGGGGCGCGAGGCCTATCCTGGCGACATCTTTTACCTGCACGCCCGGCTGCTGGAGCGGGCATGCAAGCTAAACGAGGCGTCTGGCGGGGGCTCGCTGACCGCGCTGCCGATCATCGAAACGCAGCGCGGCAACGTGTCGGCCTACATCCCCACCAACCTGATCTCGATCACCGACGGCCAGATCGTGCTCGACAGCGCGCTTTTCAACCGGGGGATCAAACCGGCGGTCAACGTCGGCCGCTCGGTCTCGCGGGTCGGCGGCGCAGCGCAGACACACGCCATGCGCGCCGTGTCAGGCCCGCTGCGCCTGGAGATGGCGCAATACGAGGAAGTTGCCGCTTTTGCCCGCTTTGGCGCGGACGTTGACGAAGCAACCCGGCACCAAATCCGGCGCGGGCAGCGCCTGCAGGCCGCGCTCGGCCAGCCCGCTCACCAGCCGCTTTCGCTGGACCAGCAGATCGCCGTGCTGCTGTCGGCAACACAAGGCTTTCTCGACGACGTGGACGTGGCGGACGTGCCGCGCTACGAGCAAGAGTTGTACACCTTCCTCGAGCGCAACCACCTCGCATTTTGCTACCAACTCGACCGCACGTGCGAAATGTCCGACGAACTGCACACGTCACTGCTGGCGGCCATCGCCGACTTTCACCAGCAATGGCACCGCCGCAACGGGAACAAAAGGAGCAAGGAACCATGAAAATGGTGATGGCAGTCATCTCGCGAGACGAAGCCGATGGCGTCCTGGACGCCCTGGTTACCGCTGGCTTTACGGCGACGTTTACCGAGAGCCGCGGCGGCATGCTGCGCCAGGCCCAATATACGCTCTTTATCGCCACCAAGAAGCGAGACGTGGACCAGGTGTTGGGGATCATCCGCCAAAACTGCCATACGCACATTCGCGTCGAGGCAAGCACAGGAGAGAGCGAGGCGTTTCCCTTACCCCTGTCACACAACGTGTCGAGAAAGGAACAGCTAGGTAGCGCGGTGGTCTTTGTCTGGCCGCTGGAGCGCGCGGAGGTATATTAGTGGAAGACCTGGAGCGCGTGCGGGAACGCCTGGACAATATCCGTGCTGTAGAACCGATCCTCGGTGCGCTGCGCACGATTTCGCTGGGCAGCTGGCAGGCTGCGCTGCGCCAGGCCAGCAACCTGCGCCGTTACAGCGATCGGCTACTCGGCATGCTGCCGCCGCTGCTGCCCACCCTGCAGGCACAGGGCGCAGCGCAGCGGCCGCGCCGGGCGCGCCCGCCGGCGCAGCGCGTGATTATGGTAGTGGGCAGCGAGCGCGGTCTCTGCGGCCGCTTCAACGAGGCCGTCGTCGAATATGCAATGGGCTACCTGGTCAGCCAGCCCGCTGCCGGGCCGCTGGAGCTGGCGGCCTTGGGCAGCCGCGCGGCGCGCCTGTTGCGCCGGGACGGGCATCCGCCGGCCTGGAGCGCGCCGCTCCCCACCACCTCCCTCCCCCCGCTGCAGTTGGCTTTTGAACTGGCCCGCCGCTGGCTGATGCAGTACGAGGCCCACGAGGTGGACGCGGTCGACATCATCCACAACCACTATCAAGGCCCAGGCCGCTATGCGCCGCAGGTAACCCGCCTGATCCCCCCTCGCCTGGAAGCCGCGCCGGCGACCGGTGCAGCCTGGCCGCCGCCGATCATCGAAACCGACCCGCTGCGCATCTATGCACGGATCGTCGAGCAGTGGGCCGCGACGGGCCTCTACGGCCTGCTGCTCGACTCGGCCGCAGCCGAGCAGTCCACGCGCTACCAGATCATGGACGGAGCGACGAAAAACACCGAGCGCCTGGTCGAAGAAATGACGATGGCAGTGCAGGATGCCCGCCGCCAGGAGATCACGCGCGAGATGCAGGGGCTGGCCGTGGGGGCCGGGCTGGTCGGGCCGCGCGGCAGTTGATTGCGCCGCTCAGGGCCACCCACTGCGCTTTGAGGACGGCGACGGCCTGCTCAAGCTGTTTGCATTCTGAAATCGCCCGGTCTCAACAAGCCGCTATTCGACAACCCGAAGCGGCAGGTTGATCGCGTTGTCGGTCTCGTCGCTCTCACCCACCTCCTCATTGACGTCGATCCTCAAATCGGTGCGGTACCCACCGGGCGGTGCGTTCGTCCTGCGCTCGCAGCTGCCCTGGGCCTGCTCGCCAGGAGCCAGGCCGTCGTGGCGCCAGGTACATGGTTCCAGGCCCAGATTGGCGTGGAACGTCCACCCGATACTGAACGGGCCGGTGGCGGTCGGGCTGTTGTTGCTGACCGTAAAGCGCGCCACAAAGACCTGGCCCGCTTCCACCTCTTCGGGCTGGAAGTAGGCCTCGACGACAACCAGGTTGGGCAGCACACAGGGGGGAGTGCTGACGCCAAACAAATCCAACCGTCCGATCTCGGCCGAGCCGGCCCGGGCAATGAGGGTAACGTTCACCGACGTGCCGCAGGGGGGATTCTCCCACATGTAGGAGGTCGTGTCAGCGGGCAAGCTGGCACTTTCCGCCCCCATCATCAAGATATAGCCCGTCTCCCCGGCAGCATCGTCCCAGGCAAAGGTCATGCTGTCCAGGCCCCACGTTTCCAGGCGCAGGTTAGCAGGGGGGGCAACCACGGTCGGTTCTTCCGTCGGTTCCTCGCTCGGCTCCTCGGTCACCTCTTCGGTCGGCTCCTCGGTCGGCCCTTCGGCACCCGCCACGACAATGTCGCAGTAGAGCGCGCCCAGGTTGGCTCCTTCAGCCGACTCGACGCGCCAGTAGCCGCGGTAGTGGCCCGCCCCGCCCGGAGACGTCATCTCGATCGATAGATCGAACTCTTCGCCGGCCGGCATGTCGGGGATCACAAGTTCCAGCGTACCCATCGGCTCGCCGTGATCAAAGACCAGGTGGTAGCCGCTCCAGTCACAGGTGCCGCTGTTGCGCACCCGCCAGGTCTTGACGAACGTCTCCCCGGCCGCGACGGTCGTTCCGTCCGGTATACTGACGTCGGCGACAAACTGCATGGCGGTGGTACAGCTGCCGGGCACCGAGGTCGACGTCGGCTCGGGCGGCGTGGTAGGGGCCAGCGTCGGCGGCGCGCCTGCCCCGCCCGGCGTCGGCGTGGCGACATAGACGATCGGCGTCGCCGTCGGACCAGCATCCTGCCGTCCGCAGGCCAGCCCGGTCAGGAACAGCGTCGCCACGGCCAAACAAACCCAGATCCAAGCTCTTTTTTCATCCATTTCTTGTTTCTCCTTGCGGCCATTAAGCGAAATTACAAGCAAATTATACTCAAATCTGTCTGTACTGCTAGTGGAGCGCCAGTTTGGGATTTCAAAGCAAACGCCCTGTAGGGATGCTTCCCGTGACAAGCCCGGGACGGGTCAGAAAGCGCCCCTGCCATTCGCGCTCCACTCAGCCAATTTGCCTCCTCAGCCGGTTTGGTGTACCATCAACCCAGCCCTAAATAGAACAGGAGGATGATATGGCAAACGACGGGAATGGCGGAAATGGCGGCAACGGACGGATACGGACGCTTGACACAGCCAGACACTTGCCCTGGCAAAAGAAAGCAGCCAAAATGACCCCCGACGTCGCGTACGCCCTCATCGACGACGTGCTCCGCAGCTACGGCATGGACCCGGCAGAACTGACCAGCCGCGGCGGCTGGCGGCACATCTTTCTAGGCTCGGTCATCGGCGTTGCCGGCCTGGTCGAGTGGCAACCGGGGGTCCACTACCTCGTCGTCTCTGCCCCTATCCTCAAGATGCCCCCACCCAACACGCCAGGAATCCACAACTTTTACCGGCTGCTACTAGAGCTCAACCACCTCGACACGATGGCTGCCCGCCTGTCCATCTACGAAGGCAGCGTTCACGTCAGCCTGGTCCGCCCCATCCGGGGCCTAGACGACGTGGAAGTGGACGACGCAATCCGCTCCGTCATGATGGTAGCCGATCATTATGACGAATGGTTGCAGACGGCCTTGATGGCATTTCTGCGACGGGCGCCACTTCCCCTGTCCAAGCTGCCCAACATCCAGGTAACGCCGCAAGATGCCCGGGTCATTATCGCCGTGCTGAGCGCCTGCGACAAGCACGGGCGAGAAATCCTGAGCTACCTGATGGAGCGCTGGCAGAAAGCAGGGCATATCGTCGAGGCCGGGACGAGCGGCGTTGGGCTCAGGATCGCAGTGGGTTCCACCTCTTACAGCCTGGGCGGCATGCGCCCGGGGAGCGGCAAGGGGCGGCAGATCATCGTCCTTGGCTGGGAGGGGCTGCGAAAGCGGGGCATGTTCTCCGACAAAGATGTCGACCGTTTCCAGGCAGCAGTCTCCCGGATCGGTCCGCTCAAGATCACCGAGAGCACAGTCCACATTGAGGTCACGGAAACGTTTACCCGCGAGAGCGCGCGCAAGCTCGTGCACGCCCTGGACAATCTGGCCAAAAAAGCGCGGGAGCCCGAGCCAGAGCCTCCCCCGGTCTGGGGCCCGAGCCTGCCCCAGCTCGAGTCCCAGGTGGGCCCCAAGACGCGAGCAAACATCCACGAGACCCTGCTGGTGTGCGAGCCCCACGTGCAACAGCTTTACGCACTGCTGGTCGACGGTTGGGGCCAGGCCGGGGGCATCGTCCAGTGCATGCGCCCCGGCCGCATCTACCTCAAGTTCCAGACCCGCGAGCACCAGTTTGGCGAGGCCGGGATTCAATCCCACCGCTTCAACCTGGTCGTGCTGGCAGCGCCAAAGGGCAAGAGAGGCCCGTCGATTGACGTCGCCTGGGACCTGGGGGCGAGCAAAGGCGGGTACATGGACTATGCCGCCAATCAAGTTGCCGACTTTGAGCGCGTGGTCGCCAGCCTGCCCGGCTTTGAGCAAAAGGGGACGGTGACCCGCCTGCTCGTCGACGAAGCGTTTGGGCTGGAACAGGGCCATGCCCTGTTAGGGGCAATGCTGGCCTTGAAAACTGCCGGATGGGAAGAGTAAGGCGATCGCCTGGATCAACTTTGCCGCGATGCTGGTCGGAGGGGTACTGATGACCGCACTCTACCGGATGAGCGTGCGCCTGGGGAGGATGCCGTCACGACAGTGCATTGCCTCGCATGTTACTCATGCCGCGTACCATCCGGCATGATCGCCCCCTTGATGGACGCAGCCTGAGCAAGTTGTGCAGTAGTCACGTTTGCGTCGTACAGGTTTGCCCCACGGAGGTCGGCTTCCTTCAGATTCGCTTCGTGCAAGTCGGCCCCCAACAGATCGCCCCCCATCAGGTTGACTCCCTCCAGATTTGTTTCTCTCAAGTTGGACCGTCGTAACAAGACCCAGCTCAGATCCGCACCTTGCAGGTCGACACCTTCCAGGTCAACCGCGTGCATGCTGACGCGGGAAAAGTCCCGCTCACCCGCCTTGTAGCGCTTGATTACCTCCCGTCCTCTCACCTTATTGCTCCTTACGCAGCGGGTAACACCACGACGTCCGAAGCCCTGGGGCCCTTGGCTGCCTGTACGACATCAAAATCCACCCTGTCTCCCTCGTTTAGCCAATAGATATCCTGTTGATCGCGAAAGTCGTTCCGGTGCACAAAAGCATCCGGTTTTCCGTCATCGCGCTGGATGAAGCCATACCGCTTGGTATGGTTGAACCACTTGATTTTTCCATGTATTCGTTCGTCCATCATCTTGCTCCTTTTTCAAAACACCGACGCTGCTGCGCTGATTTTGCAACTGCTGCTGCGAGATGCTACTTTTTCTGCCTGCGCCGGTCCCAGCGCGTCCTTTTCAGCTTCTTGCGATGCTTGTGCTTTTTCATCTTTCTTTTACGCCATTTTCGATCTGATCCCACGTCCTCACCTCCTTGCCCGATATCACTCATCGACCGCGAATGGCCGCAACCTGGTTGTACAGTTTCACGCCAGCGCCTGCTCGGACGACACCGGCTCCAGGATTTTTTGCAACTTGAGCGCAATCTGCCGGCGATCGTCATCGATCGACAATACCTGCACCTCGACGAGCGACCCAACCTCCAACTCGACGAGGCTGAACTGCTCGTACGGCATGTTCGACACGTGGACCAGACCCTCGATCCCCTTGCCCAGGTTCACAAAGGCGCCGAATTCCACGACGCTCACCACTTTCCCTTCGACAGCCTGGCCAACGCTCAACTCCTCGGTCACGACATCCCAGGGATTAGGCATCAGCCGTTTGCGGCTCAGTCCAATGCGTTTCCGTTCCCGATCTATGTTCAACACATAGACCTCCACTTCGTCGCCTACGTTCAGCACTTTGCTGGGATGATCGACGTGCTGATGGTCCAATTCCGAGATGTGGATCAGGCCGTCCATACCATTGAGGTCCACAAAGGCGCCAAAATCGACGATGCTGGCCACAACGCCGGTTCGCACGTCGCCCTCCCGCAGTTCCTTTAGCAGTTGCTGGCGCAGGCGGTTGCTCGCCATGCGCTGGGATAGAATGAGACGCCGCCGACGCTGGTCTACCTCAATCACGAGCAACGACAGCGTTTTGCCCATCAGCCTGGCCTTCACATCGTGCAGCTTGCTGCCTCTCAGGTTCCTGGGGATTGAGGTCAGGTGGGAGTTGGGGACAAAACCACGGATCTGCCCAAAGGGGACGATCACTCCACCGCGGTTCAATTCCGTCACTTTGCCCTCCCAGATCTCGCCGCTGTCCAAAAAGTCCTGGGCTCGCAGCCAGTCTTGCTTCTTCAAGCCCAGATTGAGGGAAACCCTGATTCCCTCAGGGCCACGTCCCTTCATAATCACAACCGGTATTCGATCGCCCACCTGCAAATCGGCCAGGTAGGCCTCGTCCACCAGTTCCAGGTCTTGGGGAGGGACAAAGCCATCGCGTTTTGCCCCCAGGTCAACCAGCAGGTCCTTTTCCCCCACAGCCAGGACAACCGCCTCGCGCACTTGATCGCGTCGCGGGCGATCATAGTCGTACTCGCTCCGAATCAACATGGCCAGGCGACGACGATCCGTCGTCGCCTCGCTCTCTCGTTGTGCAATTCCTTTCACTCTACGCGCTCCTCTTATCTGGCAATTACCCTTGTCGCTGCTTGTGCTTGGGATTCTTGCAGATCACATAGACCGTACCTTTGCGCTTGACGATCTTGCACTTGGGACAACGCCGCTTCACAGATGGTGTAACTTTCACGACTCGACCTCCTTGACAACTCTGCGTAACAACACAACAGACCCGGTTGGCCTGCATCTACGCGACGCGCTGCGGCAACAACCGGGTCTGATAAAATCAGATTGGGTTTGTGTGGAACATCGGGTTAAAAAGCTTCCCTACATGCACCTCCAAGGGCAAATCGCCCTATATACAACCCCACGGCGCGGACCGTCAAAGCCCGCCGCACAGATATCTCGATTTACGTATATATCGATTTGATATATTATACCAAATTTCTTTACACATGTCAAGCAGCGCCGGGGCCAGGGATTTCGTAGCAAATACGCAGCGAATGGACGGGAGTATAACTCCCGTCCATTCGCTAAGCTGCCCCCAGACTGCAATGCACCCACCACGGGCTGGACATTGCACTCAAAATTTGCTACAATACTGGAGATGAAGTACAAGTGGCTGCTGCTCGACGCCGATGGAACCTTGTTCGATTACGACCGAGCCGAGACAAAAGCTCTGGCCCAAACTTTTACCGAGTCGGGACATCCCTTCCAACAGCAGTACGTCGAGGTCTACCGGCAAATCAACGGGCAGCTGTGGCTAGATTTCGAACAGGGCAAGATTGCCCAGGAGCGCCTGAAGGTACAGCGGTTCGAACAACTGCTCGAGGCGGTCGGCGCAACATTGGATGCCGGCCGGTTCAGCGAGCAGTATCTAAAGAACCTGGGTGGGGTCGCCGACCTCTTCGAAGGAGCAGAAGAGGTGGTGAGATCGTTGCATGGAACGGTCGGTTTGGTGCTCATCACCAATGGACTGGCCAGGGTACAGCGCTCGCGGCTGGCAAAATCGACCATCAAGCAATACTTTGCCGCCGTGGTCATCTCGGAGGAAGTTGGGGCGTCAAAACCGGACGGCCGGATTTTTGACGCAGCATTCGAAAAGATGGGACATCCAGAGAAGGGAAAAGTGCTGATCGTGGGAGACAGCCTGACCTCGGACATGCGCGGGGGCAGTGAATACGGGATCGATACGTGTTGGTTCAACCCGAAGGGAAAAGCGCGGGAGCCCGGGATCACCATCCGCTACGAGATTTGCAAGCTACAAGAATTGACGGGTATTGTCAGGGAGGCATAGCAAGGAGGCTCGGAAATGAGTGAAGAACTGACCCTGCTCCAGGCGCGGGCAGAATGGCTGCAAAAGGTGCTGTCGGAAAAGATACCGCAAGAGAAATGGACCGTCCACCCCGCGTCAGGCAAGGCAAGCCTGATAATCGAGGCCGAGAGAGGAGAGATGAATCAGCCTGGCTGGCGACGGACGGGCGTGGTCATCCCGCTGAATATGGTCGAAAGCCTGGAGGAGGATGCACTCGTGCAACAAATCCGCACCCGGGTGGCTGGTTATCGCATGATGGGGGGGATGATTCACGTCAACTCTTGCAATGGCAGACACAAGGCAGCAGTGACCGAGTTTCAAGAGCTGCAAAAGGCACACGGCATTCAGGAAGAGTTCGGTAGCTGGGTCTGAGGCGGCCGCAAGCCCGCCAGCCAGGCCCGCGCCGCGCGGGGCGAGCGCAAACAAACGACACCCAAGTGAACGTACTCGGGTTGAGCCAGCAAAATCGGATACTCCTGCCGGCGTCGCCAATACGTCTGCAGCACCCAGAGAAGAATTGAATCCCGGTCAAAGAGCGCCCGGCGCAATGACTCGCGGTTGCCGCTCCACAGCTCTTCACCGGTCAGGGAGCGGCTGACGGTGCGCCGGACCACCCGCGCCAGGACGATGGGCAAGGGATAATCGAGCCAGACCAGCGTGTCGGCACGGCCCCAGACCAGGCCGCGCACCTTGCTGTAATTGCCGTCGACCGACCAGGCTTCTCCCGACAACGCTTCCGCCGTGCGCGCCCGAAAAACGTCAAAGGGAACCGGCGTCCAGTCAGGCCCCCAATGGAGCGCATCCAGTTCCACGTGGGGTATATCTAGCGCGACGGAAATTTCCCGCGCCAGGGTGGTCTTGCCCGACCCAGACGTGCCAACCACGACATAGCGCTGCGCCAAACCGCCTCCCCTCCCCTACTTGTTCGAGTAACTAGAACCCCAATTGAGCCCAATTCGTGCCGGTGATGACCAGGCACGAAAGGACGATAAACAGGATCAACAGGATCATGCCGCAGCCACAGCCGGTACAGGAGAGTCCGCGGCCAAACCCAAATCGCTCCTGCAGCCAGTCGAAAATCCAGTTGAGAAAGGCCAGCTTGAGCAGGCCAGATAGACAACCCGGTCGGTCTTTCATCAATTCCTCCTCATCAAGGGCAGATAGAGCCGGCATAACGTAACTGCCACCACATCCCGCGCCGTATCGACCACGTCCGGCTGCGCCTGCGAGGCGGCGCTGACCACGGTCGTATCGGTCAAGCCGAGAGTGCTCCCCGGCACGGTGATAGTCACCCAGACAGTAGCTGCACCACCCGCCGGCAGGATTACGCTGGCCGGACGGCTGACCACCGGCCAGCCGCGGTCGCTGGCGGCAAAAACGGCAAAAGTGTCGGTGATATTGCCCAGGTTGGCAAGGGTGTGGGCCAGCCGGACCGTCTCCCCCACCACGGCGTCGACGTCATGGTCGGGGGCCAGCGAGACCCCTGCCACGCCCCGCACCCGAACGGTATCCAGCGCCACGGCGATTCCCCCCGCACCGCTGGCGGTGAGCACCGTCGTGTCGCCGAGCCCCCCCGGGGCATCTCCCGGCACTGTGACCGACAGCGCCACCGTCGCCGCACCAAAAGCAGGGACGGGCGGAGCGGCGGAAACCGCAATGGGCCATCCGTGCGGAGAGCGGGCCGCGAGGGCAAAGCTCCCGACCACGTTCGAGTTGTTGAACAGGGTATGGGTAAAGACGACGAGACAGCCAGGATCGGCAATTGAAAAACCTTCCAGCGGGACCAGGTCCGGCGGCGCATGGAGCAAATTGACAACCGTCGTATCCACCAGGCTGGCGGACGTATTCCCGTCGGCCCGGGAGAGCGCGGTCACGGCAGCGCTGTCGACCGTGCCGCTGAGCGCGTCGCCGGGGATACCCACCGTCACCGTGACCACCTGCATCGCCCCAGGCCCTACCTGGACGACAGGGGACGGCGATATGGTCACAATCCACCCCTGGCTGCTGACCGGGGTGACGTCAAAGGTGTCCGTACTGTTGCCGGTGTTGGTCAGAAAGTGGACGTAATCGACGTCCGACCCGGGAAGCCCGCTGTCGCTGGCGTCCGCTGCAAACTCGACGCCGACCACCCGCTGCACCGTCGTGCGGTCCAAGACGACGTCATAGGCCGCCCCATCCGATTGCGAGGTCGCCGTCACCGCCGTCGTGTCGACGGTATCGCTCAGCGCATCGCCGGGAATGGTCACCGTCACCGCCACTGCCTGCTCCGACCCAGGGCCCAGCACGACCGGCAACGACGGCTCGACGCTCACCGTCCAGCCCTCGCTGCTGGCGGCGGCGAGGGAAAAGGTATCGGTATAATTGCCGGTGTTGGTCAGCGTGTGCGGGTAAAAAAGCGTCTGGCCCGGCGGCGCGAGGCCGACCCGGTCCGGCCCCAGTTCTGCCCCCCAGAGGCGGATCTCGTCGACGCCAGCGTCGGGGGCCGCGCCGCAGGGTCGAGGGTCGCCGTCGACATCGGCGTCGACCCAACTACTGGTGCCCGCATCGCGGGCGGCGGAATCGAGCTGGATGTGATAGTCGCCGTTTCCCGGGTCCACGAACGCAGGCGCGCCGACGAGGGGGCGCGTGACCGTCACCGGCCCGACCGCTGTTTCCTCGTCGGCAACCAGCAGGTTGGAATCGGCGACAAAGGTCGTGGTCGGCGGCGTCCCAGCGTTGACCAGGGAGACAGTGTGGCTGACCAGAATGTTGTTGGTCATCGAGATGGCAGCAAAGCCGCTGGCACAAACCCCTTCGCCGACCGTGCCGTCGCTGTTGTGCACCAGGGTGTTGTGAGAAATCAAGGCCGAGGCGAGAGACAGGCCGCTGCCGCTGACGTGGATCCCATCCCCCTGCACCAGGGCGGCGTTATCGACGACGACATTGTTCGAGATGCGCACCGGCGTAGCGCGGTCGACCCGCACTCCCCCGCCCCAGCGGGTGGCCGTATTGCCGACGATAATGTTCCCCTCAATGTCCACCGGATGGAGGCGGACGCTGATCCCCCCGCCGTAACCGGAGACAACCGGGTCGATTGCAGCAGCATTCCCCTCTACCCGGTTGCCCTGTACGACGCCGCTGCAGCGGAGGAGATTGATGCCCCCGCCAAAGGCCAGGCTGGCGCTCGCCGCCCGGCTGGCGACGTTGCCGGCGACCCGGTTATCCACGACGGTAACTTGGCTGTCCTCCAACTGCATCCCGCCGCCAAACCCCCGCCCGCTGCCGGAAGAGGTATTGCCGAGAATGTGGTTATTCGCGATCACTGCCGTGACGTTTTCGGTCGCAAAGATGCCCCCGCCATCTCCCTGCCGGGTCGAGCTCATGGCAGAGGTGTTGGATACGATCCAGTTCCCGTCGATGGTTGCCTCCGCGTTCAACAGGACGATGCCCCCGCCAGCTCCCTGTCCCCCGATGCTGGCGACGTTGGCGCGCAGCTGGTTCCCGCCAATCGTCGATTGCGGAGAGAACGGCGGCCGTGACTGCCAGACGTAAATCCCACCACCAGCCCCAAACGCGGCCTCGGCAGGGGCAAAGCCCGCCCGGTTGCCCTGGACGGTGTTGGAAAGAACCGTGCCAGCGCAGCGGTGGATCGCGATCCCCCCGCCAAACCCGACCCCCATCGCCGCCACGTTGCCCACGATTTCGTTGTGCTGGACGATGGCCGGGGCCCCGAGCAGGTTGATCCCCCCGCCGTAGCCGGTGACTTCCCCCGTGCTGGAGATGGCAGCGACGTTGCCGACAATGATGTTGCCGCTGATCACCCCCGTCACGCCCCCGGCCTCCAGGCAGATGCCCCCGCCGTAGCCGACCCCCGAGCGCGTCGCGACGTTGCCGGTGATGACATTGTTCAGGATTCGAGGGGCCACATGGCGGCCAAAGATCCCGCCCCCACAGCCGCCGGCCGGCGCGCTGGACAGGCCGATGCAGCCGGAGACGCCGGTGCCATCGCCGCCGCTGATGATAAACCCCGCGACGGTCGGCGTGATGGGCGCCTCGCCCACCGTCCCGCTCAGGACGACGACGGGACCGCCCTGCCGGGCGTCCAGCCGGGTGGGGTAGAGAACGGGGTCGTTTTCGGTAAAGCCGAGGTTCCATCCCCCCTGGAGGAGCAGGCTCTTGGTGAGCCAGACGACGGTTCCGACGTCGTCGGTGTAGGCCCCCTGCGCCACATAGACCTCGTCGTTGGCGGCGGCCCTGTCGATAGCAGCCTGCACCGTGCGGCAGGCCTGGGCCACCGAGCGGCAGTCGTTGCCGTCGTGACCGGCCGGTGAAACATAGTACGTGTCCGGACTTGCCCACGCAATCCGGGCCGTGAGCAGATACCCCAGCACGAGCAGCAACATCAGGGGGGCAATCAGCGCTATGCCAAGGCGCAGACTGGCATAGCGCGTCTTGACAGGCGTTTGGTTTCGGTTCATGTCGCTTCTCCTTCGGAATCGATCAGGGGGCCCTTTCCACGTACCGCTCGTACGCCTCCCGGACCGCCTGGCGCTGGGAGGCCATCTCGGGATCGCTCAGGACCAAATCGTAGGCGCCGTGCTGGTAGGGGTACCAGAGGAACCCGTCGACCCCCGGCACATCCAGCACCATCCGCGCCAGCTCCAGCATCTCCTCCGGCGCCGGCGCGCGAAAGGCGTGGGGGTTGTCGGCGTCGGCAAAGGCCTGGCCCAGGAACCAGAACTGGGCGTCGGGGTCGCGGGCGTGGACCAGCTCGGCGTTGGCGGAAACGACCGCCAACAGTTCCTGCCGCTCAAAGACCGTCTGCCCGTTCTCGATGCGAAAGGGATAGTAAAAGACGGCGCAGATGTCGCAGATGTCGTCGCTGAAATCCCGGCCAGGATAGCGCAAACTGCGCTCAAAGCGGGAGAGATCGTTGTTAAAGTGAAAAATCGGCACCTGGGGGGCGATCTCTTTCAGTCCGCGGTAAAAGGCCCGCAGCTGCTCGCTGGTGAAATCCTCCTGCGGCTCGTGCAGGCCGACGTAAGCAACCAGGGCCGGATGGTCGCCCACCACCTGCAGGAAACGGCCGACGTAGGTGAGATCGAACGACGTGCCGTTCCAGTCGTTGGGCGGCCAGAGGCGGGCGATAACCCCGATGCCGGCCCGCTCCGCCTCGTCCAAATAGATCAACCAGCGCGCCTCCTCCCCGCTGTCGACGAGACGGCTGTCAAAGGTCTGGACGACGACGTTGACGTGGAGCGCGCGCAGGGCCTCCAACCGCTCCCGAATGGCGGGCCGGTCCGTCTCCTGCCAGGCGCTCTGCGGGTCGGCATAGACGACGCCGTAGGGGAAAGCCTGGGAAGGGGGTGGCGCGAGCGTGGGTTCGGGCACTGGGGAGGCCGGACCGGCGTTCAAAGGGGCCGTTCTGGTAGCCAAATCCGTTCCGCAGCCAGCAAGCGCCAGGATGATCAACAGCAACAGAAAAAGCGAGCGGTGAGATTGCAGGGGCGACTGGCCTGCCAACCCTGCGTCTGCGTGGGTCGCCCCTGCAGCTCCATAAAACAGATTTACCTTGAACACCCGCAAGGATCTCATCACTGGCAGATCACCGCCCCCCAGACGGGAACATTGCTCGCGCGCAACAAGTCGAGGGTCTCCTGCGCCTCGGCGGCCGTGGTCCGCCCGGCATCGACCACCAGCAGGACCTGCCCGGCACAAGCCGCCAGCGCCTGGGTCTGGATCGAGTCCAGCGCCGGGGCAGCGCGGATGACGATCACGGCCGCCTTGCCACGGGCCTCGGCGGCCAGGCGCTCGATGCTGAACTGCCCAGCCGGCAAAAAGCTCAGGTGGTCGGCAACGCCGGCTGGTGGATCGGGAGCAGGCATGGGGCGGGCCGTGTCAGCGTCGGCCAGGAGCACGTCCTTGCCGCGCTGCGTCCACGTGCAAGCCAGCTGCCGCGCCACGTGGTCAGAATGGGAGCGAACAGAGGCCGGCAGGACCAGCAGCCAGCGGTTTTCGTCCGGCGCTTGCCCCCACTGGCGCTCTGCCGCCTCGGCCAGCGCCCACCACCTGACCGCCTCGGCCTGCTCCTGGCGGCGGAAAGAGCGGCCCGAACGGGCTTGCAGCGTTGCCAGGGCAGGAACCTCCAGCATCTCCTCCACGTCCCGGCTGTCGTACAGGGGATGGCGGAAAAACTCGACCAGGTAGACCCCGCCAATAGCCAAGGACGCCCCGGCGATCAAGGCGACGACCGCCGGCAGCGCGCCCGCCAGGTCGGGCAAATCCGGCGGCTGGGCCGCCTGGACGGGGACGATCAAGCGCCGCGTCCGCGGAGATGCCTGGGCAATCAGCTGGCGGACCACCTCGTTGGCAATCGCCGCCGCAGTTTCGGGGTCGGAATAGGCAACTCGAATCTCGAGCAACTGCGTGTCGCCGATCAACCGGGCATCGATCCGCTCCCCCAACTCCTGGGGGTCGTCCGGCAGGCCGAGGCGCTGGATCACGGCGGCGGTGATCGGGTCCAGCGACACCATGTGGATGTAGGTAGGGATCAAATCCTGCACCTGCTCCAGGAGCAATGGGTCCTCTGCCGCGTCAACGCCAACGGCGACGATCGCGTTGGCACTGTATTGGGGAAAGGCGCCGCGGCGCAGCATCAGCGCGACGGTCAAGCCGCCGGCGAGGCAGGCGGACAGCCCGACCAGCCAGGCCCACTTCCAGAAAATCCGTAACATTGTGCGAATGCTCATAGCCCCCTATTTCCTATGCCGGCCGACTACCCGCCGTACCGCCTCCACCACGTCCGCGGCGTCCTGATCGCTCATGCGCGGGTAGAGCGGCAGCGAGACGAGCTGCTGGTAGGCGGCGTCGGCGGTGGGAAAGTCGGCAGGATGCAGGCCGAAGCGGTCGCGGTAGTAGGGATGGCGGTGCAGCGGGATAAAGTGGACGGAGGTGCCGATTCCCTCCCGCGAGAGCGCCTCGATGAAGGCATTGCGGTCGATGGTCAGTTGCTCCAGGCGCAGGCGGATCGGGTAGAGATGCCAGACGTGGCGGACGCCGTCGCGGTAGGCCGGCAGGATCAGCTCTGGCAGCAGCCGGAACGCCTCGGTATACCGCGCCGCCAGCTCAGCGCGGCGGCGGGTCATTTCCTCCAAGCGGGCCAGTTGATGGAGCCCCATGGCGGCCTGCACGTCGGTCATGTTGTACTTGAGGCCGGCCAGGACGATCTCGTAATACCACGAGCCGGTCGCTTCGTAGCGTTTCCAGGCATCGCGGCTCATGCCGTGCAGCAACCATACTCGCATACGCTCGGCCAGCTCGCTGTCGTCGACGGTAATCATCCCGCCCTCGCCGGTGGTCATGTTCTTGATGGCATAAAAGCTGAAAACAGTCGGGTTGCCCAGGGATCCGACGCGCCGCCCGTTCCACTCGGCGGCCACGGAATGGGCCGCGTCCTCGACCACGAACAGGTTGTGGCGTTCGGCGATGGCCATGATGCGATCCATCGCGCAGGGATGGCCGTAGAGATGGACCGGCACGACGGCCCGGGTGCGCGGAGTGATCGCCGCCTCGACCGCCGCCGGGTCGACGTTGAGGGTGTCCGGCGCAACGTCGACCATGACCGGCGTCGCCCCGACGTGGACGACGACGTTGGCGGTGGCGGCAAAGGTCATGGTCGGCACGATCACTTCGTCGCCCGGGCCAATGCCCAACGCCGCCAGCGTGACGTGCAGCCCGCCCGTGCACGAGTTCACCGCCACCGCTTCCGGCGCGCCGACGTAAGCGGCAAATGCCTGTTCGAACTTTTTTGTCTTGGGGCCGGTGGTCAGCCATCCCGAGCGCAGCGTATCGATCACCTCCTCGATCTCGGCCTCGCCGACGTCGGGCAGGCAGAAAGGAAGCCGCTTCTCGCGGACGGGGGAATCCATGTTATTCGTCTTCATCATCGTTCTCCTTGTCACCCAGCCCCCTTGTCTCTGCTAGTGACAGGTGCTCGGCAAACAGAAATGCCATCAACAACCAGACGTACCGGAAATGCGAAACCTCGTGAGCCATGGCGTTGACCACATTTGCCAGGAACCCCGCTCCCAGCGCCAGGGTCGACCAGGCCTGGGCCGGGTCGTCGAGCTGGCGGCGGGCCGTCTGCAGCGCCGTCAGCAGCGTCGTCCCCACCAGGCCCAGCCAGCCCACCAGCCCCAGCGGGCCCCGCTCGGCGAGAAAGGCGAGATAGTCGTTGTGAGGGCTGAGGCCGACGTTGCTGAGCGTATTGGGCCCCACGCCCCACGGCTGCTCGACAAACTTGTCCAAGACAGCGGCAAAGATCGCCATTCGCCGCTCGGCCCCCCAGTAGATGCGGCCCAGGCTGCTGCGAAAGAGCCCCTCACTGACGTTGGGGTTCAGGGCCCGGCGCAGCGACCCGCCCGTCAGGGACAACGCGAGCGCGGCCAGCCCGCCCGAAATCCCTCCCCCCGCCGTCCAGACAAGCGCTGCGCGGCGGTGACGGAGCACAGAGTAGACCGCAGCCAGGACCGCCAGCGCGCCGAGGGTGGTCAGCAGCCCGCCGTTGGAGCCGGTGGCGAATATGCCGACCAGGCACCACAGTCCCAGCAGCCCTCGCAGCCAGATCGGGAGCGGCAGGCTGAGCAGCACGAAGAAGGAGGTAGAAATGAACGAAGCTGCAGCGTTCGAATTGGCAAAGCTGCCCACAGCGCGGCTGATGCCCGTATAGTCGAACGTCTCCCGGTCGGGGGGAGTGTACAGAAAGGCCGGGCCGATCCGCAGCATGCCCATCACCGTCAACACACACTCGACCGCCGCCACCCCCACCCAGACCACGAGCAAGCCGCGGCGCGTCTCCCGTGGCAGTCCGCCCAGCCGGTTGGCCAGGACGACGAACCAGAGAAAGAGATAACCTTCCTGGACCAGGGCGACGACATTGTCTTGCAGCCGTACACTCGTCGCCGCAGCCAGCAGGCTGCCGCACAGGATGGTCCAGAGCGGGATGGCGAGCGGGACGTAAAGACGCTGGTTGGCACGCCACATCACCACCAGCCCCCAGGTGATGAGCAAGACATTCACCCCGTCGACCAGGCGCAGGGAGAACGGCCCGGCGATCCGCTCGAGGGGCAGCAGGACCAACATCACAACCATAGCCCCGACAAATACCAAGTCCGAGGTCTGAAGCCTTGCGCTCATTTACAGTTTGCTCATTCCCGGGTAGTGCTCCGATTGAGTGTTGTTGGCAATTTTCTGCCGCTCGGTTAGACCAACACTCAAGAGGGAGACTATCCATTCCCGCTCGTGCCCCCACGTGAGGGTCAAATATAGCCCAGGTCCCGCAGCCGCTGCTCGACGACGGCCTCCTCGTCGCGGTCAAAGGCCTGCTGTTCCTGTCCCTCGACCGCGACCTCTTCGTACGCCACCGGCCGGGTGGCGTGGTCCGCAAATATCTCTTGCAGCACCCGGCCGTCCAGCCCCGACGGCACCGGCTGCCCCATCAAGTGCATGATCGTCGGCGCCAGGTCGACGATCTGGGCGCCCTCGATCTCTTGCCCGCGCTTGATGCCCGGGCCGTGCGCCACAAAGATGCCGCGCATGGTATGCCCGCCGGAGCGTCCGCGAATGGGCGCAGAGAAAAAGCCGTGCCCAAAACCGATCCCGCCCATGTCGACATAGTGGTCCCCCCGCCACTGGACGTACAGGTCAGGCACATCGGGCAGGACATTGTCGCCGTATATCTCCTGCTTGCGCCAGACCCGCTCGACGACCGGCTCGCCGGTGCCGGGATCGCGCAGCGCGTGCAGCGCCCCCTCGACCTGCCGGCAGGTCGCTTCGAATTCACGCCCCGGCGCGACGACGCCCTGCGGGTCGCGCCCTTTCAGGTTGACGTAAAGCTGCCCCCCGCCGAGGGAAAAGACCCGCGTGCGCGACCAGTCCACGCTCGACTGGAGGGAAACGCTCGCCTTGACCACCGCCCGCGCCTCCCCCGACAGCATGCGCCGCACCAGGTTCTGCAACCGCAGGGCCGCAAGCAAGCGCATGGCGTTGTGCGGCGTGAGCCCCAGCCGGAACAGCAGCTGGCGCACGCGAGCCGGAACGCTCTGCTTCAGGCGGATGAGGCCGGCCCGCTCCAATACATTGTCCACATAGACGTCCCGGTACAGCCCGCCAAAGCCGTGATCCGACATCAACATCAACGTCGTATCGCTGTCCAACCCGGCCATAACGGCGGCAATAGCTCCGTCCATCCACTGATAGTGGCGCAGGATGGTATCCCCATACGCGGCCGCTTTTTCCGGCTCGTGGGCCGGATGATCGGGGTCCATAAAGCGCCAAAAGGCATGGGCGATGACGTCGGTGCCGCGAAAGACGATGGAAAACAAATCCCAGTCAAACTCTTTCAGCAACCACAACGCCGCCTGCAGCCGTTTCTGCTCCACCCGCTCCACAGCGGCGATGAAAGCCTCTTCCCGCCCGGCCTCGTACTTTTCCGACCGTTCGATCTCGTAATCAAAGCGCTCGATCAGCGTCCGCCCCAAATCCTCGGGGTAGGTGAAGCGGCTGTGACGACCGGGCGTCTCGAGGCCGGTGACGACGATGCCATTGACGGGCTGGGTCGGATAGGTGGCGGGCATGTTGACCAGCGCCACGCGGCACTGGCGTCGGCTCAGCAGCTCGCCCAGGCCTGGGGCGCGGAGATAGCTGGCATTAAAGGGGGTAAAGTTGTAGCTGTCCTCCTCCCGCCGCAGGAACGAGTAGAGCCCGTGCCGGCCTGGCGAGAGACCGGTCAGAAACGAGGCCCAGGCGGGCATCGTCAGCGGCGGGATCACCGAGCGCAGGGTGCCCCAACAGCCTTCTTCCATCAGGCGGGCCAGCGTGGGCAGCCGGCCCTCGGCAGCCCAGGGCCGGATCAGGTCGAACGTCGCGCCGTCGAGGCCGAGGGCGAAAACTCGGTTCGTCAACGAGTGGTTCACAACTCACCAGCCTTTCGCAGACAGACAGTGAACGAGCTAGCAAATACACGGACGGATGAATAGCGGGTCATTTTCATTGTTCCTTTTCAGTTTCTGGCGGCCGTGGGGCCAGGACGGCATTTCGGGCCTGGACGGGCAGCAGCCGGTAAAGCTGCAAGACCCGCAGCATCCACCGGCGCTCCTCCTGGTTAAACGTCCCCAGGGCGAACAGCATCCCCAGGTAGATCAGCCCCGTGAAGCACATCAGTACCAACAGCGGGAGGGCGCTGGCCAGCCAGGACAAGGCCAGGCTGCCGCCGGCCGTGTTCCCCTCGGGCAGTGCCCAGCTTGTCGGGAGGACAGCCCGCAGCAGCAGGAGCGCTGCCACCATACCTGCTCCGGCGGCGATAGGCTTGAGCATGAACCGGGCGCCCAGGGGGCGCGGCACGTCCCGCCGCAGCACCAGGTAGACGATGCTGTAGAACAGGACCTCGGTGATGATCGAAGTGACAGCGGCGCCGAGATAGCTGTAGCGCGGCAGGGCGTACAGGTTCATGCCGATGTTGAGCAGCGCCATCGCGGCGATGATGGTCGAACGGGCGGCCTGGCGGTTGACGGCGGTCAGCGCCGTGGCCAGCGTATTGCTAAAGAAACGGATGACGATCAACGGCGTCATCAGCCGAAAGACCAGCACCGAGCCGGTAAACGATGGGCCAAAAAGCAGAGCGATTAGCCAGTCGGCCAACAGCACGCACCAGGCCGTGAGCGGAATGCCGAGAACAAACTGGTAGCGGGCTGCGGCGCGAATGTAGGTGCGGATGCGCTCGGCCTGCGACTCGAACTCGCGCGCCATCAGCGGCATCAGGGCGTTGTTGAGCATGCGGGCAAAGACGTTAAAGCGGTAAAAGATGCTGGTGGCTACCTCGTACAAGCCGACCTCGGCGCTGCCCTGGAAAAAGGACAGCATCACCACGTCGATGCGCAAATAGACCGGGCCCAGCGCCATGTTGGCGGCGTAGGGCAGCGCCGTCCGAACCAGCATCTTGACAAAGGGCCATTCAAAGTGCAAGCGGACGGGCTGGGCGAACAGCCGCCGGTAGATCACCAGTCCCACCAGCGCGCCCGACAGGCGAGAGGGCACGTACACGGCATATACCCACACGAAAGGCAGGCGCAGCAGCAGCACCAGCGTGCCCACGACGAGAAAAGCAAGTTCCTGGGTGATAGTGACCGCAGCCGCCAACTCCATGCGCTCGAACCCATTGAACACGCCGATCAGCACCTGGGCCAGGGCGTCTCCGGCCAGGGCGATGCCGGCCAGGACCACGGCGAGCTGAATGTCGGCCGACTTGCCCATCAAGGCAGCAATTGCCCACATGAGCGGCACCGTTCCCAACCCGGCCAGGCCGGCGATGCCGAGGCTGGCGCCGGCGTATCGGTGCGCCTGCTCCCGGTGAGTTGCCACCTCACGGATCAGGGTGAGCGGCAGCCCGGCAGTGGCCAAAAAAGTGAACAGCGTGCTAAAGGTGATGACAAAGGCAAAGTCGCCGACGGCGGTGGGGCCAAAGACACGGGCGATGACGATGGTGATGAGCAGCTTGGAGACGATGGTCGAGCCCATCGCCACCATCTGAGCGGCGGTGTTTTTGGCCACCCGCGTAGCGACCCGCTGCCTTTCCCCTGGCTCGTTCATATCGTTGCTTCCTCCGGCGGCCGCAGCCGCTCCCAGAGGTCGCTCCGGCGCAGGTCCCGCCACAAACCGGGGGAAAGGCGCACCCGCTCCTCGAGACGGGCGACAAACGCCGCCAGCTCCTGCTCGGGGGAGCCGGCCGCCAGCGGCGCCAACACGATCCGCCGTCCATCCCCTGTGGGCTGCGGCAGGGCGGCGATCAAGCGGGCCCCTTGCCCCTTTGCCAGCCGCAGCTCCTGGACCCGCACATAAACCATCCACTTGAACAACGGCAGCGGCATGGCATCCGGTGCGGGCCGCTCGCCGGGCTGAAAGACGATGTACTCGTCGGGCAGCAAAAGGGGTACCTCGCCCAGCCGCAGCATATCCGGCAGCACGTCAGTGCCTTCCACCTCCAGGTCGCGCACAGCGAGGTGTCGCAGCAGCCGCTCGACGCGCGGCCAATAAACCCGGCGGTAGAAGCGGGTGCCAGCCGCCTTGGGCCAGGCCGCGCGCCCCACCTGGGTGACGGGATAGCCGCGCGCCCGCAGCCCGGCGGCGACAGCGTAGGCAAAGGGGCCATAGTGGGCCCCCAGCAGCAGCACCGGCTGGCCGGCCTGGATCGCGGCGTCGAGGTGCGCAGTGCCCTCGATCTGCAGCAGGCTGGCGGCGTGGCGCTCCCGCAACGCGGGCAAGAGGTCCACCACCATCGTGTTCCAGGCCGCCAGGCGGAGCGCGCGGCGCACCTCGGACTCGAGTTCCTCCGGCCCCTCATCGCCGGAGAAAAGCCGCTGCAGGTTGCGCCGCACCCGCTGGACGTCCCCCAGTCCACTCCGGTACCACGCCGCTCCCAGGACACGGCTGAGTCGATGCAGCAGCCCAGCCCGCCAGCGGCCCGGCAGCACGTGCAGCGGTGCCGTCAGCGCCCAGGCGGCGACGTATTGCAAGTCACTGGGGACAAACAGCGGCCGACGGCCTCCCTCGCCGTTCTCCCTCAGCCCATCTTTCTTCACGGTCACAATCTAATCCCCATCCCCCAGCCGGATCGCCGCCTGCCGCAGGTAGGACGTCGTCCGCCGCTTGCTCGCCAGGTCGTTCCAGACCCGCTCCACCTGTTCGACGGTCAGCTCCATCACCGCGGCGACCTCTGCCGCTGGCACACCGTGCTCCCAGGCATACCACAGCAGGTCCAGCGTCTCGAACGGCAGGCGGAAAAAGAACTCTTCCTGGGTCACCGGTGCGCTGTAGGTGTCGGTGGTCGGAACGCGCTGGCGGATCTCGGGCGGAACGTCGAGGTATTCGGCCAGCTGGTAGACCTGGGTCTTGTAGAGGTGGACGATGGGCGCCACGTCGTAGGCCCCGTCGCCAAACTTGACGAAAAATCCTTGCTCGTGCTCGTTCTTGTTCGGCGTGCCGATGACGGCATAATCGCGCCGTTCGGCATGGTAGTAGAGCATCGCCATGCGACTGCGCTGCTTCAGGTTGGAGGCGGCAACGATCTCGCGCAGGTCCTGGGGGCGGAGACGCCGGGCTTGCTCCCCCCCATGCGCATCGATAACCGTCACGCGGAACACGTTCAACGTCTCCTGCTCCAACAAGTTGTCCGGCAGGGTAATCTTGACCCGGTAAGTGTCGTCGTACTCGGGAAAGAGAGAGCGGACCGCCGCGTCGCGCCGCCGGTAGCAGCCAAAGGCGGCCAGCGGGGCGGTGACGTCCTCCCGCACCGTCTCGACGCCGAGCTGACGGGCAACCAGGCCGGCCAGCCTCTCGCTGTCCGGGCTCGACTCCCGTTCCGGCAGCAGCACGCCCAGCACGCGCCCGGCGCCCAGGGCTCGCACCGCCAGGGCAAGGACGACCGACGAGTCGAGCCCACCGCTGATGCCGACCACGCCTCCCCGCCGCCGCAGCGTCTCGAACACGGCGCTGGCGAGGAGGTCGACAATGCGCTCTGTCTCCTCCGCCGGGTCAATGTGCAGCACGCGACGGTGAAACGCCATCTCTACCCCGTCGCAGCCTTGATGATCAACCGCGCGGCCAATTGATGTAGCTGGTCGTAGCTGACTGGCTTGATCAGGATAAAGTCCGCCTTGTCCTCCAGCTCCGCCCGCGCCAGCGAAACGCCCGTTGCGACGACGACCTGCACGCCAGCCAGCCGCGCGTCGGCGCGGATTTGCCGCAAGACCTCGGTCCCGTGCACCCCGGGCAGGTTCAGGTCCAGCAAGACCAGCGCCGGCCGGGTGACAGCCAGACGGGCCAGGGCGGCGGCGCCATCTCGAACAATCTCGGTCTCGAAACCCGCCGCCGCCAATGCCTCGGCGGAAATCCGGGCAACATCCTGATCATCTTCGACAATCAATGCCAGCTGATGGTTCATCTTGCCTCCTTCGGTTGATCGATACCGCCTATCAAGCCGGGCCGGACGATCTTGACGTCGTCGTGGGCGGCGAGCGGCGGGCGAGGTTGAAAATCGCCCACGAACAACTGGTGCACCAACTGCGTGGTGAGAATGCCTGCCAGCGCCATGTCGTCGCTCTCGCTGATCGCCCGCCCCTGCTCGATCTTGGTCACCAGGCCGCGAACAGCAGCGGGATGAAAATAGCCATACGCCGCTACCCGCTGTGGCGAGAGCAGTTCAGCGACGTAATCGAGCGGCTCTCGCGCGGGAAAAAGACTGCTCCAGATTGGCGCCCGGTACGGCCGCTTGGTCCGGCGCCAGATTTCCTCCGGCAACAGCTCCCGCGCCACCTCTTTCAGCAGGTATTTCTCCACCAGTCCCCGCACCTTGAGCTGCGGCGGCAAGCGAGCGGCAAAATCGACCAGCCGGTGGTCGAGGAACGGCATGCGCCCTTCGACAGCGTGAGCAGCCATAACGCGATCCCCCTGGGAACTGAGTAGATAGCCGGGAAGAAAGATGGTCGCCTCCAGGTACTGGGCCCGCGCCAGCAGGTCCCATTGCGCAAAGCTGTCGGGCAGGGAGACCTCGTCGACCGGCTGATCGGGCCGCTGACCCAGTTCCGCCCGCAGCTCGGCGGAGAAAAAGCGCCGGGCGCGGCGGGTGTTGCGCCAGCGGATAGCGTGGGAATAGTCGGGCGCATCCACGTCCTCCAGCCCCTGGCCAAAGAAAGCGTGCAGGTAATCGCGGGTCCGCCCCAGTTGGCCGATGTAGGGATAGAGCCTGTGCAACAGCAGCGGCCGCCATTCCGATCCGGGGTTGCGGGCCCAAAAGCGGCGCACCAGCGCCTCTTTGTAGATGTTGTAGCCGCCCAGGAACTCGTCGGCGCCCTCGCCCGTCATCACGACCTTGAATCCGGCGCGGTTCACCAAGCGGGAAAGCAGGAACAATGGCACCGGCGCGGTGCGCGTGATGGGGACCTCGGCGTGCCATATCGCGTCCGGCAGGGCCCGGCCAACTTTGGCTGCCGTGCAGCGAACCACGTGGTGCTTTGTACCGAGCCAACGCGAGACCTGCTGTTGGAACGCACTTTCGTCAAAGGCCGGGTCGTCAAAGGTGACGGCAAAGGTCTCCAGGTGACGGCCGGTATAGCGGCGGATCAGCGCGCTGACCGTCGAAGAATCGAGGCCGCCGCTGAGGTAAGCCGCGACGGGAACGTCAGCCCGCAGCCGGACGCGGGTAGCATCCACCAGCAGTTCGTACAATTCCGCCGCACATTCCGCCTTCCCCCGACGACCAGCCTCAAAATCCAGCTTCCAATAGCGCTGGGGGGCTGGCACCTCGCCCTGCCCCGCCAGCGGTTCGAGCAGCAGGCTGTGGCCGGGCGGCAGGGCGACGATGCCACGAAAGGCTGTGCGGGGAGCGAGGGGGCACCAAAAGGTCAAGACCTGATCCAGTGCGACCGGGTCGATGGCTGCCGGCACGCGAGGATCGGCCAACAGCGCCTTGATCTCGGAGCCAAAGAGCAGCGCACCGTCGCACAGGGTATAGTAAAGGGGGCGGATTCCCAGCCGGTCCCGGGCCAGAAATAGCGTGCGCGCACGCCGGTCCCAGATTGCCAGCGCAAACTGGCCGTTGATCTGCTGCAAGCAAGCCGGGCCGTGTTCCTCGTACAAATGGAGGATGACTTCGGTGTCGGACGCAGTCGCAAAGCGGTGCCCGCGCGCGGCCAACTCGCGCCGCGCCTCGACATAGTTGAACATCTCCCCGTTGCAGACAATCCAGAGCGCGCCGTCCTCGTTGCCAATGGGCTGCTGGCCCGTGGCGAGATCGATGATCGACAGGCGGGCGCTACCCAACCCCAGCGGGCCGTCGAGCAGGATGCCAAATTGATCCGGCCCCCGGTGGCGGATCATGCCCAACATGCGGCGCAACATGTTCTCCTCAACCGGGCGCTCGTCCATCAGGTTCAGGACGCCGACGATTCCACACACAATCCCGCTAGACCAAGTCTGTCTTGAAAACTTTGCCGCTTGCCATCTTGGGCAGCGCGTCCAGAAATTCGACGTGCTGGGGGACCATCAAGTCCTCCAGGTGCAGCCGGCAGTGCCGGAGGACATCCTGCTCGGTCAGTGCCGGGTCGCTGGCGACGACAAAGGCCTTGATCGCTTCGCCCAGGAGCGGATCGGGAACGCCGACGACCGCCGCTTCCGCGACGCCCGGCAGGCCGCACAAGACGTTCTCGATCTCTTTGGGAGCGACCTTTTCGCCGCGGCTCTTGATGATGTCGTCCTGGCGAGAGACAAAATAGTAGAACCCCTCCTCATCCGCCCAGAACAGGTCGCCCGTGTAGAGCAGGCGCTCACCAGGAGCCGGGCCGGGGCGGAAACTCCGCGCAGTCAGCTCCGGGCTATTCCAGTACCCCCGCATCACATGGGGCCCGCGCACGACCAATTCCCCCACCTCGCCAGGGCCAACACGGCTCCCGTCCTCGCCCTCGATCCAGACCTCGGTGCCGGGGATGGGAATACCAACCGAGGTGGGACGGCGCTCCAACTCCTCCGGCGGCAGGTAGAGCGTGCGCTTGCACTCGGTCAGGCCATACATCGAATAGAGCCGCGCCGCCGGGAACGAGCGCCGGATCTCTTGGATGTGGCGCACGGGCAGCGCGGCGGCAGTATTGGTGATGTAGCGCAGGCAGGAGAAATCGTAGCAGGACAGGTCCATGCGCATGAGCAGGGCAAACAGCGTCGGCACGCCAGGGAGGCCCGTCACCCGCTCCGCCGCGATCTTTTGCAGCACGGTGACCGGATAGGCAAACGACTTTTCCAGCACCAACGTTCCGCCGAACTTGAAAGTCATCAGCAACTGGTACAACCCATAATCGAAGGAGAAGGGCAGTACGTCGATCACGACATCCTCGGGCTGGTTATCCAGGTAAGAGATGATCGAGCTGGTGACGAAATCGACATTGTCGTGCCCTTCCATCACCCCCTTGGGCTCGCCGGTGCTGCCGGAGGTATAGACCAGGCAAGCCAGGTCCTGGGCCGCCACCGCGACGGCGGGCCGCTGCGCCGGATAGCGCTCTTGTACCGCCGCCCAGTCGAACAGGCGGTCGTCAGCCAGGGAGATGGCGCCCTTCACGATGCCACAGCGGAGAGACGGTACTTGCTCCATGGCCCGCAGCACCTGCCCCGCCCGCCGGCCATCGACAACGATCGCACGGGCAGCACAGTCCCGCAAGATGTAGGCCAGCTTGTTCGCCCGGGTGGCGTGGTTGACGACGACAAAGACCCCGCCCGCCTTGAGGACGGCAAAGATAGCGACGACACTCTCGACACTGTTGGGCATAAAGATTGCAACCCGGTCGCCGCGCTCGAGACCGCATTCCAACAGCGCATGCGCCAGGCGATTGGCCATGGCCTCCAGGTCGGCATACGAGTGGCGGGCACTGCCGCATACCAGCGCGGTCTTTTGCGGAAACCTCTCGGCGCTGGTCGTCAGAAATTCGTGCACCCGCAGCATCGGCTTTTCCTCGCCAACAGCGCAATCAGGCGGCTGCGGCCTGTTTCCGGCGCACGAACGATGCCAGGCGCTGGATGGAGTCAAAGTTATCGGGAACAATCTCTTCGTCGTCGACGCGCAACCCGTACGTCTCCTCGATGAATCCGACCAGCTCCAAAACGCCGGTCGAGTCGACAATCCCCTCCTCCAACAGGGAAACGCTGTCGTCCAATTGGCTGGCGTCGTCGGTGAACAAAAAATTCTCGGCCAGAAACTGGCGGATTTGATCCTTCACCGCTGGCATCATTCGCTTTTCCTCGCTTTTGATATTACCCTTAGCATAACAGACTTTGCCATATATGGCAACCCATTTAACTGGATCGTAACCTGGACGTAACACTTTGATCGGCAGATTGGTTGACAGCATCACCCTTCTCAGGTACACTACATTAGAGTCCGCCGTTGTAGGGGCAAGGTGTCGTCAGGTAAAGCGGACGAGGAGGAGCTGATGTGCGCAAAACGATGGGTCGGGCTGGCTATTATTCTGCTATTACTGACATCCACGAGCTTGGCACAAGACAGATTGCCCTCCCCCCTAGCCGGCGACGGGTATCACCCCGACAGCGACGACCTGGTATTCATCCACCATTCCTGCGGTGCGAATTGGCTGGGCAACAGCCTGCACGCCGCACTCCTGGCCAAGGAATACGTCGACGAGCGCAACGACATCACCTATGGAGTCGACCTGCCAGCGGATGCAGGCCGGCCGGACTCTCTGGCCCCGGTGCCGGGGGAAACGACGGACATGTGCCACTGGATCCTCTGGTTCAACGACTACCTGGAGGGCGTGCGGGAACACGACACCGAGGATGGCTTCAACCGCATCATCATGTTCAAAAGCTGCTACCCAATGAGCAACGTCACCGGCGACGGCGTAGAACCCGGAGACCCGTTCGACTACGAGCGGACGCTGGCCAACTACCGGGCGGTTTACCGCCACCCTGCTGGCCCCGGCAACACGTACACTCACAACGGGTACACCTACCGCCCACTGGAGGATATCTTGGCCGCCCACCCAGAGACACTATTTATTCCCGTCACCGCGCCGCCCCGCCACTATGCCCCAGTTGATGCAACCACCGACGAGGAGGCACACCGGGCGCGTCTCTTTAACGACTGGCTCAAGAACGATTGGCTGGACAGCTACAACGCCGCCCACCCCGGCCTGGACAATGTCGCCGTCTTTGATTGGTTCGACTTTTTGGCCTATGCCGACAACCACCCCGACCACCCCAACCGCCTCCGGGCAGAATACGGGGGCGAGAGTGGCAACTCGCATCCCAACGACTATGCCAATTCCCAATCGACGCTGGTCTTTGCCAGCAATCCGGACAACTTTATCGACGCTGCCTGGGCGCTCTACATGAGCAGCACATCGTACAAGGCAGCGTCGACGCGCAGTCCGGCCCCAGGCGAGACGCTCACCTACACCATCGTCGTCCAGGACCTGTCGGCGCCCTTCGATGCCCCGGTCGACATGACCGACGTGGTGCCCGATGGGTTATCGTACATCCCCGCCAGCCTCACCGCCACGGTGGGCATCGTCGACGATGGGAACGCCCCCGTCCTCTACTGGAGCGGCGTCCTGACCCCCTCCCCCGTCGCCACCATCACCTACGCCGTCACCGTCGACGCTCCCCCGCTGCAGGTGATCGCCAACAGCGCCGTCATCGCCGCGCCGGGCTACCACACCATCACCCGCACCGCCACCGTGACCGTCACCGCAGCCGCCGTCGAGCCAGACCTGAGCCCGTCTTCCAAGAGCGCCGCGCCGCGCTCGGTCCAACCGGGCCAGCGCATCACCTACACCATCGCCGTCCGGGATGCCAACGGCCCCCTGTCCCCCACCATCTACCTCACCGACACTGTTCCGGCGGGACTGGCCTACGTGCCGGGCAGCCTCAGCGCCAGCGGCGGCATCGTCACCGACACCTGGGCCCCGACACTGTACTGGTCCGGCATCCTCAGCCCGACCCCGGCGGTCACCGTCACCTACGTCGTCACCGCCGTCGCCGGTGGGTTCCAAACCATCACCAACGAGGCGCGCATCGCCGTTCCCCATTACCAGGCAGTGACCCGCAGCGCGACAGTGTGGATCAGCCCGCATCAGCTCTTTTTGCCTGCAATAACGAGGGACCATGTCCCAACACCACCGGCGGCCATCCCGCACTGATGCCACCTACCTGCTGGCAGCGTTACTGCTGAAGGGGACGCGGGCCATCCCAGCGTCACAAA
The DNA here is from genome assembly GCA_016931695.1 of Anaerolineae bacterium. Taxonomy (GTDB): domain Bacteria; phylum Chloroflexota; class Anaerolineae; order B4-G1; family DUEL01; genus JAFGEI01. The sequence continues at coordinate 2,862 of JAFGEI010000159.1, read as the reverse complement.
ACATTGCCATCTCCTATCGGGTCAGCCCGCTCCTGGCGCGCCTGCTGTGCTTCACCAATGCCGCGCCAGCGCCGACGATCCGCCGCAACCTGGAGACGTTTTTCCCCTCGCGCTCCCCGGAGCGGATCGAGCAGGACGTTCGCCGCCAGCTGGCGATCACGGCCTGGAACGCGATGGTCATGAACGCGCTGCCCCGCCTCTCGCACCAAGAGATCGCCAACCTGGTGCCGGTCGAAGGCACAGCCGCCCTCGACGCCTGCCTGTCGGGCAGCCAGCCGGTACTGGTGCTCGGCTTTCACTTTGGCCTCCAGCCGCTGATCGTAGCCGCGATCCTGTCCGCGCGCGGCTATCCCATTCACGCCATCGCCCACGTCGGGCAGCCGCCAGGCGGCACCACCAGCCTGGGCAACACCTACTACCGCCAGATCCAGCACATCGGCGAGCAGTTCCCGACCATCGACCCGCGGCAAGGGGTGCAGCGCGAGATGCTCGACGTGCTGCGGGACAACGAGTGCCTCTACATCACGCCGGACTATATGCTGCCCCAGGAAGAACGGCAGCCGGAATCCGCCTTCCAGGCGCCGGTCCAGCTGCTGGGACACCGGGCCTACGTACAGACAGGCGGTGTGCGCCTGGCCAAGCGGCACCAGGCAAGCCCGGTGACCGTCTTCTCCGTGCCCGCAGAGGGCGGCGGAATGCGATTGGTCGTCGAGCCTCTGGCGCTGCCCACCCCCGGCTGCCGCCCTGACGAGCTGCGTCAGGACCTCCAGGCCTGCATCCGCCAGCTCGAAAAGCACCTGCTGGAGCACCCGCACCTCTGGCTGGACCTCAAGCGGCATGACCTGCCGCAGCGGCTCCAAGAGGCCAAGGAAGCCAGATGATCAAGGTCGCGCACATCATCAACCATGACATCGGCCTGCAGGTGCATGGCCGCAACTATTTTTCCTACCTGAAAGCGCAGGGATACGACATCCACGTCGTCAGTTCGCCCGGCGAGTTTGTCAGAGGAGATATGGTAACCAGGAACGGCGTCGTCGTCAAGGCAATTCCCTTTCCTCCGCGCTACACGCCGCTGCCCGACCTGCAGGCGCTGATCCGGCTGGTACGTTATTTCCGCCAGGAGCGATTTGACGTCGTGCACACCCATACCGTCAAGCCCGGCCTGCTGGGACGGCTCGCCGCATGGCTGACTGGCGTCCCGGTGGTGATTCACACCGTGCATGGATTTCACATCTGGGACGACATGGGCGCGCTCGAACGGCGCCTCTTTGTCTGGATCGAGCGCCTGGCCGCCCGCTTCTGTCACCGCCTGCTTTCCCAGAATCGCGAGGACATGGAGATGGCCGCTCGCGAGCGCATCTGCTCCCCGGAGCGAATGCGCTACCTGGGCAACGGCATCGACGTCACCTATTTCGACCCGGAGCAAGTGGGCCCGGAGCAAGTCGCCCAGGTACGGCGCACGTTGAACGTCGGGGCCAACGAACGGCTGGTGGGCATGATCGGCCGGCTGGTGCGGCTAAAGGGCTACTACGACTATATGGAGGCGGCCCGTCTCCTCAAGCAGCAAGGCGCGCCGCTGCGCTTTCTGACCATCGGCCTGGCCCAGCCCGACAAGCGAGACGCCCTCTCCCCAGAGGAACTGATCGCCCAATACGGGCTGGAGGGCACGATGCAGCACCTGGGACGGCGGGATGACGTGCGGGAGCTGATCGCGGCGACGGATGCGGTCGTGCTGGCTTCCTACGCCGAGGGAATCCCCCGCGTGCTGATGGAGGCAGCGGCGATGGGCAAGGCAGCGGTGGGGACCGACGTGCGCGGGACGCGGGAGGTAATCGTTGACGGGGAGACGGGCTACCTCGTCCCTCCCCACGACCCGCCCGCCCTCGCGCACGCGATCAGCCGCCTGCTCGGCGACATGGCCCGGGCGCGAGAGATGGGGGCCGCCGCCCGCCGCCGGGCCAAAGACCACTTTGACGAGCGGCACTATTTCTGGCGCACCGACGCCGCGTACCGTCAACTGCTGACGGAAAAGGGGTTGGGAGAAAAGGTGGCGGTGCTGGAACCATTGGGCGCGGAGGCAAGACGAGTGCTTGGAGAGTCAGCCCCACCGCAAACCATTTTGTGATATAATAACAAGATGAAACCATGCTGGGTCGTCGTCAAACGGCTACTCGACATTGCTTTTTCCCTGCTGGGCATCGTCTTTCTCGCCCCCCTGCTGGCCCTGGTCGCCATCCTGGTCAGGCTCGACAGCCCAGGCCCGGCGCTGTACAGGGACGAGCGCATGGGCCGTCACGGCAAGCCGTTCACCATGTACAAGTTCCGCTCCATGCACATCGACAGCCCCGTCCGGCGCAACCCCGATGGCTCGACGTACGTAGCGCAAAACGACCCGCGCGTTACCCGCGTCGGCCGGGTCCTGCGGCGGGGTTTCGACGAACTACCCCAGCTGTTCAACGTCTTCCGCGGCGACATGAGCCTGGTCGGCCCCCGCCCCGACCCCCCAGAAGCCCTGCCTCACTACCGGGAGGCGGACAAAAAGCGGCTCCTGGTCCGACCGGGCCTCACCGGCCTGGCCCAGGTGTCGGGGCGCACGGACATCCCCTGGCGGGAGCGGCTGCTGTACGACCTGGAGTACGTGGAGCGCACGTCGCCGTGGCTGGATGCCAAGATTGCTGTCTATACAGTCGTCGAACTGATCCCTCCACTCCGGCAGCGGAGGTTGAAACGGATCAAGTAGATTCAGTAGATCCAAAATCTGGCCGCAGAGACACGTCTGGTTGTCGAAATTGTATGGATGTCATTCTGAGCAGCCTGCCCCGGGCGTAGCCGAGGGGAGCGTAGCGAGCGAAGAATCCCGTT
>JAFGEI010000158.1 GCA_016931695.1 Anaerolineae bacterium | reverse complement strand
TTGACGCCGCGGGCCTGGCCGACGGCGTCTATACGACGACGCTGGAAGTGACCAGCGACGACCCGGACGAGCCGCAGGTCGACGTGGCGGTCGTGCTGACGGTTACGTCGGAATGTATCCCTGTCCAGGGGACGGCGATTGGCTATACGCCGGCCGAACCGTCGGTCGGTGAGCCGATTGCCTTTGTCGGCAGCGTCGAGCAGGGCACTTTGCCCATTACCTACACCTGGGCGTTTGGCGATGGCGGTGCGGGGGTGGGGAGGACGATCGTGCACACCTACACTGCGGTTGGCACCTACACTGTCGTGCTGACGACCGCCAACGCCTGTGGTGAGGATACAGTGATGGAGAATCTCGTCGTCGCCGACGTCGTGCACAGTATGATCTATATGCCGCTGATGATGCGGGATTACCCGTAAATCATCTGTCAGCAGCAGCAAGCCAGGGGTGCAGGGAAGAGTTCCCTGCACCCCGCTTTGGTATCTTTTGCAAAATGGCGCGTACGGGCTATGACCGTCATATCACCCAACGTGACCTGCAACGTGACCTCTGGCACATCACAAGCGTCCGTGCGGCGGTTACAATAGCTGTGGTAGGTGGGTGATGTCGCTCGATCTGCGCATCAAGCCAATTCTCCTGGTCATTGTTGCAGTCGTCGTCTTGCCCCTGGCGATTAACGTTGGCTACGGCCTGCTGCCGTCAAGGCGAGGCGAGATGTGGTCTAACGCGCCCTATGTTGTCTTGGGGTTCTTTTTAACGGCTGTCAGTGTTGTTGTGGGTTTTCGCCTGGCTGCTGGATGGCCAGGTGTGCGCCCGGCGGCGGTCGGCCTGGCTGTCGGGGCCGGATTGGCCGTGTTGGTCGTCGCTGCGGTCTGGCTGCCGGGCCGCCTGGATTTGTGGCTGCTGCCCAACGCTGCCATGGCCGCGGTTGGCGGCTGGCTGGGAGGCTGGCTCGCCAGGCGCGCCGGGTCGCAGCGCGAGATAGTAGAAAGAAGAGTAACTGCCCATCCGGTTACCCCTGAAAGCTCTCCCTCTTCCGGTGAGGGAGAGCTTTCAGGTGAGCAGACTGAGCAGTTACAAAGGAGATTGCAATGAGCAAATGGCAGTTTTTTATTGTCCTGGTCTTGCTGGCGCTGGGTTTTGTTGCCCCGACGAGTTTGGCCGGCCTGCCGCCCCGCAGCGGCGGCATTCACTCGCCCGACCAGGTGGCCTTTGAGTTGGTCGGGCACCTGGACACGACTTGCGAGGCCATTGTCATTCAGGGCCAGTACGCTTACGTCACCCTGGGGCGGGAGTTGGCCGTGCTCGACATGGCCGACCCCACCCATCCCACGCGCCTCGGCTACACCCTCCTGCCGGTCACCGGGGGCCGGCTCGACGTCCAGGGCGGCTATGCCTACGTGGTCGGGGAGTATGGCCAACTGGTGGTGGTGGACGTCTCTGCTCCCACCTCCCCCGTCGTCGCCGGTTCCCTGGCTGTACCCGGCGCGGGTATCGACGTAGAGGGCAGCTACGCTTACCTGGTCGATCGCTCTGGCACCGGTTTCCAGGTGGTCGACGTCTCCGACCCGGCCAATATGGCCGTGATCGGTTCCTGTGCCACCGAGGGCGTTGACGTGCAGGTAATGGGAGGCTACGCTTACGTCGCTGGCGGTTATGATGGGCCGGGCCTGCAGGTAGTCGACGTCACCGATCCCTACAACCCCGTCGCCATGGGCTCTGCGCCGGCCTCTGCCCTGGGGGTCTATGTGCTAGGCAACTATGCCTACGTGGCTGATTACACCTTGAGCACGTCGAGCTACCTGCGCGTGATCGACGTCTCGAACCCGGCGGCTCCCTGCGAAGTGGGCAGCGAAGAGTTGTTCACCGGCCCCTGGAGCGAGGCGTACGACGTCTATGTCGCGGCAAGCGACCCGCCGGGGTACGTCTATGCCTACGTGGCTGGCTCGGCTTACATCGGCGGCGGTTGGAGCTATGGCGGGGTCGAGGTGGTCGACGTCACTGACCCCCACGACCCGGACAGTGTGAACAACTGGGTTGCGCCGGACGTCCGCAAGACCGTCGGCGTTGTCCTGGCCGGCGACAACGTCTGGCTGCCAGCCGAGTGGGCCGGCCTGCGTGTGATCGACGTGGCCGACCCGGCCAACCTGTCGGAGGTCGGTGTACTGCGCGTGCTCGGGGGGACGGACCTGGTTGTCGCCGCGGCTGCTGTTGGTAACACTGGCCCGCTCTATGCCTACGTCACTGCCTGGGGGCTCGGCGTCGTCGACGTCACCGACCCGGTCTATCCGGTTGTCCTGGGCCATTACGAAGCCCCGCCACCCAACTATGGCGCGGAACGGGTTGACCTGGCCGGTCCCTACGTCTACATCAGCGACATCCGGGGCGGCTTGCGGGTCATGGACGTTTCCGATCCAGCCAATCCGACCGTAATCGGGGAGTATGAGGAATTTATCCGCGACATGGACGTGGACGAGGCCGGCGTCTATGCCTACCTGGCCAGCGACCCCAACGACCTGATCGTGCTCGACGTGGCTGACCCGGCTGAAATCAATCCCGTGAGCACCTACGACATGCCGGGAGAGGGCCAATCCGTCCACATCTCGGGCACCTACGCCTACCTGGGAGGATCGCTGGGCCTGTGGGTGGTCGACGTGAGTGACCCGGCCAACCCGGTCGAGCGGGGCAACGTCGAGATGGACACAGTCAATGATGCCTACGCCTGGGGCCACTATGTCTATGCGGTCAACACCGACCATACGGGCTACGATCCGATCACCTACCTGTCGTCGGTCGACGTCAGCGACCCGGATCATCCACTCGTGGTTGGCTCCTGTTCGTTCACCGGGTGGGCCGGTCGACTGCATGTGGCGGACAACGATTCGTTGGGGCGCACCTACGCCTACCTGGCCGGCTATCACGTGTGGGCAGTGGACGTTTCCGACCCGTTCTCCCCGACCGTGGCCGGCGTCTATACCACGTCCTGGGACGTCATGGTCGAGGGCGTCTATGCTGCCGGCGACAATGTCTACGTCAATGCCTCTGGGCTGTACGTTTTACGGCCGGTCGCACTGGGGCTTAAAGTCGCGCCGGCCAGCGTCTCTTTCCTGGCCCGGGCCGGGGGAAACGATCCGCAGCCTCGCTATCTCGACGTGGCCAGCGCCGGTGGCGTGCTCACCTGGACCGCCACTCTCAGCCCCACCGTCGACTGGCTGACGGTGTCGCCGCTCTCGGGGAGCACCCCGGCCCGTCTCACCGTCACCGCGCACATCTCTGGCCTGGGCGTGGGGAATTACGAGACCCAGCTCGTCGTCGCTGGCGCGGCCGGGGTGGGCGATGGCGCGCAGATTGTTCCGGTCCGCCTGCTGCTGGCAGATTGGATTTACCCGGTCTATCTGCCGTTTACGAGGAGGTCCTATGAGTAGATGGTGCTGTTGCTCGTAACTGCTAACTGTGATTGCCATGCCCGATGTGTCTGTGCAGCCAGATTTTTGATCTACTGAGACTTTCGGGTAGTGCCCTACAAGGAGAAAAGTGTGATGAAAAAAGCAAGCGTATCGATCCTGTCCGCACTGGTTCTGTTGCTGGCCTTGATTCCCCTGTACGGTGAGGCAGAGGCCGGAGGGCCAGCGCTGTCGACCTGGGACGACGCGACGATGGCAATGGCGGTCCCGGCCGGCCCGTCGCCGCTCCAGGCCGAGTGGCGCGTCTGCCCGGCCGGCCCGCCCGACTGTCATTACATCACCATCCAGGAGGCCGTCGACGCCGCCGGCGCGGGCGACGTCGTCAAGGTCGCCACCGGCGTCTATGCTGACCTGTCCTACATCTCTGGAATCACCCAGGTCGTCTATATTACCAAGAGCCTGACCCTGCAGGGCGGTTATACAACGGCCAATTGGGACACGCCCGACCCGCTGGCCAACCCCACTACCCTCGATGCCGGCGGGCTGGGGCGGGGCCTCTACGCCGCCGGCCCCATCACCCTGACCGTCGAGGGGCTGCGCATCACCGGCGGCGACGCCACCGGGCTGGGGGGCAGCGGCCCGCCCTACAACGATCAGGACTCGGGCGGCGGTCTCTTTGTCGTCGAGGCCGCCCTCACGCTCAGCAACTGTTTCATTTTCAGCAACACGGCCTCCACCGCCGGCTACTTTGCCTATGGCGGCGGGATGGCCTACGAGAACGGCGTCGCCGTCCTGAAGGGCAACATCTTTCAGAACAATGTCGCCAACACGGCCGGTGGGGGCTATGGCGGCGGGCTGAGTGTGTACACGATGCCCGAAAACCCCATTACCTTGCAGGATAACCAGTTTATCAGCAACACCGCCGGCCTCGGCAACAGCGGCAACGGCGGCGGGCTGTACCTGGCCGGCCGGCACGCCCCCACCCTCATCACCCTGGAGGGCAATCTCTTCCAGGGCAACGTCGGCAGCGAAAACGGGGGGAACGTGGGCGGCCATGGCGGGGGTCTCGATATCGACTGCGCCCACGTCAACGCCTTCAACAATACCCTGCGGGGCAACATCGCCAGTAACAACGGGCCGAACAGTTGGGGCTGGGGCGGCGGCTTTCTCCACGGCTCCTCGTGCAGCGACAACGTCGTTGTGCTGACGGCGAACGTCATTGAGGACAATGTCGCCAGCGTGACGGGCATTGGTTCCGGCGGCGGCGGGGTCGCGATCTCGTCGGCCGGCCTGCCCATCGAGTACACCCTCATCGGGAATACCATCCGGGGCAACTATTCTTGCCAGTTCGGCAGCTCCTGTGTGGGGCAGGGCGGCGGCATGTACGCGGAGGGACCGGGGACGCTGATCGACAATTCCTTTCTCAGCAACACGGCCAGCATCTCGGGCACGGCGGCGGGCGGCGGTCTGTACGTCTGGGGCCACCTGACCTTGACCAATAACCTCTTCCAGGACAACGTGGCCAGCGTCGCCAACCAGGGCCGCGGTGGGGGCCTCTACTTTACCCATTTCGGCGACGATACCCGCGCCGTCCTGAGCGGCAATACCTTCCAGGGCAACGTCGTCAACATCTCTGACGGCATGGGCTGCGACGGCGGCGGGCTGATTCTGGTCGGCGGCATTTCGACCCTGGACGCCAACGTCATCCGCGATAACTCGGCCCCCGCCGGCGGCGGAGCCTGTGTCTACTGGGGTTGGCCAGACCCTGGGCAGAGCACCTGGACCAACAACGTCGTGGTGGACAACCACCTCACCGGCGGGAGCGGGTTGGGAAGCGGCATCGACATCTACGGCGGTAATGCCCCCCCGGGCATCCCGGTGGACCTCTCCCACACGACCCTCGCCCGCAACGACGGCGGGCCGGCCGTCCACGCGCGCTACTCCCCGGTCCAGTTCGCCAACACCATCGTCGCCGGGCAGATTGAAGGCATCTGCAATGTAAACGGGGCTGTTACCATGACCCAGACTCTGTGGGACGGCGTGGTCACGCCCACCATCGGCCCGGTGACGACCGTCGGCGACCTCGTCGGCCAGGCCCGTTTTATCCCCGATGGCTATCACCTCAGCCATCGCTCCGAAGCCGTTGACCAGGCGATAGACGCCGGGGTGTCCACTGACGTCGACAGGCAGGTTCGTCCCATGCGCCTGGCTCCCGACCTGGGCGCCGACGAGTTGCCCTACATCTCGGTGATCGAGCCCGGGTTGGGCAACACGATTACTTTTACCGACCCGCAGGGATTGACCGGCACCCTGCGCGTGCCTCCTGGCGCAGTGACCGACGTGGTTACCCTGACCGTGGCCCTGCTGCCTAGCCCGGTCCATCCCCTCGCTGCCGGCCAGGTCTTTGCCCGGCACGCCCTCGAGATCGAGGCCTATCGCGACGACGTTCATCTGCCTGGCTTTGCCTTTGCGGAACCGGTTACCATGTCTATCCGCTACAGCGACGACGACGTGGCCGGAATTACCGAGGGAAGCCTGGGGCTGTACTATTGGACTGGCAGCGCCTGGGAGGATGGGGCCACTACCTGCCAGCCGCCATCGAGCTATCTCCGCAACTTGCCGGGCAACGTGCTGGGGCTGCCCTTCTGTCACCTGTGTCGCTACAGCATGCAGGGGGAGGGCCTGACCTCGGTCTACCTGCCGGTGGTGGTGCGCAACGGGGAGTAGCAACACAGTGTCCTCAAGCCGTAGCCACCGATGGCTCGGGCCGCCTGTTCCTGGTCGTTCTCCGCGATTGGGATAGGCCGGGCTGGGTGGGCAGCGTCGGAAACCTCGTCTTTCAGCGCCTGTTTCTACTGCTGCTGTCGCGCGATAGCGGTCTGCGGTGAGAAATTTGCTCCCGGTGTGGGAGAAAACCATGACAGTGAAGGGCGGGAGTCGAACTCCCGCCCTTCGACTTTATTCTCCTTGAGTTGAGAGCCAAAATCGGCTATAATCAGTATGGTCGTAACTGCCGATTCAGGCAGGCATCCTGGGCGGTTACGCGTGTTCAACCTGATTGTGCCTTTGCTGAGCGAAAATACGAGCCGATGAATATCACTGTTCAACGCCGATTGGACCTGGGCCTGACCGGCGATCTGTTATTGTCTGTTCTTGTCGTCCTGGCATTCTTGAGCATTTTTGCCCTGCCGGACGAACTGTTGCGCCTGGGCGATTATGTTCTGCTGGCTGTGGCCAGCCTGGCTTACTTGCTCGTCGGCATCTATGGCTGGAAGTGTTGGGAGCGTACTCGCTCGCCCCTGGTTGCCCTGCTCTACTTTGCGACCCAGCTCTCCCTGGGTGCGTTCATCTACTATTGGAGCTTTGAGAGCGCCTGGATAATCCTGATGCCGTTGGCCAGCCAGAGCATCGAGCTGCCCTGGCGTTGGACGCTGCTTGTCTGTCTTTTGCTGCTGGCATCGAGCGCCTTGCCGGGCTTGTTCCCAGGTCGTTTGCTGGCGGCGGGATTGCTCCAGCCCGGCGAGCCCAACCTGTCCGCCTTTCTCGCCGTCACTCTGGAGTTTTCCGCGGCGCTGATCTTTGTCCTGCTCTTTTCGGGGATGATCGTGCGCGAGCGCCAGTCCCGGGCGGCGCTGGACAAGGCCAGGAAGCGCTTGAGCGAGTACGCCGTCCAGGTGGCGGACTTGGCGATGGCCCAGGAGCGCGCCCGCCTGGCTCGCGAAGTCCACGACAGCCTGGGCCACCACTTGACGGCAATCCACGTTCATCTGCAGGCAGCGCGCGAGTTACTGGACAGCCAGCCGGCTTTGGCCCTCGACGCGGTGGATAAAGCGCGGGCGCTGGCCAGCGAGGGGCTGGTCGAGGTGCGGCGTTCGGTGGCTGCTCTCCGCGCCTCGCCGCTGGCAGGCTGCACGTTGCAAGAGGCGCTGGCCTCGTTGGCGGGCGACTGCCGGCAGGCCGGGTTGCCGGCCGATCTGGAGGTGCAGGGGACGGTGCGCGAGTTGTCGCCGCTGGCCAGGCAGGCGCTCTTTCGTGCCGCCCAGGAAGGGCTGACCAATGCGCGTAAGCACGCCCAGGCTGACCGGGTCGTGCTCAGGCTGGATTATCGTGACACGGCTGTGTGCTTGACCGTGCAAGATGATGGTCTGGGCGCCGCGCACACTGACGGCGGATTTGGGTTGTTGGGCGTGCAGGAGCGGGTGACCTTGCTGGGTGGCCGGGTGGAACTGTTCACCGCGCCGGGAGAAGGATTCACGCTGTACGCAGAGGTGCCGGGATGAGCCAGCGGGTGCTGCGAGTGTTGTTGGTGGACGATCAGGCCCTGTTCCGCGAGGGGCTGCGCGCGCTGCTGTCGTCGCAGCCTGATCTGCACGTAGTGGGAGAGGCCGGCGACGGCGAGGAAGCGCTGCGCCAGGCGGACCGCCTGAGACCCGACGTCGTGCTAATGGACCTGCACATGCCGCTGCTCGACGGGGTGGCGGCAACCAAGCGCCTGCGGGCCGCTCAGCCCGGCTGCCGCGTCATCGCCCTGACTACCTTTGATGACGACGCCTATGTCTTTGACGCGCTGCGCGCCGGCGCGGTGGGCTACCTACTAAAAGACGTTCCCTCCTCTGGGCTGTTCGAGGCCATCCGCGCCGCAGCGCGGGGGGAGTCCTTCCTCCAGCCCGTGGTCGCGGCCAGGTTGGTGGCCGAGTTTGCCCGGCTGAGCAAACCGGAGCCAGGCGCCCCGGTCGAGGCGCTGTCCGAACGCGAGCGCCAGGTCTTGCGCCTGCTGGCAGACGGCGCCACCAACCGCGACATTGCCGCGCGGTTGTGCATTACGGTGGGCACGGTCAAAAATCACGTCACCAGCATCTTGGGCAAGCTTGGCGTCAGCGACCGCACCCAGGCAGCGCTCAAGGCGCGCGATATGGGCCTGTGCTGAGTGACCTGGCTGCGATCGCGTCCCGCTGGCGCGATCTCTTACGGTAGCTGCTGCCGCACAATGGGCAGCAGCACCTCGTGTTCCAGGCTGACGGTGGTGCAGGCCTGAGCGTCGGACGGCCAATCCCCCCGGTTGCCAGCCCGGTCCCAGGCCCGGACGCGGAAGCAGTATTGCGTCCCGTTGCGGCCACCGGTGAACAAGGCCGAGGCCGCGGCGGTAAAAGCGATCCAGTCCTGCCACGCACCGCCGCGTTCTTCCTGGACCTGGGCGCTGTAGCCCCAGACCCCCGCCTCGTCGTCGCTCCCTTCCCAGGCGACCCAAAAGTTGCGGGCGTAGATGGAAGGGGGGAGGGGCAGGGCCGTGGCGACGGGCGGTGTCGTGTCTGCCTCGACAACCAGGTAGGGCGCGCCGCCGATGAAATAGTCGTGGCTGCCTCCTGGGATGGTGATGCAGGCGCTGGCCCCCGGCAGAGTCAGGCTGTAGGCCCCTGCGGTGGCGGTCAGGGTCGTGGTTTGATGGTGCTGGTCGATGCGCAGCGCGGTGGGGAGCGTGGCGGAGTAGGAGAAGGTGATCGTGGTGGGGGTGCGGTTCCAGATCACGCTCACCTTGCCGTAGGGCGTGCCCCACAGCGTCACCCGGCTGGCGCCGCCGCCATAGTCCCAATGGGTGACCAGGGTTGGCGAGACCATGTAGGTGGCGGCGACCTGGTAAGCAGTGTAGGCGGGGCGGGGGGAAAGGTCGTTGCGCAGCAGGCCGAAATACTCACCCATGTCGGCGTCGCTGGTGCGGAAAAAGAGATACCGTTCCACGTCTGCTGCCCATGCATAGGCGTAGGATTGGAGTACGTAGGCGGCGGCTTCTTCCTGGGTGGCGGCAAAGTCGTAGCGAGTGGGATCGGGGTCGACCACCGCGTCGTCCCAGACCGGCACCCCCGTCTCGGTCAGCCAGATGGGGTGGGGGGAGACGTGGGCGCTCATCCCGTTACGGATTGCATTGACCTGGTCGAGAACGCTGGACGGACGGCTGTAAAAGTGGACCGACATGACGTCGAAAAAATAGTCGTGGGCTGCGGCGTCCGGCTCGTCGTTGAGGATGTCGAGCACCCGCTCGTAGAACGTGGGATCGGCCCAATAGTGGAGCCCGGCAAAGAGGACGGAGCAGCCCGGGCAGGCGTCCTTGATGGCCCGGTATCCCACTTGCAGCAGCCGGGCATAGTCGGCCTCCGTGCCGCTCCAAAAGACCCATTCCGGCTCGTTCCACACCTCCCAGTACTGGACCTGCGCGCTGTAGCGGGATACGGCGGCGTGGACAAAGCGGCCCCAATAGTTGATCGGATCGCCGTCCTCTGTGCTCCAATCGTCCCATTCCTCGTACAGCCCCTGGGGAGGCGAAGAAGCGGCGCTGCTGGCATAGGGGGGCAGGGGTTGGGGGATGGGGGCGTGCCAGTCGCCGGGCTGCTGGAAGCCGGGCAGCGGGGGTCCGCCCTGGCCGCTGGTGGCGGCCCACTCGGGGGTCCACAGCAGGATGCCGATCATGTTCATGTCGGCGTTCTGCAGATCGCTGACCAGGTCGTCGTAATCGGCGACGATTTGCGGCTCCCATTCCCCGTCAGCCGGTTCCAGGCGGTACCAGTCGAAGGGGAAGCGATCCCAGCGGGAACCGGCCGCCACGGCCAATGGCAGAAATGGCCGCTCCGGGCTCCCTGGCGTATCGGGGTAGTAGGAGAAGCAGGCCCCGGCCCGGCCGTCGGGGCCGGGTGGGGGGGGCTGCGCCGGGGCGGGATGGGCCGGGATTGCGGCCGCTCCTGTCAGGGTCAGGACGATTGTGGTGGCGAGCAGCGGGACGACAAACCCTTTCACTGCACCAGTCCCAGCCACCCCGCCACTGTCGCTCCCGCGCCGACCATGTTGAGGGCGATGGGGAGCAGGAGGACGCCCATGCAGTTCATCCGCCGCGAGCCCCAGAGGACGGGGATCAGTCCGATGCCGGTGGCTACGGCGCAGATGAGCAGGCCGCCCAGTCCGGCCCGCAGTGCGTCGAGGGCTGCGCCCCCTCCGGTGACCTCGCCCAAGGCGGGCACGCCGGCCACGATGACCAACAGCACGATCAGCGTGCCGGCGCTGATGAAGCGATAATGGACCCGGGAGATGATCTTGATCGTCAGCCGGGTCAGCAGCAACAGCATAAAGAAGGATAGAGTTCCCGTCAGCAGGACCGCCGCCACTGCCAGGTAATAGGTCTGGGGGGTGTAGGCGTTCCAGACCGTGCTCAGCATCCAGGCCATGCCGCCCCGCGTGAGGTGGAGGCCGGGGACGAAGAAGAAGAGGAACCCACCCACGTAATAGACGACCTTGGACGCGCCCTGGGAGATGATGAACAAGCGGTCGTCCCGTTGGGCGGTGGCGTGCCCGGCGATAAAGCCGCCGATGCCCCCTGTCACCACGGGAAAGAAGGCGGCAAAGAGCCCGCCCAGCGCTCCGGCAAAAGTGCCGCGGAGAAAGAGCCACGGCGTGGCGTCGATGCTGTGGGAGATGTGCTGTGGCGGCAGTTCGACCCGCGCCAGCAGGTTTTGCAGGATCCACGGCACGGCGAACAGCCCGACGAATGCGGGCAACAGGTTCTGGTAGGCGGAATTCACGGGCAGGATGGAGCGGTACATCAACAGGAACCCCAGCAGCCCGGAGAGGAAGAAGGTGACCAGCCCGGCGGTCAGGCTGCGCCAGCCATCCCACCAGCGGCGCAGGCCAGCCGGCTGGCGGTCCGACCCCTTGGGCCACTCGGAGATGAGCATGTAGGCGATGATGGTCCAGATGATCCAGTGGATGTGGGGTTGGAGGATGGTGCGCAGGGCGGGGAAGAGACGGGAGGCAATGGGCGTCAGCAGGACCAGCACGGCAATGCCGCCCAGGCTGCCGATTCCGGTCAGCACGGCGGCCTCGTATCCCCGCTGCTGCATGAGATATTTCTGCCCTGGCAGCACGACAAAAACCGTCGAATCGTCCGGGGCGGAGAGAAAGATGCTGGGAATGGTGTTCAAGATCGAATAAGAAGTCACCAGGCCCAGGAAAAAGAGGGCCAGTTGTTCCGGCGGCAGCAGAGGGCCCAGCGCGGCTGTCCCCAGGATGAGCAGCCCGGCGACGTTGTAGATGTGCAGCGCCGGCACAATGGACAGCACGGACGCCAGCAGCGCCCCGGCTGTCGCAAACAATAACCCGATGATTGCTTCTGATGCTGACATGCTTTTCCTCGGCACACTATGGGAGAGACTTGGCAACTTGCTGTCAATTGTACGTACTTCTCGCCAGTTGGCAAATCCGCCTTGGATGGGGATTTCCCAAACTCGAGCGTACCCAAATCCCGGCTGGGGTTTGACCCCTACATGTTTCGGTGCTACAATACCGGCAACGTATTGGGCGAGCAAGCGTTGCAAGACGATAACCAAGGAGGTATTTGTGATGAATCTCGACCTGACACGGGAGGTCCCCAAAATTGATTGGGGCCCCTATCTGGCAAACCGCACCGAGCAGATGAAAAGCTCGACCATTCGCGAGCTGCTCAAGTTGACTCAGCAGCCGGATATTATCTCTTTTGCCGGCGGGCTCCCCGCCCCCGAGTTTTTCCCTTTGCGGGAAGTCGAGGAGGCCTGCCGTTACGTTGTGCAATCTGAGGGTACGGTGGCGCTGCAGTACAGTCCAACCGAAGGGTACCGCCCGCTGCGCGAGTTCCTGGCCCGAACGATGCACAAGTATGGCATTCCTGCCGTTCCCGAGAACGTCCTTCTCACCAGCGGTTCTCAGCAAGCGCTGGACTTGATTGGCAAGATTCTGATCAACGAGGGAGATTACGTCATCACCAGCCGCCCGACTTACCTGGGGGCGATTCAGGCCTGGAATTCGTACGGCGCTCGCTACCACACCGTCAACCTGGATGACGGTGGGATGGTCGTGGACGAGATCGAGCACGCCTATGAAAAAGTCCTCGAGGATTCAAAGCGCCCGCCCAAGTTCATTTACGTCCTGCCCAATTTTCACAACCCCGCCGGCACGACCCTCTCGTTGGAGCGGCGGAAAAAACTGGTCGAGGTTACGGGGAGATTGAACCTTCCGATCATCGAGGACGACCCGTACGGTCAGTTGCGCTTCGAGGGGGAGGATATTCCCCCGATCTGTACTTTTGCTCCCGAACGCACGATCTATCTGAGCACCTTTTCCAAGACCCTGACTCCTGGCCTGCGGTTGGGGTGGATCGTGTGCCCTGAGGCCTTGATGCGGCGGATCGTGATGGCCAAGCAGGGAGCGGACCTGCATACGGGCACTTTTGTGCAGTACGTCGCCAACGATATCTGCCAGCGCGGTTTTCTGCGCCCTCACGTCGAGCGACTGCGCCAGGTATATCGAGAGCGGCGCGATATCATGCTTGATGCGATGGAAGAGTTCTGGCCCGTGGAACAGTGTCGTTGGACCCATCCGCTGGGCGGACTTTTTCTGTGGGCCCAGGTGCCCGAGGTGATCAATACCACCGACTTTTTGCAAAAAGCCCTGGTAGAAAAGGTGGCCTACGTGCCGGGCAGCAGTTTCTATCCGAACGCAGACGGCGGGTTTGACGCCATGCGGCTCAATTTCTCTTTCTGCCCCCCGGAGGCCATCGTCGAGGGGACTCGGCGCTTGGGAATCGCCCTCAAGAAAGAGCTGGGGATGGTATAGCGCCGCCTCTCTTGGGATTTGACACTCCTCGTAGGCCGTGGTATAGTCAATCCTTGTCAAGCAATTGCTTGCGACATGGAGGAGATTGGGATGGCCAAATCGCGCACAGAGTTGATGGTAGATCGGCTACGGAATCTTCAGGCCAGCGCCCCTGATGTAGAAGCGTCGGCAATTGTCAGTGTGGACGGGCTGATCATTGCTTCCTCGCTCCCCTCCGGGGTGGAGGAGGACCGGGTATCGGCAATGTCGGCGGCGATGCTTTCCCTGGGCGAACGGATTGCCAGTGAGCTGAGGCGCCAGTCGCTGGAGCAGGTCTATATCAAGGGCTCGAACGGCTATATTGTCCTGACTTCTGTTGGCGAGGAGGCGGTGCTCACCGTGATGGCTCGTCCCGGCGCCAAGCTGGGCCTCGTTTTTCTGGAAATGCGCCGCGCCGCGGAGGATCTCGAGCAAATTCTGTAGTGTGAGGTGGGAAATACCTCCTGGCGGGGAGTCAGCGTCCATTCGAGTGGGGAGGGTTGCCCTCCGGCAGCCCACCCCACTTTGCTTTCCGGAGTAGCCAGATGCCCAAGTATATTTTTTGTACCGGTGGTGTGCTCAGCAGTGTGGGGAAGGGGGTTACGGCGGCCGCAATTGGGCGGGTGTTAAAGGCGCGTGGTTTGCGCGTGACGATTCAAAAGCTGGACCCCTACCTCAACGTCGATCCGGGCACTATGTCGCCCTACCAACATGGCGAGGTGTTTGTCACCGACGACGGCGCCGAGACTGACCTGGACCTGGGTCATTATGAACGGTTCATCGACGAGAGCCTGACTCGGGACAGTAACGTGACCAGCGGGCAGGTCTATGCGGCGGTGATCGAACGGGAGCGACACGGCGATTATCTGGGCCGGACGATCCAGGTGATCCCGCACATCACCGACGAGATCAAGCGGCGGGTCATTCTCGTCGGCGAGAAACTGGACGTCGATGTAGTGATCGTCGAGGTCGGTGGAACGGTCGGCGATATCGAGGGGCTGCCATTTTTAGAAGCGCTGCGCCAGATGCGGCGGGACGTAGGGCGTGACAATACGTTTTTTGTTCACCTCACTTTTCTTCCTCACATCGGTGCGACCGGGGAGCTCAAGACCAAGCCGACCCAGCACAGCGTGCGCGAGTTGCGTTCCATCGGCATCCAACCCGACGTGATCGTGCCCCGCTCCGATCACCCGGTGGCCCAGGCAATTAAGGACAAGATTGCCCTCTTTTGTGACGTTGACCCGCCGGCGGTCGTGCCCCTGGTCACGGCGCCGATTCTCTATCAAGTGCCGCTGCTGTTGGAAGAGGCCGGACTGGGCAAGTTGATCGTCGAGCGGCTGGGGTTGGAAGCGGCTCCTCCTGACCTGGCGGAATGGGAGCAGATGGTGCAGAACCTCCGCCAGTCAAAACCCCGCTTGCCCATTGCGATCATTGGCAAGTACGTCCAGCTGCACGACGCCTACATGAGCGTGCGCGAGGCGCTGCTGCACGCCGCCCTTTCTCTCGGCTATGACGTCGATGTCCGCTGGGTCAACTCGGAAGATTTGGAAAAGAACCGTGGTTGGGGGGAGCTGGAACAGGTGGCGGGGGTGGTTGTGCCCGGCGGGTTTGGCTACCGCGGGATCGAGGGCAAGGTTGCCGCCGCCCGTTGGGCGTGGGATCGCCGGAAGCCTTACCTGGGACTTTGCCTGGGGATGCAGGTGATCGTGATCGAAGCGGCGCGCCGTTCTCTGGGCGTCGAGACCCCCAACAGCACCGAGTTTGACCCGCGTACGCCATACCCCGTCATCGACTTGATGCCGGAACAGCACCGGGTGGTTGACAAGGGCGGGACGATGCGCCTGGGCAAATGCGAGTGCCGCCTGGTGCCTGGCACCCGCGCTGCTCGGGCCTATGGCGTCGATTCGGTTTGGGAACGGCACCGTCACCGGTTTGAGGTCAACAACAGCTTTCGCGGCCTGCTGCAGGAGGCCGGCCTGGTCTTTAGCGGCCTCTCTCCCGACGACCGATTGATCGAGATTGCCGAGGTGTCAGACCACCCCTTCATGGTGGGCAGCCAGTTCCATCCCGAGTTTCGCTCCCGGCCCACCCGTCCTCATCCGCTTTTTTGTGCCTTTATCCGCGAGGCGTCGCAGCATGGCGGTGAGACGGTTGCGCCGCATGAGTGATTCCTGCCGGGCTGTCTGGGACCAAGATGGCAACAGCTTGCCGATGACGGGCTTGTTCCCGCTCTACGTCGTGGTCTTGAACTGGAACCTGCCGCAGGATACGGTTTATTGCATCGAGTCGGTGCAGGCGGCCCGCCTGCCGGGGGTCGAAATTCTGCTGGTCGACAACGGTTCTACCGACAACTCGTTAGAGCAGTTTCAGGCCCGTTTTGGTGCTGACGTTGCAGTCATCGAAACGGGCAAGAACCTCGGCTTTGCCGGCGGGGTCAATGTCGGCATCGCGCATGCGTTGGCGGCGGGGGCCGGCTCGGTATTGTTGCTGAACAATGACACGGTCGTCGATCGGGAGATGATTCGTTGCCTGGCGGCGGCGGCCTCTTCGGCCCGGGTGGGGATCGTGGGGCCGGTGATCTATTACTTTGACGCCCCCGAGCGCGTCTGGCGCTTTGCCGACCGGGAGTACCGCTGGCTACCGACCCCCCTTCGCGTTCCCGACCGCGTGCTGCGCTCTGCTGGCTCCAGGCCCTTTCGCGTCGATTACGTGACCGGGTGCGGCATGCTGGTTCGCCGCCCGGTCTTGGAAGCGATCGGCTTGTTCGATACGCGCTACTTTTTCTACTTTGAAGACGCCGATTTCTGCCGCCGTGCTCGCCAGGCAGGTTTTGACATCTACTGTGCACCCCAGGCGCAGATGTGGCACAAGGTTTCGGCGAGTGCTCGCCGGCAGCGACCGGGCGCGCGCTATACCGAGGCCTGGGGCCGAGCCCAGTTTTACCGCCGCCACCCGCACGGCCCGTTCCCGATTTGTGCCCTCAGCTATCTCTTGTTCAAGTCAGTGGCGATCACGTTGCGAGATGTTCTGGCCGGGGATCGCCGCTTGATTCCACCCCAGTGGATGGGCTTTTTTGACGGCTACTTTGACCGTCCCTCGCGAGCGACGCGTTTTATGGGCAGCGGGTGAGCGGCAATCGATAAACGATTGCCACGAACAGCAATTCGGTGTACAATCGTAACGGTTCAGGCCATCTGTCTGGATGCTCTCCTGCGCCGGAGAGGGAAGGTCATATGGGGCTCTCCTGCAAGGTTGCGCAGCTCAAAATTCCTGACTCGATATCAAATAGGAGAAGATAACATGTCCAACAACCCTCGTGAAGCGGTCATTGTCTCTGCTGTTCGCACCCCGGTCGGCAAGTTCGGCGGTACCCTGGCCCCTTTATCCGCTTCTGATCTGGGCAGCGTGGCGATCCGCGCTGCCGTGGAGCGGGCCGGTATCGACCCGGTTACAATTGATGAAGTGTTGATGGGGAACGTGGTCCTTGCGGGACAGGGGCAGGCGCCGGCCCGGCAGGCGTCGATCAAGTCCGGTGTTCCAGCGACGATCTGCGCGACGACGGTCAACAAGATTTGTGGTTCGGGTCTCAAGACGGTCATGCTGGCTGCGGCGATGGTCGCCGCGGGCGATGGCGACATTTTTGTCGCTGGCGGTATGGAAAGCATGGATAATGGTCCCTACCTGCTCAAAAAGGCCCGTTTTGGCTATCGCCTGGGCGATGATGAGCTGGTCGACGCTATGGTCCACGATGGCCTGTGGTGCGCCTTTGAGAATCACCACATGGGCAATTCGGCGGAGTGGATCGCGCGCGAGTATGGCGTGACGCGCCCGCAGGCGGACGAGTACGCCTACAACAGCCACATGAAGGCGATTGCCGCGATTGACGAAGGGCGGTTCAAGGACGAGATCGTGCCGGTCGAGTTGCCGCAGCGGAAGAAACCGCCCATCATCTTTGACACCGACGAAGTCCCGCGGCGCGATACGTCGATGGAAGCCCTGGCGCGCCTCAAGCCAGTGTTCGATCCCCAGGGCATCGTTACGGCGGGCAATGCCCCCGGCATCACCGATGGCGCGGCCGCGACGGTGGTGATGAGCCGCGCCAAGGCGGAAGAGCTGGGCGTCCAGCCCCTGGCCCGCGTCGTCGCCTATTCCCAGGCCGCGGTGGAACCGATCCGCATCTTTACCGCCCCGATTTTCGCCGTGCGCGATTTGTGGGCCAGGACCGGAACCACGGTCGACGACTATGACTTGTTCGAGGTCAATGAGGCCTTTGCGGTGCAAACTCTTGCGGATGGGTGGGAGCTGGGCCTGCCGTGGGAAAAGGTCAACGTGAACGGCGGGGCAATTGCCCTGGGGCACCCCATCGGCTGTTCTGGCGCCCGCGTGCTGGTCACGCTGATCTATGCCCTGCGCCATCGCGGGTTGTCTCGCGGCCTCGCTGCTCTCTGCCTGGGAGGTGGGGAAGCGGTTGCAATGTCGATCGAGTTGGAGTAGCTGGCGCGATTCTTGCGAAGGAGAATTGTGATGAACATTGAACATATTGCCGTGATCGGCGCTGGCACGATGGGCAATGGTATTGCCCAGGTTTGCGCGACCTATGACTACAAGGTGATTCTCGTCGACGTCATGCCCGGACAGCTGGAGCGGGCCATCGCTTCCATCGGCAAGTCGGTGGAAAAGCTGCACGGCAAGGGGCGCATCTCGGACGCGCAGCGGCAGGCGGCGTTGACCAACATCACCACCAGTAGCGAGTTGGAGGCCGCCGCCGAGGCGGACCTGGTGATCGAAGCTGTCGTCGAGCGGCTGGACGTCAAGCAGCAAGTCTTTCAGGAATTGGACGAGTTGACCCGGCCCGAGGTCATCCTGGCCAGCAACACCTCGTCGATCTCGCTGACCGAGTTGGGCGCCAAGACGGGTCGCCCTGACAAGGTGATCGGCATGCATTTCATGAACCCGGTGCCGCTGATGAAGCTGGTCGAGGTCATTCGGGGTATTGCGACCTCCGACGAGACGACTGCAGCCGTCGTTGCGCTGACGGAAAAGCTCGACAAGACCCCGGTGGAGGCCCAGGACTATCCCGGCTTTATCTCGAATCGCATTCTTTGCCCGATGATTAACGAGGCGATCTATGCCCTGATGGAAGGGGTCGGTACCGCAGAAGCCATCGATACGGTGCTCAAGTTGGGGATGAACCACCCGATGGGGCCGTTGGCGCTGGCCGACTTGATCGGCCTGGATATCGTGCTCAACGTTATGAAAGTCCTCCAGGATGGCCTGGGCGACGACAAGTACCGCCCCTGCCCCCTGCTCAAGCGCATGGTCGCTGCTGGATACCTGGGCCGCAAGACGGGGCGGGGCTTTTATACCTACGACTAGTGCATCGCGGCCGAAATGAACCGCCAGTTCTTGCTCGGAGGGGATCGTCATATCCCCGTCGGAAACGCCGACTTGGCCGCTTACCGAGGCCTGTGGCCCGGATTCCCGCAAATCCCCGCGCGGGGATCCGCGGGGACAGGCGCGGGAATCCAGGGCAGGCATGGAACCGGCGGGGTATTTTCGCCTGCGTGTACTAGCCCCCTTGCCTTTGTGCTGGACCTGGCACTGACACTGTTCTTTGGAGGAAACGCATGGCAGACCTGTGGCCCTTCACCTCGATAATCGGGATCATTGTTGGGCTGCTCCATTCGATCCTTTTCCTGTTCTTTATGGGGCGACCTGACAAGGATAGGGGGTTAAAGCTGGCGCTGCTCTACCTGGGTTTCAGCGTGCTTTGGATCACTGCCGTGACGTTGGCTGACCTCCAAACTGTTTTTATTCCCCTGGTGACAGATCCGGCCAACCAGCTTATCCCTGCTTTGGTGACCATCCTGGTTGTACTCCAGCTAGTACTGGCCTCTGTCCTGCTGGAAATCCCCCACTTGCCGATCATTGCTGGCGTCGGTGGGGGGTGGGCAGGGCTGGCAACTGCCGCGACGATCTATTGGATCGTCGCTCCTGATCCCGACTTTCCGCTGTACCAGGTCATCGAGGGGGGATGGGCCGTTCTGACCTTGGCCCTGGTGGTGCTTGTTTCCATTTCCCTCTTCCGCAGCCGCCTGGCGCTCCATCGCAACCGGGCGCTCTACTGGATGGCTGCCGCGGTCTCCCTGAGTGGGGGGCAGGCAATGACGCTTTTGCCGGCCGGGCCGCTGCGCATTTTGGGGTTGCTCTTGCATCTTCCGGGGCTCGTCGCCCTCGTGCGCGGGACGACCAGTTATTGGTTGCCCAACGTCAAGGCAATGCTGCGTTCCGTGTTGCGTTTCGCCCTGCTCTTTATCGTGAGCGCCGGCCTGCTCCTGGGCGTGGTGTTCGGGGCAGAGATGCTCACCAACCGCCTGCCCTTTTCCAGCACTGTGCTGGTCGTCGTGTTGACGGTGCTGGCGGCCTTGATCTACTTGCCGGTATATCGCCTTTTGCAGCGGCTCGTCGACCGGTTGCTGGAAGGGGTCGGTTTCGACCCGACTCAAGCGCTGCGCGATTATAGCCAGACCATCGGCACCATTCTCGACCTGGAGCAACTGGCCGAGATGGCGGTCAAGACAGTGGTCGAAGTGTTGGACGTGCGGCGGGGTGCCCTGCTGGTGACGACAGTGACCGAGCGTGGGGGGTTGGAGATGCAGCCGGTACGGGGTCTGGGCGAGGTGACCGAGGAGCCTTTTGAGCTCGAACCGATCAGCCCGATCCTGGCACGTATCCGCGAAAACGAACCGCTCTTCCAGTACGAGGTGGAGCACCACCCTGTGTTGCGGGAGGCGGCGAAGAAGGAGCGGGACTGGCTGCGCTCTTTGGAAATGGAGATCTATTTGCCCATTCGCTCCCAGGGCGAACTGACTGGCCTGCTGGCCCTCGGCCCGCAGGGGACGGGGGAGCCATACAGCATTCAGGCGGTCGAGTTTCTCACCACGTTGGGACATCAGACCGGGGTGGCGCTGCAGAACGCCAGCCTGTTCGAGGGCCTGCGGGCTTTGAACGCCCACGTCACCGAGCTCAACGAGAACCTGCGCACTGCCTATGAGCGGCTGGAGCGGCTGGACAAGGCCAAGACCGACTTTCTCTCCATCGCTTCCCACGAGTTGCGCACTCCCCTGACCCAGGTGCGTGGTTACATTGACATCTTGACCGAGCTCAGCGCCGCCGGGGCCTTGGCTCCCGAGCAGGTGCTGCGCATCGCCGGGAACATCTCTGGTCCCGTCCGCCGCCTGGAGGGAATCATCAACGCGATGCTCGACTCTTCGCGGATCGATACCGAGGGGCTGAGCTTGCAGTTTGTACCAACTACCCTTGCTTCGACGATGCGGATGGCCGTCGAGGCTTGGAGCCACGCTTTTCAGGAGCGCGGCCTCAACCTGCGGGTTGTCGGCATGGACGATATCCGGCCGATTTACGCCGACTCGCAGCGCCTCTTTCAAGCTTTTAGCAACATTCTTTCTAACGCGATCAAGTTTACACCCGATGGAGGGCAGATCACCGTTGAGGCACACCCGCTGGACGAGGAGCATTTTAAGGTTGAGATATCGGATACTGGCATTGGGATTAGCAAGTCTGATCTGGAGTTGATCTTTGAAAAGTTCTACCGGGTTGGGAGCGTCAGTCTGCACTCGACGGGCGAGTACAAGTTTAAGGGGGCCGGGCCGGGGTTGGGACTGCCGATTGCCCGCGGGGTGATCGAGGGGCACGGCGGCTGCATCTGGGTGGAGAGTGAAGGGTATGATGAGGAGCGATGCCCGGGCAGTGTCTTCCACGTCGTTTTACCTTACAAGGCACATCGGGGCGAGTGCCGCTGGCGCCCACCCACGACGGAGAGGTTTGGCCTGCCGGTGCTAGAGATGCGGGAGGATGTTTTCTAGCGAGATAGCCGCAAAAGGAGAAAGATGAGCACGCAATTTGCAACGGCGATCAAAAAAGGTGATGAAAGCTTTGAGATTGGAAGGGCAGCAGCGCAGGAAGCCCACTCCAAGTTAGGGGGAGGGAGAGTTGATCTGTGCCTGGTCTTTGGCTCCCTGAGCTATGATCTACACCAGGTGCTGCGCAGCATTCGCTCGGTCATTGGTGAAAAGGCCCAGATTCTCGGCGCTTCTTCTTGTGGCGAGTTTACGGAGGATGTGGTCGGCGAGGGCAGCATCGCCGTTGGCCTGCTGCGTTCAGACGAATATCGCTTCCAGGTCCGGGCTGCCTCCGGGCTTCGCCAAGATGTTATTCAGGTGATTACCCGGATTCACGAGGAGTTTGGCGATTTTCTCCAGCTGGAGGGACAAACTTCCATCATCATGACCGCCGACGGGCTGGCGGGGAATGGCGAGGAGGCCACCTTGGGGGCCTCGGCGCTGTTCGGGGTCGATACCACCATCGTCGGCGGGACAGCCGGGGATGAACTTGCTTTCCAAGAGACCGTGGTGATTGCCAACGACCAGGTTCTGACCGATGCCGTCAGCGTGTGTGTGGTCAAGGGGCCGCATTCCCTTTTTGCCGGCGTACAGCACGGCCACGAACCACTGTCCGAAACTCTGGAGGCGACCCGGGCCGAGGGCAGCGTGCTCTATACGGTCAATGGCCGCAAAGCGTGGGAGGTTTGGAAGGAAGAGGCCCGCGAGCGGGCCATGGCCATCGGCATCGACGTCGATCACCTGGCCGATCCGTCTGAAGAAGGAATTTTCCTCATTCGTTTCGAGCTGGGCCTGGAAACCGACGCGGGATACAAGATTCGTGTTCCGCTGTCGAGAAACGAGGACGGCTCGTTGAATTTTGCCTGCACGATCCCCGAGGGAATCAAGTTCCGCGTGATGCAGAGCAAAAAGCCCGCGCAGGTCAGGTCGGCCCGCCGGGCAGCGGAGCTGGCCATGGAAGCAGCCGGGGGGCAGGAAATTGCCGGGGCGCTCGTCTTTGATTGCGTCTGCCGCTCTATCATTCTTGGCAAGCAGTTCAGCAATGCCGTGGCCGCGATGAAAGAGGTCATTGGCGACGTTCCGCTGCTTGGCTTTGAGACTTATGGCGAGATTTGTATGGACCCGCTCCAGTTCAGCGGTTTTCACAACACTACTTCTGTCGCGGTCTTGATCCCTGCCGCGTAATAAATGGTGATACATGAAGAAGGAAGAGCTTGTTAGCGGGCTCGCGTCAAGTTACGGGCGTGAAAAAGCGGAAGAGATTATCGACCGGGTCATCGTTGACGCGGGCCTGTCGCTCAAATCCGAGTACTCGAAGGACGAACTGCTTCACCTCTGCGACGCAATGGTCTCTGGTTCCGATCGCTTGATGCCCATGATCGGACGGTTTCTCAAGATGAAAGTGCTGTTGATCAAGGAGTGACCGGTCTTTGCTGCTATCGTGTTCAAGCGACTTTTCCCGATCGCAACGATCCTGTTGTGCGGTCTTTTTTTGACCGCAGTAACCAGGGCCCAGGAACAAGAGCCGGCCCAGCTATTCTATCGCTTGGTCAATGAGGCGCGATTGAACGAGGGGCTGGCTCCCTATGGCTGGTCCGGTCGATTAGCCGATTCTGCGCAGCGCCACGCGGACGATTTGGCGCTGCACGGCCTTTCTTCCCACATCGGCTCTGATGGTTCGACCAAGGAACAGCGCGTCGCGGACGCGCTCTATTTTGCCTGGGGGGACGGCGCTTTTGTGGGAGAGAACTATTGGGTTGGCGGCGGATCAGTCCAGGACGCTTTTGGCTGGTTTATGAACGACCCCGCCCATCGGGAGAACATTCTCAGCGAACAGTTTCGTGAAGTCGGTATTGCGGCCGCTGTCGGTGCTGATGGACAAAACTATTACGTCCTGGATTTCGGCGCGCGCCCCAACGTGCTGCCGATCTTTGTCAACGATGGCGCCGAATCGACCGCGTCGATCCGCGTCGCGATTCGACTGACGAATGAAGAAGCCTATCCCCAGGGCGAGGGGACGATCTACATGGGTCAGGCGCTCGATGTCCGTATCAGCAACACCCCGGACGTCGAGGGGCGGCCCTGGCAGACGTGGGAGCCGTTGATCGACTGGACGTTGCCGGACGAGCCGGGTGAACACACCGTCTATGTCCAGTTTCGCGATGGCGCGGGGCGCATGTCGCCGCTCTCGACCGACACGATACGCTTGCTGCCGGGCGAGGGCACTCCCATGCCGCCGACGGCGACGATGATTCCTGTTGCCAGCCCCACGGTTACTCCCTCGCCGGTATCTCTTGCTCCGACCGCAACTGCTACCTGGTCGACCCCTTCCCCGCCGTCCGCTACCGAAACGGCGCCGCAACCGACCCCGCCGCCAGGGCGGCCGTCTCTCACTCCTGTTCCCATTGCGGCGGTTACTGCGACTCCATTTCCTACCTGGACCCCGCTGACCGGGTTGTCCGTGATCGATAAACCCGCCCGGCCGGTCACCCCGTTGCCCCTTTTGTACGCCCTGGGCGCCGTTGCTGTACTGCTGGGGATTTCTTTGGCCTTACGGCGGGGCAATTAATGGATATTCCATTTCGACCGCCAATCCACGTTGCCGTGAACGCCCATCTATTGTCGGGCGATCGTTCCTATCGCAGCGCCGGGGTTCACCAGTATATCGCCCACTTGCTCACCCACCTGCCGGATGCGGGGTGCCAGGTGACGGCCCTCGTTGGGCCGGATGCGGCACTGCTTGATAGAGTCCAGCGGGTGGTGCGCAGCCGGTGGCCCACCCGGTGGGCTGTCGTCCGCGTGATGTGGGAGCAGGTGGCACAGCCGCGTGTGCTTCGGCGGCTGGGGGCCGAGCTGGTCCATGCGCCGGTCTTTGTCGGGCCGCTCGTCTCGCCCTGCCCCCTCGTCGTCACCGTTCACGACCTGAGCTTTATCCGCTTCCCGCGCCTCTTTCGGCCGCACAACCGGCTCTACCTGACCGCGCTGACCCGTGCTTCGGTTCACAAGGCGCGGCGGGTCATTGCGGTCTCGGCCCACGCCGCCGCGGAGACGGCTCGCTTGCTCGATGTCGACCCGGCCAAAATCAGCGTCGTCCATCACGGCGTCGACCCCGATTTCACCCCCTTGCCGCCGGACGAAATTGCCGCTTTCCGCGCCCGCCACAGGCTCCCCGAGCGCTACATCCTCTCGCTGGGCACCTTGGAGCCGCGCAAGAACCTGCTCCGGCTGGTTGAGGCCTTTCATCGCCTGCGGGCGCCCGACCTCGAGCTGGTGCTGGCTGGCGGGCGCGGCTGGTATTACCAAGAGCTCTTTGCGCGGGTCAAAGAGCTGGGGATCGAGGATCGGGTTCTTTTCCCCGGTTACGTGCCGCGGGACGAGCTCGTGCTGTGGTACAATGCCGCGACAGTCTTTGCCCTGCCTTCTCTCTACGAGGGGTTTGGCATGCCGATCCTAGAGGCCCAGGCCTGCGGCGTTCCTGTATTGACCTCTGATTGTGCCGCTTTGCCTGAGGCGGCCGGTGACGGCGCTTTGTTGGTAGACCCCTGGAGCGTGGAGGAGATCGCGGCGGGATTGGAGCGCCTTCTCGGCGACGCCGCCCTGGGCGAGCAATTGCGCGAAAAGGGATTGATCCATGCATCCGCCCACACCTGGCGCAAGACGGCAGTCGAGACCGTCAAAGTCTACCGCCAGGCTGTGTTTGGGGGAGGGGTGACGGCTCGATCGGCGAATTGCCCGTCGAGGTCGTGACAGGGAGGGCGGGATGAGCAGGGGGACGCGTAACATGCCCTGGTGGGTCGTTGCCGTCGATCTTGGCGTGATCGGGATCGGCTTTGTCGTCGGCTACTGGATGCGCTATGACCTGCGCTGGTTTCTCGACATTGCTTACGACGCGCCCCTGACGGCGTATTTGCCCTTCCTGGCCCTTTACCTCGTTTTGCTGCCGCTCTTGTTTGTCTTGGACGGCGTATACCGGTACTGGCGCGGCTCCTGGTTGGAGCAGGTGTCGCGGATCTTGAACGCAACGATAAAGATGACGGTGCTGGTGCTTGCCGTCACGTTTGTCTTTCGCCCGCTCTTTTACTCCCGCGTCATGTTGATCGAGGTCGGCGTCGTCATCGCCATCGCCACCGCTGCTGTACGGGCCATCGACCTGGCCGTGATTGCCCGCCTGCGGTCGCGGGGCATCGGGGTCCGGAAGGCGATCATTGTTGGCGCGGGAGAGGTAGGCCGGACGGTGATGCGCACCATTGTCGCCCAACCTGAACTGGGCTACCGCGTCATTGGTTTTGTGGACGATAACCCAGAGAAAGGGCGCACCGATATCGGCCCCTTCAAGGCGCTGGGGCCGCTCGACAACCTGTCCGAAGCGATCGACCAAGAACAGGCGGACGAGGTGATTGTCACCTTGCCGTGGATGTATCACCGCAAGATTATGGGCATCGTCCGCGAGTGCCAGCGGAGGCATGTGGAGGCCCGCATCGTGCCTGACCTCTTTCAGATGAGTCTGACCCAGGTCGACGTCGAAGACCTGGGTGGGGTGCCGCTGATCGGCATTCATGGCGTCTCGATCAGCCAGGGCAAATTGCTGTTCAAGCGGGCGACAGATATTGCAGGCTCGATGCTGGGGCTGACCCTGGGGTTCCCCCTGTTGGGCCTGATCGCCCTGGCGATTCGCCTGGACAGCTCCGGCCCGGTCATCTTTCGCCAGACGCGAGTCGGCTTGGAAGGGCGCACCTTTGAGATGTTCAAGTTCCGCTCGATGCGCACCGGCGCCGAGGGAGAAAAAGAGGTCCTGGCAGGGTTGAACGAGGCCGATGGGCCGTTGTTCAAGATACGAGACGACCCCCGCCTGACCCGTGTGGGTCGCTTCCTGCGCCGCACCAGCATGGACGAACTACCGCAACTGATCAACGTGCTGCGCGGCGAGATGAGCCTCGTCGGCCCGCGCCCCAACGTTCCCGACGAAGTCGCCCAATACCAGGAGTGGCACAAAAAGCGCCTAAAAGCCCCGCCGGGGATGACGGGATTGTGGCAGGTCAGCGGCCGCAGCCGGCTCTCTTTCGATGAAATGGTCCTGCTCGACATTTATTACATCGAGAACTGGTCTCCCTGGCTGGACGTCAAGATCCTGCTGCGCACGATTCCCAAGGCACTGTGCGGCGAGGGCGCGTACTAATCGAGGTGTCTATGAGCAAGTTTCGACTCGATCGCTCGGAAGTGACAGGCCTGGTCGCCTTTTTGCGGGACATTGTGCGCATCCCCAGCCTTTCTACGCAGGAAGGCGCCGTAGCGGAGCGGATCGTCGCCGAGATGCAGCGGCTGGGCTTTCGCGACGTGCGGATAGACCGGATTGGCAACGTGATCGGGTGGGTGGGTGCCCCGGACGGCCCGCTGTTGATGCTCAACGGTCACATGGATACCGTCGGCGTCAGTGACGCCGCGGCCTGGCACCACGATCCATTTGGCGCCGAGATGGAGGGGGAGCAGGTGTATGGGTTGGGGGCCTGCGACATGAAGGGCGGGCTGGCCTCAATCGTCTATGGGGCGCACCTGCTGCAGCAGGCGGGCCTGCCGCGCCAGGGCCGGGTCGTCGCTGTCTGCGTGGTTCAGGAAGAGCCGAGCGAGGGGCTTGCCAGCCGGGTATTGGTCGAGGAAGAGGGCATCCGGCCGGACTGGGTGCTGTTGGCAGAGCCGTCCGCGCTGCAGATTTGCCGCGGCCAGCGGGGCCGGATCGAGCTGCAGGTGACCACCCGCGGTCGCTCCGCCCACGCTTCGCAGCCCGAATTGGGGGATAACGCCATATACGCGGCGGCGCGGCTGGTTTTCGGGCTGGAGCTGCTGGCCGACCAGTTGGGGGAGGACCCGTTTCTCGGGCCGGGAACCCTGGCGGTGACCGAAATTCGCAGCAGTGCGGGCAGCCGCAATGCGATTCCCGATCGATGCTTGCTGGTTGTCGACCGCCGCCTCACGCTCGGCGAGACGGAATCGATGGCGCTGGCCGAGGTCCAACGGGTCATCAGCCGCGAAGGGGGCCAAGCCGACGTCCAGGTGGCAGAGTACGCCGCGACCAGCTATACAGGCTACCCATGTCAAACCCGCGAGTTCTATCCGCCCTGGGTGATCGAGGAGGAACATCCATTGGTGCTGGCCCTGTCCCGCGCCGCGCGGCTGCACCTGGGGCGGCGCCCTCGCATCGGGCACTGGAATTTTTCTACCGAGGGGACGTACACTGCCGGCATCGCCGGCATTCCCACGGTGGGGCTGGGGCCGGGGGATTCTCGACTGGCGCACGCGGCGGACGAGTCGGTGTCGGTGGGGGATGTCTGCACCGCGGCGCAGATCTATGCCCAGTTGGCGGTAGAGCTGATCGAGAACCCCTGACGCTGCCTGCTGTACGCACTGAGGGCCGGGTTGATGCCCCGGCCCTCATCAAGGAGGAGAAAGAGATACCGCCCTAATTGTTGCTAGTATACGCGATTTGCCACGTTCTGTCTTGACGCAAACCATACGCTTACTATACGATTGGTATACACGTCGCCGGGCAGCGTGGCGAAGGAGACGCAGTAATCCAAATTTGAGACCTCGGGGGTCTTGCAGCGAATGGGCCGGGCGCATTTATTAGTTGGGGGAGCCCTAGATGATCTCGGAATTTCTGCCACGAATTACACGAATTTTCTACAA
The DNA here is from genome assembly GCA_016931695.1 of Anaerolineae bacterium. Classification (GTDB taxonomy): domain Bacteria; phylum Chloroflexota; class Anaerolineae; order B4-G1; family DUEL01; genus JAFGEI01. Next base: position 39,423 of record JAFGEI010000158.1, on the reverse strand, counting down.
GTTTTGCATACGCCCGAATGGGCCAGAGTTGTATTCTGGCCCATTCGCTGTAAAAACCCAGCTACAGGGGAACGGACGTTAGAATTGCGTCGTGCAGACCGGCCTCGTTTCTGCAGCAAACGCTTTGCCGAGCACGGGTACGAAAGCAGGGTCCGATACGTCGGCCAGGCCGTAGCGGTACAGGCTATGGAAATCGACCGCGCCGATCAGCAGGGCCGAGAACTCGGCAATATCCATCTGCAGCTCGACCTCGTGTTCTCCTGTCACGGGCATCTGCAGTTCTCCATTCTCCATCTGCAGCAGCCATCTCCCGCCATTTTCCGGCAGAAACGTGTCTCGAATGGTCAGCCGGATGCAGCAGGTTTGTCCGCCCCAGTCCCGGTTTGCCAGGATGTCAAGTGCTGCGGGCACGTCGATCACCCGGTACATAATCCCTGTCCCCTGCACGTTGCTCTCGTGGTAAACCGGCGGAATGATGTTATTGGAGCTGTTGCGCGGGTCCAGCAACAGGTAGTGAAAAAATTCCTCGTGGGTATTGATGATAATGTGCCGGATCTGGTCGAATTGGGTGTGCAGAAAGGTCACGAGTTCCAACAGTGTTTCACGGTTTTCATAGACCAGTTCCTGGACCTGGATATCGTTGATCAGCCAGTTTTCTCCCTGTGCAAAGGTAAAAGCCAGGTAGCCCTCGATCCGCCCATCCTTCTCGTACCCCACGACGTGTTGCTTCAAAAGGCTGCGCAGCTCGTTTGCGGATTTTTCGATCATCCCGTGTGTCCGGTCGACTGTCCGGGCATAGCAATCGCCGAGTGCCTGCTGATCTCTTGCGTCCAGGTAGCGGACGTGGGCTTTGGAGGAGCTCCGCGGGAGCGCATTGGGCGGCACCCGGTACTGGTTGATCTTGCTTCCCAATCCAAAGCCCATCTGGTGGTAAAAGTCGGGGCGAAAGGGGTACAACAGAGCTAGGGGGGCACCCTGGGCCCGGTAGTGATGGAGGAAAAACTCGACCATTTCTTTGGCGACGCGCTCTTTTTTGTGCAAGAGATGTACGGCGATCAACCCCACGCCGCCGGCGTCGATCCGGCAGTTAAAAAAGTTCATCCGGAAATTGTGCAGGCGCATCCCTCCCAACAAGCGCCCGCGGCGAAAAAGACCGTAAAAAGCAACTGTCGAATCTTGCTCGTTTATTTCGATCAGCCGCTTGGTGATCTTTTCCTTGTCCTCTATCTTCCATCCCGGATAGGCGTTGGTGACGATATCGACAAAGAGGGTAAATTCGTCTGGGGCCAGGGGCCTGATTTCGCTCATTTTAACCACCTCCTCGCATAAAGCGACCCGACCAGAACGGCCGGGTCGCTCCCAGTACCCCCGCTGCGACTCGAACGCAGGCCGCCGGCTCCGGAGGCCGGTGCTCTATCCTACTGAGCTACGGGGGCTCGCCCCTGCGAGGGCTCGACTTCCTTATACCACACTTTCGCGTGCCGTGCAAGTGGCAGGAGGATGCGAGAGCAAATTCTCCGCAGCAAGGGTGCGCTGCTCACCTTTGTGCTGCCTTGTGCCCATTGGCTCCTTGTGTTATGATCATGCAGACCGATCACCAGGATCAAGATGATGGAGGAAAGATGACAGAGAAACAGTACGATGCGCCGCCAGGCGTGCAAATTGATCTACAAAAGACCTATGTTGCAACCTTTGAGACCGAGAAGGGAGAGATCGTGGCCGATCTGTTCGCCGACAAGGCGCCGCAAACGGTCAACAACTTTGTTTCCCTTGCCCGTGCGGGCTTTTACGACAATTCGACCTTCCACCGTGTTTTGCCGGGTTTTATGGCGCAGGGGGGAGACCCCACCGGAACAGGACGGGGCGGGCCCGGCTATCAGTTTGCCGACGAGTTCCATCCTCACTTGCGCCACGATCGCCCGGGCATTCTCTCTATGGCGAACGCCGGCCCCGATACCAATGGCAGTCAGTTTTTTATCATCTACGTCCCGACCCCCTGGCTCGATGACCGTCACGCCGTGTTTGGGCAGGTCACAGCAGGGATGGATGTGCTGCAGGCGTTGACCCCCCGTGATCCGGGCAAGAACCCCGCTTTTGCCGGCGACCTTCTCCGGACTGTCCGTATTGAGGAGCGATAGGAGGCTGCGATGGAGTGCAACATAGAGCGGAATATCGAGCGTTGTACCTGTACCTACGAGCCCTGTCCCCGCAAGGGCAAATGCTGCGAGTGCATCGCCTATCACCTGCGGATGGATGAGCTGCCCGGCTGTGTTTTTCCGCCGGATGCAGAACGGACCTACGACCGGTCCAAGCGCTACTTTGCCCGCATCTATTCCCAGCGGGGCTAAAGGCGAGATGGCATAGGGGCACGCCGGGTATCTGCCCGGGCCACGTTGTTGCGGCAAGCGAGATCGCCCCCGGCAAAGTGTTGACGCCCCTGATGAGACGGGTATAATGTAAGCGCCAGTTGTGGCTTGTAGGAGGAAAGAATGATTGATGTCAACGAACTGCGCACGGGTGTGACCTTTACCATGGATGGCGAACTCTACAAGGTATTGGAGTATCAACATCACAAGCCAGGGCGGGGAAAGGCGACGATTCGCACCAAGCTGCGCAACCTGCGTACCGGCGCGACCATTCAGCACAACTTTATCTCTGGCGATCGCGTGCAGGACGTCCGCATCGAGCGCCGCGGCATGCAGTATCTCTATACCGATGGCGATCTCTATCACTTTATGGATACCGAGACCTATGAGCAGACAGCCCTGCCATCTCTCGTGCTGGAGGACCAGGCGCCCTACATGAAGGAGGGGATGGACCTGGTCATTGCAATGCACGAGCAGGAGGCCCTGGAGGTCGAGTTGCCTACGGCGGTCGAGCTGGCGGTTGTGGACGCAGAAATGGCGGTCGCTGGCGATACGGCGACCGGAGCGATGAAGCGGGCCACGCTCGAGACCGGCGCCCAGGTTCAGGTGCCGCTTTTCGTGGCCGTTGGGGACGTGATCCGCGTCGATACCCGTACCGGCGAGTACATTACCCGCATGTGATGGTAACAGGGAGGATAGACTGTCAGACCGTTTAGGGGCAGAACTTGCGGATGGGCGTGAGGTGCACCAGAAACGGGCCGTGGCGTTAGGCTCTGTACTCACGTCCGCTGCCTTGACTGCCCTGAAACTGGCAATTGGGCTGGTGACAGGCAGCCTGGCGGTGCTCGCACAGGCCGCCGACAATGCGCTGGACCTGGTCACGACGTTGATGACCTATTTTGCCATCCGCGTTGCCGACCATCCGCCTGACGTGGACCATCCTTATGGTCACGGCAAAGTGGAGAGTCTCTCTGCTTTGGGCGAGACGGTTCTCCTCGGTATCACCTGCCTGGTCGTCGCTTATCAGGCCCTGCGACGCCTGTTGTTTGCCACCGGGGCGATTCAGTACACCGGCCTGGCGGTCATGATCATGGGCTTTTCCATCATTGTCGACCTGGTGCGCACAACCGTGTTGCGCAGGGTTGCCAAGCGTCATCACAGCCAGGCTTTGGCGGCCGACGCGCTGAACTTTACCGGCGATATACTCAGCTCTTTTGTGGTCATTGCGGGACTTTTTTTTGTCCAGGTCGGCATTCCCTGGGCCGACCCGCTGGCGGCGCTGGTTGTCGCCGGCGTCGTTCTCGCCGGGGCCTGGCGCCTGGCCCGCCAGTCGGTCGACGTGCTGTTGGACCGGGCACCGCAGGAACTCGCTCGCCGGGTGCGCGCCGTGGTGCAGGGCGTGGATGGGGTGGTGACTTGTCGGGGCCTGCGAGTTCGCCGTGTTGGCGCCACGACCTTTGTCGAGGTGGCCATCGGCGTGGATCGGACCACGGGTCTCGAATCTGCTCACCAGATCGCCTCGGCCGTGGAAGCCGCCCTTCAATCCTCTGTGGCCCCGGTGGATGTCTTTGTGCATATGGAGCCGGCGGCTCGCCCGGACGAGACCCCGGATGAACGAATTGTCCTGTTGGCGCAGCGGCACGGCCTGCCGGTTCATCATGTTTTCGTGCAGCAAGGGCCGGACGGCCTGGCGGTGGACATGCATTGCGAGGTGAATGGGGGCCTCTCTCTCCACGACGCTCACGGCATCGTGATGGCGTTGGAAGAAGAGATTCGACGGGCGCTTCCCGACGTCGAGCGGGTGGTCACCCATATCGAACCGCTCCAGGCCGGCAGTCTCAGCAGCCGTCAGGCGACCCAGCTGCGCCAACGGGTCGATCTGGCGGTGCAAAAGGCGGTGCAGCAGATCGGCGCGGATAGCTTGGTCGGCTGTCACCAGATCCAAGTCAACCGGGTGAAGCAGCATCTTGTGCTCAGCTTTCACTGTCAAATCGAGTCGAGTGTCTCGGTGGAGACGGCACACCACATCGCTGGCGAGTTGGAAGCGCGGATCCGCGAGCAACTCCCCGAGCTTGAACGCGTCGTCGTGCATACCGAGCCTGTACCGTCGTAGGAGGAAATCATGCCGAAACGAATCTGGATCGTTCTGATCGCGGTGGGAATCTTGGTCGTTTTTGTCCTGCCAGGCTTGCTCGACCTTTACGCCCGGTTGTACACTGATTGGCTCTGGTTCGACAGTGTGGGGTATCTTTCCGTCTTTCGCACGCAACTGACTGCCGAGATCGCGATTTTCCTGGTTGGTGGACTGGTCGTTTGGGGATTCCTGGCTCTGAACTGGTTGTTGGTGCCCCGCGGGCTGTTGCACCGCCTGGAGATGGTCATTCGTCCCCAGAAACGGACGATCCAGTTGGGGGCGAGGCTTCTCGCCGGGCTCTTGTGGGGAGCGGCTGGAATTGTCGCTTTGGTGATGGGATTGCAGGTATCGGCTCAATGGCGGAGCCTGCTGATGGCGGCGAATGCCACGGCCTTTGGCCTCGTCGATCCAATCTTTGGTTTTGACGTCGGATTCTATGTCTTCAAGCTGCCCTTTTACCGTTTCCTGGTGGGATGGTCGTTGGCGCTGGTCGTGATGGGGCTTGTCGGTACCATGGTTGTTTACAACCTGTCGCGCAGTCTGCGACAGCCGGGACCGGCTGTTCACGCCTCGATACTGGGGGCTGTCCTGTTGCTATTGATGGCTGTGGAATACCAGCTCTCGCGCCTGGCAATCCTCGATTCAGCGCGTGGGGTTGTCTTTGGCGCGGGATATGCCGATGTTCACGCGCGCTTGCCTCTCTACAATATCTGTACTGGCATTGTCGTCGGAGGGGCGGTGTTGTTGCTGGCCAATGTTTTTGTCCGTCGCTGGCGGTTGCTGCTGGTGGTGGCAGGACTCTGGCTGCTCGCTGCTTTTCTGGGCTCGGTCTATCCCGCCATTGTGCAGCGATTGGTCGTCGACCCCAATGAGTTGGCCCGGGAGCGACCCTACATTGAATACAATATCGACTTTACCCGCTATGCCTTTGGATTGAGCGACGTGGCCGAGTTCGATTTCCCGGCTGTAGGGCAGATTACAGCCGAGACGATCGAGGAAAATGCGCCCACCATGGACAATGTGCGGCTGTGGGATTGGCGGCCGCTGCTGACCACGTACGCGCAATTGCAAGAGATTCGCTTCTACTACACCTTTAGCGACGTCGACGTCGACCGCTATCTCATCGACGGCAATCTGCGTGAAGTCATGCTGGCGGCGCGCGAGATGGACGTCGATCAGTTGGCCGACCAGGCCCAGACCTGGGTGAACCGCCACCTGGTCTTTACGCATGGCTATGGCGTCTGTCTCAGCCCGGTCAACGAAATCTCGGAAGAGGGGTTGCCCCACTTGCTGGTGCGGGATATCCCGCCCGAGAGCGCCGATCCGGTTCTCGAAATCACTCGCCCCGAGATCTATTTCGGCGAGGTGACGCACAACTATGTCATTGTCGGTACGGACGAGGACGAGTTCAACCGTCCCAGCGGGGATACAAACGTCTATACCCGTTATCAAGGGCCGGACGGCGTCCCGTTGGGGGGGCTGTGGCGCCGACTGGTATTTGCCTGGCGTTTGGACAGCTCGCAAATTTTGTTTTCCAATGCCATCGATTCGAACAGCCGGGTTCTCTTCCACCGCCGGTTGAGCGACCGGGTGTGGACGCTGGCGCCGTTCTTTTGGTACGATCCCGATCCCTACCTGGTCATCGCCGACGGCCGCCTGGTCTGGCTCTACGACGCTTATTCATGGTCTGACCGTTTTCCCTATTCCGAGCCCTTTCGCGGCCTGAACTATATCCGCAACAGCGTCAAGGTAGCGATCGATGCCTATACGGGCGAGACGACCTTTTACGTCGTCGATCCTGACGACCCCATTGTTCAGACCTACCAGGCGATTTTCCCGGACCTGTTTACCCCGGTCGAAGAGATGGACCCGCTCCTGCGGGAGCACTGGCGGTATCCCGAGCAGTTATTCGCGATTCAGGCCGAGGCCTATGCGTCCTACCACATGGACGACGTCCACGTCTTTTACAACAAAGAAGATTTGTGGGAGGCCCCCACCGAGGTATTTGAGGCCCGGGAACAGGAAATGCATGCCTACTATGTGGTCATGCAGTTGCCCGACGAGGAAGGGGTCGAGTTTTTGATGATTCGCCCCTACGTACCCAATGGCCGTCTCAACATGATTGCCTGGCTGTATGCCGATTCCGACGGCCAGGATTATGGCCAGCTGGGCGTATTCGAGTTTCCCAAGGGAGAGTTGATCTATGGCCCCATGCAGATCGAGGCCCGTTTTGACCAGGATCCCTACATCTCGCAGCAGTTGACCCTCTGGAACCAGCGCGGTTCAGGGGCGATTCGTGGTAATTTGATGGTCATTCCCATCGACGATACAATTCTCTACGTGGAACCGCTTTACCTGCAGGCCGAGTCGGGGCAGTTGCCCGAATTGAAGCGGGTGTTGGTTGCGTACGGCAACCGGGTGGTGATGGCGGAGAGCCTGGACAGCGCGCTGGCCCAGATTCTATCCGGCGCCCCGGTCGCCGAGGAACCGGTTGAGGCGCCATTGTCGGCTGACCTGGCGGGCCTGGCCCGTTCCGCCCAAGCGCACTATGACGCGGCGCAGGCCTGCCTGTTGCAGGGTGATTGGGCGTGTTACGGCCGGGAGTTGGATGCCCTGGCCGCCGACATTGAGGCCATGGTGGCGGTGACTGAGGAGTAGCAGGTGATCACGCCGGCCGGCAAGGAATGCCGCTACTATTACGAGGATTTCCACCGTGGGCGCTCGGTGCAAGAGTGCCGCATGCTGGCGCGTGCCCGGGATTCTCTGCCCTGGGAGCCGCGGGTGTGCGAATTTTGCCCTGTACCGGATATCCTGCGGGCGAACGGCTGTGTGCATATGGTGCTGCACGGCCGTCTGGTACGCCGCCTGTTCCGCCGGCGGGTGATCGTTCGCGCGCATTGTGTTCAGTACGATGAAGCGGTAGAGAATCCCTACGTGGGCTGCGGGCGCTGTCACCCGGCCGCCGCGGCGATCCTGACCGGCAAAGGAGGTGAGGGATGATCCACGCCGTTCTTTTCGACCTGGATAATACGCTGTTGGAGAACGACATGGCCCGCTTTATCCCCTCCTATCTGCAGGCCCTCAGCACCTACATGGCGGATCTCTTTTCTCCCGAGCGCTTTGTCCACTGCCTGCTGAGCGCGACCAAGGCCATGACGACGAACACCGACCCAAGCAGCACCAATCGGGAAGCGTTCGACGCGCTCTTTTTCCCCTGTTTGAAAAGCACGCGCGAGGAATTAGAGCCCCGTTTCGAGCGCTTTTACGTCGAACATTTCCCCCGCCTGGCGCACCTGACCCGTGCCAGGGATGCTGCACGTTCGGTGATGGAATGGGCCTTTGCGCAGGGCGTCCAGGTGGCGATTGCCACCAATCCGCTCTTCCCGCGTCTGGCCATCGAGCACCGCTTGTCCTGGGCCAGCGTGCCGGTGGAAGAGTTCCCTTATCACCTGGTGACGAGTTACGAGAATATGCACGCGACCAAGCCTCATCCTGACTACTACTTTGAGATTGCCGAGCGGTTGGGACGGCAGCCGGGCGCGTGCCTGCTTGTTGGCGACGACTGGGCGATGGACATCCGCCCGGCCCAATCGACCGGTATGATGACTTATTGGATTGCCGGTGCAGATTCGATTCACCCGTCCGGCGAACGACCCGCTGACGGACAGGGCAGTTTGGCCGACTTTGCCCGCTGGATTGATAGGCGAGTCGGGCAGGTGACGAGGGGGTGACTGTGGTGACAGCGCCAGAAGAGCCGGTCAGTGGCGGGCAGACGACAGCGGATGCCCTGGCAACAGGTGAGGTCTATCGGCACATCCTGGAGCGGATGGAGGAGGGAGTGACAATCACGGACCCCGAGGGTCGCTTCCTGTTTGTCAGCCCTCGTGCCGCCGAGTTGTTGGGGTATTTGCCCGCCGAGCTGCTGGGCGAGCACTATAGTGCCTTGATCGATCCCCAAGAACGAGAGCTGGTCGATGGCGAAACGCTCAAGCGCTCCCAGGGCATTTCCAGCCAGTACGAGACGCGGGTGCGCCGTCGCGATGGCCAGTTGATCCCGATCTGGGTTGCTGCGACGCCGCTCTTTGCGGGCGACCATTTTTACGGCGTGCTGGTCGTCTTTCGCGACATTTCCCAGGAGGATCAACTGCGGGCCCGTTTCCAGGCCCTGCAGCAGGTCGCCGCAGCGGTTGGCGGGACGCCGCACGATTTACATAACATCTTTGTGCAATCCCGGTCTGCCCTGCAGGTGTTGGTCAAGGGGGCGGTAGATGTGCTCTTTATGGTCGTCGACGATACCGGCGAGACCCTGCGCTTGTTGTCGGTCGATCCCAAGGGTGCGGATCGCCAGGGGCAGCGGTGGATTGCGGACCACCCACTGTCCCCACCCCAGGTCCCGCTGATTGACCTGGCTGCCGACTGGCGGGAGGCCATTGCCAGGGGGGTGCCCTGGGTCAGCCGCAACATCGCCGGATTTTTGCGTCACCTGGGAGAGGGGCAGGTCGGAGAGGTCGGGGCGGTCTGGGGGATTGCGGGATTTCCGCTCAGAAGCGGGGGGGGGCTGCGGGGGATCGTCCTCGTCACTTTGAGCCAGGAGCATGCTCGCCAGGAGGATCTGGAACTGGGAATGGCGGTGGCGAACCTGATCGCACGGGCGATGGAGAGCCTGGTGCTGTTAAAGCAGGCTCGCCGCCAGATGTACAGCTTGGACCGCCTGTTCGAGTTGACACAGGCGATGACGACCTCGTCGGAGCTTGAAGAGCTGGCGGCAATTGCGGTACGGCAGTTCATTCTTGCCCTGAACGTCCGCGAGGCCAGCATCTCGCTCTTGGATCAGGAACGAGAAGCCTTGCGCCTGGTGATCGATCTTTTTTACGACGAAGAGTCCGAGCTTTTCCAGCCTGCGCCGGGCCCCGAATTCTACTTGCTACAAGACTTTCCTGCCACTCGCGAGGTGCTCGAGAGCCGACAGCCAGTCCAAGTTCTCATCTCTGATCCCTATGGCGATCCCAACGAGCAGGCGTACATGCGGGAATTTGGCGTCAAGACCCTGGTGATTCTCCCGCTCATTCACAAGGGGGAATGCATGGGGGTCGTTGAGCTGGAGGACAGTCTCAAGGAGCAGCGGCTGACTTTTGAGCAGATGAACCTGGCGATGACGCTGGCCGGCCAGGTGGCCGCTTCATTGGAGAATGCGCGCCTGTTTACCGAGGTGCAGCAGCGGGCGGTTCAACTGCAGACGGCAGCCGAGGTGGCGCGCCACGCAACGGGGATCTTGGACGTCGAGACGCTGCTGACCCAGATGGTCGAGCTGATTCGACGGCGCTTTGCCCTCTATTACGCGGGGATTTTCCTGGTCGATGAGACGGGCCAATGGGCCGTGCTGCGTGCTGGGACCGGATCGGCCGGGCGGCAGATGCTGGCGGTGGGGCATCGATTGCAGGTCGGCGGGTCGTCGATGATCGGCTGGTGTACTGCCCACGGTGAGGCGCGCATTGTTCTCGACGTGGGCAAGGAAGCGGTTCGCTTTGAAAACCCCCACCTGCCGCAAACCCGTTCGGAGATGGCATTGCCGCTCATCAGCCGGGGTCGCGTGGTGGGGGCGATGACGATTCAATCCGCCCGCCCGGCAGCTTTTAGCGCCGAGGACATTACGGTATTGCAGACGATGGCCGATCAATTGGCGAACGCGATCGAAAACGCGCGGCTATACGTCGAGACGAGCCGGCGGGCGGAAGAACTGGCGGCGTTGAATGCCGTCGCTGTCCGCCTGGGCCAATCCCTCGATCTGCAAGAGATCTTGGACGTGGCCACCGAAGAGGTGACGCATATTTTCGGCGTGGAGGCCTCGGCGATCAGCCTGGTCAGCAAGGAGCAAGCCGAGTTGGTGCTCTGTGCACAACGCGGCCTGCACTATTCTCACCTGGGGATGCATATTCCCTTGGGCAAAGGCATGTCGGGGGAGGTGGTGCGCAGCGGGCAGGTGCTCGTCGCCGGGGATGTTGCCCAGGACCCCCGCCTGGCAGTGAGCGGTTTTGCCCGCGAGCAGATCCAGGCGATGGCCCTGGTCCCGATGCACTCGCGCGGCCGGGTGGTCGGCGTGCTCAGTGCGATGAGCCACTCCCCGCGCGATTTTCCTGCCAAAGAGCTGGGCCTGGGGCAGGCGATTGCCAACCAGGTGGCGGCTGCGGTAGAGAACGCGCAGCTGTTCCAGGCGGTAAAAGAACACGTCGCCGACCTGGAAAAGGCCTATGCGCGGCTCCAGGAGTTGGACCAGATGAAGGACGAGATGATTCAGAACGTGTCCCACGAGATGCGCACGCCGCTCACCTTTGTCAAGGGATACGTGGAATTGATGATGGATGGACATCTCGGCCCGCTGACCGAAACGCAGCAGCAGAGCATAGACATTGTGTATCGCAAGACCGAGCAGTTGACGCGCCTGGTGGGGGATATCATTACCTTGCAGACGGTCACGCCAGAGACGCTCAAGCTGGAGGTCGTCGATCTCGGGCCGCTGGCACAGGTAGCGGTGGACGGCTGCCGCCTCGTAGCGGCCAATTCCGGCGTCTTGTTAGAGCTTGACGTGGCAGCGGGCCTGTCCCCGGCGTTGGTCGACCCCTCGCGCATCGCCCAGGTATTTGACAACTTGCTCGCCAACGCGATCAAGTTCAGCCCGGACGGCGGCGTGATTGCAATCCAGGTGCGCGAGGAGGACAAGTGGCTGCAGGTGACGATCTCGGATACCGGGATCGGAATTCCCAAGGATAAACAGGGCCGCATCTTTGACCGCTTCTACCAGGTCGACGGTTCCGCCCAGCGCCGGTTCGGCGGCGCCGGGTTAGGGCTGGCGATTGTCAAACTGATCGTCGAAGCGCACGGCGGGCAGGTCTGGGTGCAGAGCGATCTGGGGCGTGGCAGCACGTTCTATTTGACCCTGCCCAAAGCCGCCGCGGCCGGGAGCGCTTGAGATTGTCCCGCGCTGCCGTCATCCTCAAGCCGAAGCGGGAACAGTCCGTCATTCGCCGCCACCCGTGGCTGTTTTCTGGGGCGATTGCCCGCCTGGAGGGCCAGCCGGTCGACGGCGACCTGGTCCAGGTGTGCGATGCGCGTGGAGAGTGGCTTGCCTGCGGTTATCTGAACCAGCGCTCCCAGATCGCAGTCCGGCTTCTCACCTGGGACCCGGGCAAAGAGATCGACGAACATTTTTGGCGCACGCAGCTCGAGCGCGCCATTGCTCGCCGCGCGGCGTTGGCGCGCGATCCTGCCACCACGGCCTACCGCCTGGTCCACGCCGAATCCGATGGCCTGCCCGGGCTGGTGGTGGATCGGTATGGCGACGACCTGGTGCTCCAGTTTCTCACCCTGGGGATGGCGCAGAGGCAGCCGGCCATCCTCTCTGCCCTGGCCGATCTGCTGGCCCCACGGGGAATTTTGGAGCGGTCGGACGTCGACGTGCGAGAAAAAGAAGGGCTCGAGCTGCGCAGCGGCCTACTGGATGGCCGCGAGCCACCGCAGCCGCTGATGATCCTGGAAAATGGCTACCACTTTGCGGTGGACGTCTGGCGGGGGCACAAGACCGGTTTTTATCTCGATCAACGGGAGAACCGGGCGCTGCTGCCGGGTTTCTGCGCCGGGGCGCGGGTTCTCGACGCTTTTTGCTACACGGGAGCCTGGGGGGTCTATGCGGCCTGTGCGGGGGCGGACCAGGTGCTCTTTGTCGACTCGTCGCGCCCGGCGTTGGATCTCGCCCGGCAGAACCTGCGTCATAACCGGCAGGACCCGGCTTGCCACATGTTTGTCGAGGGCGACGTGTTTCAGGTGCTGCGCGATTTCCGTGCCCAGGAGCGCCGCTTTGACCTGATCGTCCTCGATCCGCCCAAGTTCGCGCCCTCGGGTCGCGACGTGCAGCGGGCGTCGCGGGCCTACAAGGACGTCAACCTGCTGGCGTTTCAACTGCTGCGCCCGGGCGGCGTTCTCTTTTCGACCTCTTGCTCTGGCCGGGTCTCGGCCGACTTGTTTCAAAAGATCCTCTTTGGCGCCGCGCTGGACGCCGGGCGTGATGCGCAGATTATCGGCGTTCTTTGCCAGGGGGCGGATCACCCGATTGCCCTGAACTTTCCGGAAGGGGCCTATCTGAAGGGGCTTGTCTGCCGGGCCATGGAGTAGGCGGGGAGCGGGAGGCCCGCCTGGGCCGTTACAGGCCAGCTATAGTTCGACCCGGCAGCCCAGGCCCGGGACGTTGCTGGCGATCAGCTCTCCCCCTTCCAGGCGAAAGCTGGGCACGGTGGGATCGTTGATCAGGTCGAGATGGCCGTCGAGGTCGCCGTAGCGGACGTTGGGGCTGCCGAGGGCAAAACCCAGTCCGGCGGCGGTGAGGAGGGCGGGCTCGTTGACGCAGCTCACCATCGTCGCCATCTGCGCCGCCCGGGCGACGGCGTCGACCATGCGGCTGCAGCGCAGCCCGCCGCAGGCGGTCAGTTTTACGCTGATCCCGTCGGCGGCACGCCGGCTGACGACCTTCAGGGCCGAGGCTGGATCGGCGACGCTCTCGTCCGCCAGGATCGGCACCCGGCTGTGCCGTGTCACTTCTTCCAGGCTGTCCAGGTCGTCGGCCGGGGTGGGCTGCTCGAGCATCTCCAGCCATTCCTCCAGGGCCTGGGCTACCTCCAACGCCTGTTGCACGGTATAGCCCTGGTCGGCGTCGAGACGGAGGGTCATGTGCGGCAGCGCCTCGTGAACTGCGCGCACCCGGCGGACGTCTTCCTCGGGGTCGATGCCGCCCTTGATCTTGAGGATGCGGAATCCCTGCCGCGCTCGCTGCTGGGCCAGGGCGACCGTTTCCTTGACCGGCGCGATGCTGACGGTTGCCGAGGTGGGGATGCGATGTCGGTACCCGCCCAATAGCCGGTACAGCGGCATGCCCGCCGCCAGGCCGAGGAGGTCGTGAAAGGCGAGGTCGAAGGCGCAGAGGGCGGAGGGACAGCCGGGAGTGAGCTGGCTCAGTTCATCCAGGGCATACTCGGTGTTCAGCGGGTTCAGGTCGCGGGCGCGATCGGCGCAGGCGTGACAGGCCCGGACGACCGTCTCTGGCGTTTCCCCGCTGGCCGTGGGGTCGAAAGCGGCGCAACCCCAGGCGGTGCGGCCCTCGCGAGTATCGACCCGGACAAAGATCGCCGTGATGCTCTCGATTTCGCTTTGTCGTGCTGTCCGGTAGGGCAGGTGCAGCCCCAGTTCGACGGGGATGACCTGGACGTTTGTAATCTGCATCATTCACCTCTATCGGTCGTCAATAAACGATCTCTTGCCGCGCCCGGCGGCGCGTGCGCTCCCATGCCGGCAGGTCCTCTTTTTCGGCCATCGTCTCGCGCAGCTCCAGGATTTGATCGCGCAGCAGGGCGGCTTTTTCGAACTCGAGGTCCTCGGCGGCGCGCTTCATTCGCCTTTCCAGCTCGCGGATTAGATGGGCCAGCTCGTCTTTGGGCAGCTGGGCCGCCGCGGCGGGAGCCTCCTGCTCGGCGCCCGTCTCTTTGCGGATGCGGTCGGTCAGGTCCCGCACCTCCTTGACGATAGTGGCGGGCACGATGCCGTGTTGCTGGTTGTACGCGACCTGGATCTGCCGCCTCCGTTCTGTCTCGTCGATGGCCCGCTGCATCGAGTCGGTGACCCGGTCGGCGTACATCACGGCGGTAGCGTCGACGTGCCGCGCCGCCCGCCCGATGGTCTGGATCAGCGCGGTGTCGGAGCGCAAAAAGCCCTCCTTGTCCGCGTCAAGGATGGCGACCATGCTCACCTCCGGCAGGTCGAGCCCCTCGCGGAGCAGGTTGATCCCCACGACGACGTCGTATACTCCCAGGCGCAGGTCGCGCAGGATGCTCACCCGTTCCAGCGTCTGGACCTCGCTGTGGAGGTAGTGGACGCGGACGCCCAGCTCGCGCAGGTAGTCGGACAGGTCTTCGGCCATGCGCTTGGTCAGGGTCGTCACCAGCACGCGCTGCCCGCGGTCGATTCGTTCTCGGATGCGGCCGACGAGGTCGTCGACCTGCCCGCGGGCTGGGCGAATGACGACCTCGGGATCGACGACGCCGGTGGGGCGGATGATCTGCTCGACGACCTGTTCGCTCATCTCCAGCTCGTAGGGAGCGGGGGTGGCGGAGGTGTAGATAACCTGGTTGATCCGCGCCTCGAATTCCTCAAAGCGCAGCGGCCGGTTGTCGAGCGCCGAGGGGAGACGAAAGCCGTACTCGACCAGGACCTCTTTGCGGCTGCGGTCGCCGTTGTACATCCCGCGCACCTGGGGTACCGTCATGTGGGATTCGTCGACGATCAGCAAATAGTCGGCGGGGAAGTAATCGATCAACGTCCACGGCGGGGAACCGGGCTGGCGCTGCTGGAGATGGCGGGAATAGTTTTCGATGCCGGAGCAGTAGCCGATCTCGCGCAGCATCTCCAGGTCGTAGCGGGTGCGCTGTTCCAGCCGCTGCGCCTCCAAGAGCTTTTCCTGTTCCTGGAGTTGGCCCAGCCGCTCGGCCAGTTCTTGTTCGATGTCCGCGATCGCCTGCTCCAGCTTGTCCTCGGGGGTGACGAACTGCTTGGCGGGAAAGATCTGGATCTCGGCATGTTCCGCCAATACCTCCCCGGTGAGGGGGTCGATCTCGGCCATGTGCTCGACCTCGTCGCCCCAAAAACCGATGCGGTAGGCAGTCTCGGCGTAGGCGGGCATCACCTCCAGGGTATCGCCGCGCACGCGAAAGCGGCCGCGCCCCAGTTCCATGTCGTTGCGCTCATAGTAGATCGAGACCAGGTGGCGCAGCAAGGTCTCACGGCGGTGCTGCTTGCCCCTGGCGAGCTTGACGATGACCCGCCCGTACGTTTCGGGGTCGCCGCTGCCATAGATGCAGGAGACAGAGGCGACGATGATGACGTCCTGCCGGGAAAAGAGCGCCGTGGTCGCTGCCAGTCGCAGGCGATTGATTTCTTCGTTGATGTCGGCGTCCTTTTCGATGTAGAGGTCGTGCTTGGGCACGTATGCTTCTGGCTGGTAGTAGTCATAGTACGAGACATAGTACTCGACGGCGTTGTGGGGGAAAAATTCGCGGAACTCGGAATAGAGCTGGGCGGCGAGGGTCTTGTTGTGACAGAGGACCAGGGCAGGCCTTTGGATCTGTTCGATTATTTGTGACATGACGTAGGTTTTGCCGGTGCCGGTTGCCCCCAACAGAGTCTGGTGCTTGTAACCCTGCTTCAGCCCCTGGACCAGCTTGTCGATGGCCTGTGGCTGGTCGCCGGTAGGCCGGAAATCGGAGACGAGTTGGAATTTGGGCATTCGGTTCTCCTCGCGGCTGTTTTGTTGCGGGGCAACTGCCGGTGTGACCAGGATTATACGGCTGAGTGCTGGTTCTGGCAAGGGGATGGCGCTGCCACTTCCGGGAAGGTCAATTATGCGGTATAATTGGTTCTGGTCAGTCAATGCAGTTCTATCACATGACACAAAAACATCCATAGGAGGGAATGCAATGAAAAGTCACGAGGTCGATTATCAGGTCTTTGGTGACGATCTGCAGTTTGTCGAGATCGAGCTAGATCCCGGCGAGACGGTCATCGCCGAGGCGGGGATGATGATGTACATGGAGGATGACATAACCTTTGAGACCAAGATGGGCGACGGCTCCAAGCCCCAGGCCGGTTTCCTGGACAAGATGGTGAGTGTCGGCAAGCGGGCGCTCACTGGCGAGTCGTTGTTCATGACCCATTTTACCAGCGCGGCTCGTGAGGGAAAGAGGCACGTCGCCTTCGGCGCGCCCTATCCGGGCAAAATTGTCTCCATCGACCTGGACGAGGCGAACGGCGAGCTGATCTGTCAAAAGAATTCGTTTCTCTGCGCCGCCTTGGGCACCGAGGTCAGCATCGCCTTTAATAAAAAGATCGGCGCTGGGCTGTTCGGCGGGGAAGGGTTTATCCTCCAGCGGCTGCGCGGCGACGGCATGGTCTTTATCCACGCTGGCGGTACCATCATCGAAAAACGGCTGGTCAATGGTAAAATCCTGGTCGATACCGGCTGCATCGTCGCCTTTGAGAATACCATCAGCTATGACATCCAGCGGGCGGGCAACCTCAAGTCGATGGTCCTGGGCGGCGAGGGCCTGTTCCTGGCAACGCTGCAGGGGACGGGGCGGGTGTGGCTCCAGTCGCTGCCCTTCTCGCGCCTGGCCGACCGCATCCTGCAGTTTGCCCCCTCCGAGGGCGGGCGTTCGGCCGGCGAGGGGTCGGTCATCGGCGCGGCGACCAAGCTGCTGCAGCGGTAGCTCCACTGGCCTGGGCGTTGTCGCATTTCCAGTAACTGCCCAGCCAGTTGCCCCTGGAAGCCCAAGTCCAGAGAGGGAGAGGACGTGGGTGTTGTGGGCGGCGAAGCCGCCTGCAACACCCACGTTTCTCTCTCCGGATGTTCACGTCCGGGTGGGGGCTATTCCCCTGACGAAATGGCGGCATGGATGAGCGGGGCGCCATTCCCGTCGCGCACCTCCAGGCTCCAGGGGCCGTTGCCTTCTTCCCAGGCGGTGCAGAAGGGCCGGCCCGGCCCGACGGTCTCTTGCCAGCGGGCCCGTTCTGTCTCCCCCTGCCACAGAATTATCGTCGCCTGGACCGGGCGCACAGTCCCTACGGCGATCTCGAGCCCGTTTCCGAGCCGTGCTAGGCGCACCGCCCCTTCGCCGTTGGCCCAGGTACAGCCGCCCATCCCGCTAACTGCGTACCAGTATTCTGTCCAGGCGACGCTCTCCCCCGGCGCCAGCGTGGTATATTCCCAAAAAGAGCCGGTCAGGCCGCCCCACAGCTCAAAGTAGCGGCTGCCGTCGTCGGTCCACTGTTCGGCGCCCAGGTCGCCCAGGCAGAACAGCTTGACCCCGCGCACCCACGCCGGCGCGACGCGGATGACGCCCTGGTCGACGCCCAGGTCGTAGGCGCCGGAAAAGCCGGCCGCGGCGGCCTGGGGGGCAAAGATGCCCAGCCACGAGTGCCACTCGGCGTAGCGACCGAAATCCCGCCCGTTGTGGACGGGCCAGTCCATCGCGCTGCCGGGTGCGGGAAGGGAGCCGTCGCCGCTGGAATGGACGACGACCTGGCTGGCCGGCAGCAAAAAGTTTAGGTCAGATGAGGGGATGTTGGTGTCGGAGAGGGCGAGCATGGCGTTGGCCCAGAATTGGTAGGATTGGGCCGTGCCGGTTGGGTTGCTGACGCGGGGGGTGACGGCGATGCGGCTACTGCCCGCCTCCAGTTGGATGGTCACCTCGACGGTCAGCCCGGTCCGGTCGTCGGTGTCCCAGACCCGCACGCCGTTCCACAGCAGCTGGTGCTGCCAGGGACGGTACTCGTTGAGGCCGTGCTCGTCGGTGGGAAAAGCCCACTCGATCCCGCCGGTCGCCAGCCACCAGCCGCGGTAGCCCCAGTGGGTAGGTTTGAGCACCGGGTTGGCGTAAAAGAGCTGCCGGCCGGTGTTGCGGTCGGTCCAGCGGAGGATGCGCCCTCCCAATGCGGGCAGTATGACCAGCTGGACGTGCTCGTTCTGCACATAGACCGCCCTGTAGGTGCGTGGGCTGGGCCCAGAGACGGCATCGAAATCGAGGCGAGGATAGGGATAGATCGGGTCGTCGGGGGCGGTGGCGACCAGCGCCGTTTCCCAGCCGTAGCTGTTCAAGGTGATGTTGTCCTCCCATACCGCCACCGGCTGCGGGGCGGCGGTCGGGGGGGGCGCTGCCGTCGTGGTCGGTGCGACCGGCGGCGAGGTTGGCGCTGGCGCGGCTGTTGCGGCAGGCGGCGGGGGGGTCGCGGGGTAGGGGGAGGCGGATGGGGCAGGAACCGCCGTCGCGGTTGGGGGAGGTGTATGCGATGGTGCGGCCATCGTGCTGGTCGCAGTCCAGACGGCGGGTTTGACCGGGCTGGAGGGAAGGGAAGAGAGCTTGCAGCCCAGGGCCAAGAAGCAAAATGCGAGACATGCGAACAGGAAGCGAGACAAACGAGGGGGCAAATTGTTCATATTCCCTCCTTGTGGTTCGCTGGGCCCTCAATCCAGCCGCCGGCTCACGCCGCGGGCCGAGATGCCCAGGATCGCTGCCCCCAGCCCGACCAGTGCGACGGCATGGGGCCACAACGTCGCCAGGCCGGCTCCTTTGAGCATCACGGCGCGTACGATGATCATATAGTGGTAAAGCGGGACGACCAGGGCGACGAGCCGCAGCGGGCCGGGCAGGTTCTTGACCGGCACCAAGTAGCCGGAGAATGTGACGTCGACGATGGCCAGGATAAAGACGAGCAGGATTGCTTGCTGCTGTGTACGCGACGCGGCCGAAATGAGCACGCCCCAGCCAATCTCGCTGGCGATGAACAACGTCGTCATACCAAGGAGAATCGCCATTGAGCCGCGCATTGGGACGGCAAAAATGTGGATTGCCACGCCCAGGAGCAGCAAAAAGTTCGACCCGGCGACGATGAGGGCCGGCGCCGCTTTGCCGATGACCAGTTCCAATCGGCTGAGCGGCGCGACGACGAGCTGCTCCAGCGTGCCCAGCTCTCGCTCTCGTGCCAACCCCAACGAGGCGACGGCCAGCGTGATCTGGTAAGTGATAAAGCCCAGCTGTGCCGGGATGGTGAAGGGGCGCGTTTCGTATGCGGGGTTGTAGTACGTCACGACATTCAAGTCGATCAGGGGCTGGGTCGTTTCGCCGCGTTCTTCCAGCATCTCTTGCCCATATTCGAGCAAGGCACTGCCAGCAGCGCTCATGGCGACCGAGCCGACGATGCTGTTCGATCCGTCGACGATCATGTGTACCTGGGCGGTCCGGCCGACGCCGTCGAGTTCCAGGGCCAGTCCGCGCGGCAAGATCACCCCGGCATCGATTTGTCCCCGATCCAGCATCTGCTGCAGCTCTTGCTCCGTTGTGGCGAAATACCTGACGTTCAGTTCCTGCCGGTTGTCCAGTTGGGCGATCAACTGCCGGCTGACCCGCGAATGGTCCAGGTCGAGGACGGCCACGCTCAGGTTGCCGATTCGCGTGCCGGTGGCCTGGGCCATGAGCATCAGCTGCAGGATGGGCAGCATAAAGATAAAGGCGGCCATCATCCGGTCGCGGATGAACTGGATGATCTCTTTCCAAACCAGGTTCGAGATGCGCAGGAGCATGGTTATGCAAGGTGTTTTTTGAACATGAACAGGCTGACCAACAGCCCGCCCAGCCCCATAACCAGCAGTGCGGCAGCGGGAGGCCAGAGTTCGGCCAGACCCACCCCCTTGAGAAAGGCACCGCGGCTGATGGCGATAAAGTGGGTTGTCGGCAGGCTGTAGGCGACCAGCTGGGCCATGCTGTTGTGGCTGACGGGATAGATCAACCCGGCGACGAAAAAGCTGGGTACGAAAAAGATCATCAGGATGAGAAACATGGCCGTCTGCTGGCTGCGGACAAAGTTGGCAATGATCAGGCTAAAGCCCATGCTGGCCAGCAGATAATCGGCGGCGAGGAGCAGGTAGAACAACAGGTTGCTGCGGAATGGGATCTTGAAGTACAGGACCGCCGCCAGCCAGGCCAGGAACACGCTGGCCAGGCCGCTCGACACGTAGGCAAACAGCTTGCCTACCAGGTATTCGCTGCCGCGGATCGGGCTGGCGATCAATCCTTCGAAGGAGCCGGTCTCTTTTTCTCGCGCCAGTGCCAGTGCCAGTGCCAGGGCCGGCATGCACAGCACGACAGCCGTCAGGCCGGGCACCATGCTGATCAGCGATTTGAGGGTGGGATTGTACCAGACGACGCCGCGCAGGTCCAACCCTCCGCGAGCGAGGGAGTGGCTGGCCGCGAACTGGGCGGCAAAGGCGTTGGTGCGCTGTTCGATTGCCGCGCTGCCTTGCTGGGCGGAGAAAGGGTCCGCCCCGTCCATGACGAGCTCGACGTTGACCGGGCGGCCGGATAACAGCTGTTCCTCAAAACCGGCTGGTATGAGTATTCCCCCGTCCAGGCCGCCCTGCAGTAGCTGCTGATCGATTTCCGCGTAGGAGCTGACGTGTTGCTGGATGCGCAAGTCGCCGTCCGCGATCAGCGCGGCGACGTACTGCCGGGAGAGGGCGCTTTGGTCCATATCCCACAGCATCAGGTCGAACTGCTCGATGTCGAAGGCAAAGATGTAGGACAGCGTGAGCAGTAGAAAAGCGGGCGAGACCGTGACCAGGAAAAAGGTGCGCAGGTCCCGGGTGATGTGACGGAACTCTTTGCGGGTAATGGCGAGCGTCCTGCGGGCGGATAGCGGGGAAATGCGGGTCATATCTTGCGCGCTTGGACGTGATCATGCAGGCTGCGGTGCTGTACTCCTGGTGAATCAAAATACTCGTTCCGGACCTCCCCCAGGGCGTCCAGGTCAAAGTTGGACAGCAGCGACTCGACCTCACTTTCGTCACAGCACTGGATTTTCTCCTCGGTGCCCAAGACCTGGAAACCGCTCTGGACGAGGGGAAGGGTGTGGCGCCCAACGCCGCACCCCAGATCAAGTTCTTCCTCGGCGGCCCAAATCCGCTCCCATCCCTGCGTGCCGCAAGCAGGGGGCGAATTCGTTTCCATCCAATGGATCAGGAGCCGCGCTGGCTGAGACCGACGATCCCCCGCACGGCTGAGAGCACGCCCAGGGAAACCTTGATGGCATCCATCGGCTGGACCTCGGGGAGCTGCTCGTTGCCCTCGCCGTCAATCTCGATTGGTGTAGAGCGGAGGTAGAGATAGGCGGCCCCGACCCCCAAAAAGGCGCCCAAGACGCCGCCAAAGACCAAAATTCTTGTTCTGAGGTTCATCGTGTTCCCCCTAGGTTGCTTCCTGGTTTGTCGAGCTTGTCGTTGATGCCACGCGCGATCCCTGCCAGGTTTGCCTGTGCACGATAGGCGGCCAGGATCGGGGCGACGGCGACCTGGCAGGCCCGTTCGACATAGTGCTGGGCCAGGTGCAGGTATTCCCCAGCCACGGAGAAATAGCCGGGAATGGCGTGCCACCAACGCCAGCGGATCAGGCCATAGTTGATCGCCGCGAACAGGGCCAGGACGGCCAGGGTGGCGATGGCCCCTTCTATAGCCAGCAGGATCAGCGATAAATCGCGTAGTATGTGCATCTCTTGCTCCTCGTCCGTTCTGCAGGATCGTGGTTCCCAGTATACACAGGACTGCACAACTCGTCAACCACAGTCCTCAGTCGTTCATCCGTTCCAGTGCGGTGGACAACCGCGACAGCCAGTCGCCGTCCATTGCGAGGGTGACGTTCTGGTATCCCACGTGGGCCAGCTCCCCCAGGCGCTTTTGGAGTTGCTGTCGCTCGCCCCGATTCATCCGTTCGACGTGCAGCACCAGGTTCTCGCCTTCGACGAGAATGCGCGTCACCCTGACTTCCCGGGCCAGTACCTTTAGCCGGAGTTGGCGCATCAGGTTTTCGGCCGGGCCGGGCAGAGGTCCAAAGCGGTCGACCAACTCGGATTTCATCCCTTCGATCTGCTCCAGGTTGCCCAGGTTGGCCAACCGGCGGTAGAGGCGGAGCCGCAGGTCGTCGTCGGGCACATATTCCGGCGGCAGGCCGCTGGGGATGGGCAGGTCGATGTGGATGTTGCTCAGCGGCGTCGGCGGCGGCGGGCGGTCCTGGCGCCGGGCACGCAGTTCTTCGACCGCCCGGGCCAGCAGGCGCGTGTAGAGGTCAAAGCCGACGACGGCGATGTGCCCGCTCTGGCGGGTGCCCAGCACGTCGCCTGCGCCGCGCAGCTCCAGGTCGCGCATGGCGATGGTATAGCCGGCCCCCAGCTCGCTCGCCTCGCGGATGGTGTCCAGCCGGTAACGGGACTCGGCGGTCAGCCGCCCTGGGCGGTAGAAAAAGTAAGCGTGGGCGCGCCGGGCACCGCGGCCCACCCGCCCGCGCAGCTGGTAGAGCTGGGCCAGCCCGAACCGCTCTGCCTGTTCCACGACGAGCGTGTTGGCGTTGGGGATGTCGAGCCCGCTCTCGATGATGCTGGTACAGAGCAGGACGTCTACCTGGCCGGAGACGAACTGCAGCATGACCCGTTCCAGCTCTCGTTCCCGCATTTGCCCGTGGGCCACGGCGACGACCGCTTCTGGCACTTGTTGGACGAGCCGGTGCCGGGCCGCTTCAATCGTCTGCACCCGGTTGTGGACGTAAAAGACCTGCCCGGAGCGCTCCATCTCGCGCAAGATGGCCCGCCGCATCACCTCCGGGTCATAAGGGCCGACGTAGGTGGAGACGGGCAGACGCTCCTCCGGCGGGGTCTCGATGACGCTGATGTCGCGCACGCCGGTGAGGGAAAAGTAGAGAGTGCGCGGGATGGGGGTGGCGGTCATGGTCAGCACGTCCACCTCCGTGCGTATCTTTTTCAGCTTTTCCTTGTGGGTGACGCCAAATCGCTGCTCTTCGTCGATGACGACCAGCCCCAGGTCCTGGAAAGCGACGTCCTGTTGCAGCAGGCGGTGGGTGCCGATGACGATATCGACGGCGCCGCTGAGCAGCCCCTCCAGGGCCAGCCGCTGCTCGGCCCGGGTGCGGAAACGCGAGAGCATCTCGACGTTGATCGGGAAGGGGGCCAAACGGTGCCGGAAGGTCGTATAGTGCTGCTGAGCCAGCACGGTGGTGGGGACCAGGATGGCGACTTGCTTGCCGCCCATCACGGCTTTGAAGGCGGCCCGCAGGGCCACTTCTGTTTTCCCGTACCCCACGTCGCCGCAGACGAGCCGGTCCATCGGATGGCTGCGCTCCATGTCCGCCTTGACCTCGGCGATTGCCTGGGCCTGGTCGGGAGTCTCGCTGTATGGGAAGGAGGCCTCCAGCTCCGCTTGCCAGGGGGTGTCGGGACTGAAGGCATGGCCGGGGGTGATCTCGCGGATCGCGTACAGTTCCAACAGTTCCTTGGCAATTGCCTCGACCGCCTTCCGCGCCCGGCTCTTGACCTGCCCCCAGGTGGCACTGCCCAGGCGGTGGAGTTTAGGAAGACGGTCGTCGGCCCCCACGTAGCGGGACAGGCGGTCGGCCTGGTAGACCGGCACGTAGAGCTGGTCGTGGTCGGCATATTCGACCAGCAGGTATTCCCGCGTCTCGTTATCCGTGATCAGGGTAGTCAGGCCACAAAAGATGCCGATGCCATAGTCGATGTGGACGACAATGTCGCCGGGCTTGAGGTCGGCGTAGAGGGACTCGGGGGCAGGGCGGCGGCGGCGGAGCGGGCGCCGGGGCTCTGGCATGCGCCAGCCAAAAATCTCGGCGTCCGTGTGGAGGTAAAATCGCCGCGGGAAGCCGGCGGAATCCGTTCCCTGGAGCATCCAGCCTTCTTCCAGGGGGCCCTGGACAAAGGTGAGCGGGTTTTTCGGGGCCTGGGACAGCTCTGTGATCGGCAGCACGTGCTCCCGCTCCTCGGCCCACAACTCGGCCAGCCGGCGCGCCTGGCGGCTGGCGACGACAACCTGGTCTCTGGTCTGCAGAGATTTTTCGATCTCGTTCATCAGGCTGCCCAACTGCCCGCCGTAGCGCGGGCCGTCGCGGAAAAGAGTGCCCAGTTCCTGGCTGCTTTCCTCTTCCCCATGGCCCAGAATGAGCGGGGCGCGATCTGCCATGTCCTCTTGCCAATCATCCCACGTTACGTAGGGAAGGGGATAATCGGGGGGCAGGTGGCGCTCTTTTTCGCTGCGCTCTTTCAGGTCGAGCGCCTCTTGCTCGAACTCGGCCCATGTTTCCTGCAGGTCGGCCGGGTCGTTGAGCACCAGCAGGCCGTGGGCTGGGAGATAATTGGCCAGCGTGACAGGCTGCTCGTAGTAGTAGGGAAGGTAGAATTCGAGCCCCGCGAAGGGGGCGCCGGCCGCCAAAGCCTCTCGGTGGAGGGAAAGCTTGGCCGCAACCTCGGGGGGATGGTCCTGGTCGAGCCATGGCGCCAGCTTTTGCAGCACCCGCGGGCTGTGGCAGGGGAGAGGTTCGCGGGCCGGAGGGATCGTCGCCTGCTCCAGGTACGTGTCTGAACGCTGGGTGGCGGGGTCAAAAAGGCGGATCGATTCGACCTGGTCGCCAAAGAGCTCGACCCGTACGGGAAAGAGCTCGGCCGGGGAAAAGATATCCAGGATGCCGCCCCGGTGACTGAACTGGCCTGGCCCTTCGACGACGCTCACCGGCTCATACCCCAGCCCGCTCCAGCGGTGCAGGGCCTCGGCCAGGTCGAGGGCCTGGCCGGGCTGCAGGACGAGGCTTTGGGCGCGGAATTCTTTCAGCGGTAGCGTGGGCTGCATCAATGCCCGGGTAGAGGCGACGATCAGCAGGTCTGGGTCGGGGGCGGCGGCGGCGAGCCGGCACAGGACCCCGATGCGTTCGCCGACGATCTCGCGCGGCCAGGGTGCCTGTTCGTAAAACAGGGTAGGGGGCTCGGGCAGGCGCAGGGTGGGCGTACCTTGGGGACGCCAGTGGCAGAGGGATTGGTGGAGCGTGCGGGCTTGCTCGGCGCTGCCCGTGACGAGCAGGATGGGGCGGGGCAGGTCGCGGGCAAGAGCAGCCAGGACGGCGGGGCGGGCAGCGCGGGGCAGCCCCAGCGGGCCCGGAGAGCAGCCGGCCTGGAGGTCTTTTACCAGTTCCTGGTAGGCGGGTAGGGGGTCGAACCAATGCAGCAGCCCGGCAACATTCATTCCGTCCCGTCTCCCACCCCTTTTGGCCGCTGGTTATACTGGTCCATTGCGCTCTCGATGCCTGCTGTCAGCCACGTCTCGACGGCGGCGACGGCCTGTTCCAGCACCTCCTCAACCAGGAGCTTTTCGTCGGCCGAAAAATTCTGCAGGACATAGTCGGCTGGATCCATGCGACCCGGCGGGCGCCCGATGCCGATGCGCATGCGGGGGAAGGCCTCGCTGCCCAGGTGCTGGATGATCGAACGCATGCCCTTGTGCCCGCCGCTGCCGCCCTGCGGGCGGAGGCGCAGTGCGCCGAGGGGTAGGTCCAGCTCGTCGTAAATGACCAGCAAGCGGCTGGTTTCCACGCGGTAGAACCGGGCCAGCGGGGCGACCGATCGCCCGCTTTCGTTCATAAACGTCTGCGGCATGGCCAGGATGACCGGCTGGCCGCTGATGCTGCTGCGGGCGATGCGGGCTCGCTTTTGTCTCTGCTTGAATTCCAGCTGGTGGGCGGCGGCGAGTTTGTGCAGGCAGTGAAAGCCGACGTTGTGACGGTTGCCAGCGTATCGGGCTCCGGGGTTGCCCAGCCCGACGACGAGAAAAGGGGAAATTTCCCGGCCCGGACTGCTGCCGCTCATTGCTTGCGCTGGAACAGGCCAAACCCGCCGAGGCGGAAAAAGTAACGGACGAGCGTTTTGATCAAGACGTACATTCCCCACAGGCCAAAGAGCAACAGGGTGATTTTCACCCCGTCGAAAAAAATGTTGCTCAACTGGCCGGTATCAAAGGCCATGCCGATGCCGTCGTCTTCATCCTCCCCGGCCGCGCTAGGGGTTTCCCCCGGCGCGGGGGTGGGGGAAGGGCGGGGGGTTGGCGTGGGCGGCTGCTCGATCGGCACCGGGGTAGGGGTCGCGGCGGCAGAAGTGGGGAGCGGCTCCGGTTCGCTGGTCGGTTCTGGCGCGGGAGTTGCTGCCTGGTTGTTGACCGTGATGTTGCGGACGAAAATCTGCAGGTCGGGGTCGCTGCTCCCCTGGCGGTAGCGGACCAATGACAGGTGATAAGCGCCGTTGGGCACCAACGGCTGGCCGTTTTCGTCCAGGGCGGTAGTGTCCCATACGGCGAGCACGCCGTTGCTCACCGGATCTGAGGCCTGGAAGACGATTGTCCGCCATTGAGAGCCACCGGTGGGCGACGGCCCAGGGGCATAATAGATGCTGTAGGCCGTAAAGGTGGGGTGAGTGACCGTGCCGACGATTTCGACGGCCCCGCTGACTGTCGTGCCGTCGGTGGGAGAGACGATGATCGCGACATCGTCCTGGTGGGGCGGCGCGGCCGAGGATGGGGAAGCTTGCGCGATGGCCAGGACGGATACGATCAGCAGCATTGTCAGGGTTGGTTTCCACTTGGGCATACGATCTCCTTTGGTTGGGCAATGGTTACGCAAGGAAAAAGTTTAGCACAGAACGGGGAGAATGACAAGGACGGGGTGAGGGAGGGGGGTGTCCCGAAATCGAAACACTTTTGTAATGCCAGCGAATTGACGGGCGGGAATAAACGGGCTATAATCAGGGTCACATGTTGGAAACAGCGCACAGAGCAGTAAAAAATGCGCAACAGGCGATTGTCAGCGGGCAGTATACCCAGGCGGTCGCCCTGGTTGACAAAGCCATGACCCTTGTGCAGTCGATGCCTGCCTTGCCGGAGTGGGACGAGGTCCGCTTTGCCCTGCTGTTGGAGCGCGGGCGGGCGCGAGAGCTGATGGGCGACTATGCCGGCATTGAGGACTATGTCCAGGTGCGCGAGCATGCCACCAATCCAGCTCATCGGGCCATGGCTTTGGCTGGCATCGCCGAGTGCCGGACGGGCAGCGGTGAGTACGAAGCAGCCGAAACGGCGTATCGCAAGGCGCTGGAAGAGTCACAGCCGGCCGGTTACAATCTGTGCACGATCCGCAGTTGGAGCGGGTTGGGGACGCTGTATTGGAAGCAGGGCCGGCTGGACGAGGCGGTACAGGCGCTGCTCCAGGCGCGTGCGGTCCTGCGGCACACGCCGGACGTCTACGAGATGGGGCGGACGCTCATCAGCCTAGGAATCACGCATCAGTATGCTGGCCGTCTCGATCAGGCGATTGCCGCTTACGAGGAAGCCTTGTGCTGCTTTCGCAGCGTGGGCGACAATCACCGCGTGGCGGCGGTGCTGAACAACCTGGGAGAGCTGCATCAAGAGCTGCAGGCCCTGGAACGGGCGCTTGCCTATCACGAAGAAGCGATCGCCGTGGCGCACGAGGTGGGTGGGGACCGGATCGGCGTCGATATCACGCGCAACATTGGCGTCGACTTGCTGCTCCTGGGGCGCTACACCGAGGCGATGATGGCGCTCAACCAGGCACTTTCCGATGCGCGCAAGCTGGGGGATAAGGATTTTATCCTCCAGGCGCTCTACAGCCTGGGTGATGCCCTGTTGCGCCAGGGAGAGGTGGAGCGGGCGTTGATGATCGTCGCCGAGTTGATCGTCGAATCTAAGGAAGTCAAGAGCGAGATTCACGCTGCGCGGGCCAAGTACTTGCAGGGCCGCGCGCACCTGGCGAACGGGGAGCGAGCTACTGCCCAGGCCGTGTTCCAGAATGCCCTGGGAGAGGCGCACGCCACGACCAACCGCATGCTTCTGTGGCAACTCCATGCCGCCCTGGGGCGCGCCGCCGAATCGCCCGAGTTGGCCCAGGTTCACTTTCGCATCGCCGCCGATTTCATCCGCCAGACAGTGGAACCGCTGACTGACCCTGAGATGCGGGCCCAGTTTTTGGAACAACCGGAGGTACAGGCGGTCCTGGAGCGCGCGGAGTAGTTGTCTACAGCGGCGCACAAGGGGATGGGGGCCTGGCTTCCATCCCCTTGTGCGTTGGCGGAGGTCGTAAGATGGACGATGTTCAGCGGATTGCCGCCCAATTGGATGTCCGGCCAGAACAGGTCGCCGCGGTCGTGCAACTGCTCGACGATGGGAATACTGTGCCATTTGTTGCCCGTTATCGCAAAGAGATGACGGGCGCGTTGGATGAAGAGCAGTTGTGGCGGATCAACAGCCTGCTGGGGCGGCTGCGGGCGCTGGACGAGCGGCGCCAGGTGATCGTCGCCTCGATCGAGCGCCAGGGAAAGCTGGGCCCGGAATTGCACCGGCGGCTGCTGGCAGCCGAATCCCGCGCCGAGTTAGAAGACCTTTACCGGCCCTACAAGCCCGCGCGCCGCACTCGCGCCAGCACGGCGCGGGAAAAGGGCTTGCAAGGGTTGGCCGACCTGATCCTGCAGCAGGTTCATACAGCCGAGAGCGTGGAACGACTCGCCGCGCCGTTCCTGACCGACGGCGTGCCGACGGCGGAGGAAGCATGGCAGGGGGCGCGGGACATTGCCGCCGAGATTGTCAGCAGCGATCCCGACGTCCGGCAGCGAGCGCGCCGCGAGGCCTTTCGCTGGGGGGTGCTGCGCTGCGAACAGGTCGACGCAGCACAGGACGACCGCGCTGTCTACCAGCTCTATTACCAGTTTGAAAAGCGCGTCAACCGCCTGCAGCCGCACCAGGTGCTGGCGATCAACCGCGGGGAGCAGGAAGGGTCGCTGCGGGTGCGGGTCGAGATCCAAGATCGCGACTGGCAGCGGGCAGTCCTGGCTGTCTACCGGCCGGATGACCGCTCCCCGTTGGCCGGTCAGCTGGTCATGGCCATTGACGATGCTGCCCAGCGCTTGCTGCTGCCGGCGATAGAGCGGGATGTGCGCCGGGCTCTTGCCGAACATGCCGAGGACCACGCCATCAAGGTCTTTGCCGCCAACCTGCGCGGCCTGCTGACCCAACCTCCGCTGGCCGATTGTACGGTTCTGGGAATCGACCCCGGCTATCGCACAGGGTGCAAAGTAGCGGTCGTTGACCCGACGGGAAAGGTGCTCGATACGACGACGATTTACCCCCACGAGCCGCAGGCGGCCTGGGAGCCAGCGCGGCGAACCCTCCTGGCCCAGGTCGAACGTTACCAGGTTGATCTGATCGCCATCGGCAATGGCACCGCGTCCCGTGAGACCGAGCTGCTTGCGGCGGAGCTGGTGCGGGAGAGCGGATCGCTGCGCTATCTCGTCGTCAGCGAGGCGGGAGCCAGCGTCTATAGTGCCAGCGCATTGGCGCGGTCCGAGCTGCCCGATCTGGACGTCAGTATGCGGGGGGCAGTTTCCATCGCCCGCCGTGTCCAGGACCCGCTGGCCGAGCTGGTCAAGATCGACCCGCGGTCGATTGGGGTCGGCCTCTACCAGCACGACGTCGATCAGCGGCGGCTGGACGAGGCGCTGCAACAGGTGGTGGAGAGCGTCGTCAACCAGGTCGGGGTCGATCTGAATACGGCTTCTCCGGCGCTGTTGGCCTACGTGGCGGGCATTGGGCCCAGGCTGGCGGAGCGGATCGTGGCCTACCGGGAGGAGCGGGCGCGGTTTCCGAGCCGGGCATCGCTGCTGGACGTGCCCGGCGTGGGGCCCAAGGCGTTCGAACAGGCGGCGGGGTTTTTGCGCGTCCGCGATGGCGCGCACCCACTGGATGGCAGCGCCATCCACCCGGAGAGCTATGGCATTGCCGAAGCGGTGCTGCGACGGGCTGGCTTGGCCCTCGCGACGACGTCAGCGGAGCGACAGTCCGCCCTGGAACGGCTGTTGGAAGAGCCGGGAATTGCCGCGCTGGCGGAAGAGCTGGCGGCGGGGGTTCCCACCTTGCTCGACGTTCTGGAACAGCTCGTCCGCCCCGGGCGAGACCCGCGCCGCGACCTGCCGGCGCCGATCCTCCGCCGCGACGTGCTGTCACTGGAGGACTTGCAGCCCGGCATGCGTCTGCGGGGGACGGTGCGGAACGTGGTCGATTTCGGCGTTTTTGTCGACATCGGCGTCAAGCGGGATGGCCTGCTGCATCGGCGGCAAATTCCCGCCGCTGTGCGGCTCGGGGTAGGGGACGTGATCGAGGTGGTGGTGCGCAGTGTCGAGCCTGAGCGGGATCGAATTGGCCTGGGGTGGCCGGGGGAGGCGCTTAACGGGCAATGATTTGGGCCAGCCGGCGCAGCCACGTCCAGGCCATTCCTTGCCGCGGCGCAAACAACAGCGCCAGGAGAAAGAGGGCCGTGCAGACCAGCACAATCGCCGCGCCGGAAGCAACCCCGGCATAGTACGACACGTAGAGGCCGATGACACCCGACAGGGCGCCGATCGCCGCGGCGAGCAGCATCATCGGCAGCAGCCGCCGGGCCAATAGATAGGCCGTCGCCGCTGGCGTGACCAGCATCGCCACCATCAGGGCGACTCCCACTGTTTGCAGCGAGACGACGATGGCGACGGCGATGAGCAACAGCAGCAGGTAATGCAGCATGCTGGCCGGTAGGCGCAGCGTTGCGGCCAGGATGGGGTCGAAGGAGAGGACAAGGAACTCTTTGTACAGCAGCGCCACGACGAGCAGGATCGCCCCGCCGAAAAGGGCGGTCAGCAGCAGGTCGGCCGGAGAGACGCCCAGCACGTCGCCAAAGAGAAAATGGGCCAGGTCGACCGCATAACTGCGGGTAGTCGAGATCAATGCAATGCCCAGGGCAAACATCCCGGCAAACAGGATACCGATGGCTGTGTCTTCTTTGATCCTGGCGCGCTTGCTGACGGCACCGATGCCCAGTGCGGTCAGGATGGCGGCGAGCAGCCCCCACCAGAAAAGCGCCCCCTGCGAGCCGTTGCCGAGCAGGTAGCCCACCGCTATGCCGGGGAGGATTGCGTGGGCCAGGGCGTCCCCCAAAAAGGCCATGCCGCGCAGGACCACGTACGTGCCGATTACGGCGCACACAATCCCGACCATGATCACCGCCAGTAGCCCCCGGACCATGAAGGAATAGGCGAAAGGGGCCAGCAGCAGATCGACCAGGCCGCTCATTTGACGCCCCCCTCGCAGCACGTATCGCTGACGACGATGGTCCTCTCGTCGATGTGGATCAATTGCAGGTGCTCGCCATAGGCCAGCCGCAGCCGTTCCGTGGTCAAGGCCTCGTCAGGCTTGCCGAATCCAATCATCTCCTTGTTGAGCAGCATGACGCGGTCAAACTGTCTGGCTGCCAGGTTGAGATCGTGGGTAGCGACCAGCACGGTCACGCCGTGCGGGCGCAGCGCCTCGAGAACCTCGATGACCTTTTCCTGCGCCGTCACGTCGAGGCCGGTCAGCGGTTCGTCCATCAACATCAACTCTGCTTCCTGGGCCAGAGCACGGGCGATGAACATCCGCTGCTGTTGCCCGCCCGAAAGCTCGCCGATCTGGCGCCGGACCAGGTCTGTCAAGCCCACCGTTTCGATGCAGTGGTCGACATATTCCCAATCCCGGGAGCGGGGGTGGCGCAGCCAGCCCAGTTTCCCAATCCGCCCCATCATGACCACGTCCGCCACGTTGACGGGAAAAGTTTGGTCGGTCCGGCTGTGCTGCGGCACGTAGGCAATGCAGATGTGTCTGCCTGGCTGGTGTCCGGCGACCTGGATCCTGCCACGGGTTGGCTGGAGCACGCCGGCGATTGCCTTGAACAGCGTGCTCTTGCCGGCGCCGTTGGGGCCGACGACGGCGATCTGCTCGCCGCGGACCAGGCGGAACGAGACGTGGTCCAGGGCGATTTGCCCATCGTATTCCACGCCCAGCCCGGCCACGTCCAGGATTGGGGCATCCGCCTCGTGACGCGCGGATTTGGCAGAGCGAGAATACCGTTTCCGTTTGCTCGTCATTGCAGGGCTGTCACGATGGCAGTTACGTTGTAGCGCATCAGCGCCAAATAGTTTTCGGCTGGCCCGCCGCTTGCACTCAGCGAGCCGGTGTAGAGGGGGACGACCTGGATGCCTGTATCGCGCGCTATTTGCTGCGCCAGGCGCGGGTTGGACGTCACCCCGACGAATATCGCGCCGACGTCGAGGGCCAGGATGGCCTCTTCCAATTCGGCCCGCTCCTGGGCCGAGGGCTCTGCCAGGGTGCTAAAGCCGGGCAAGACTGCACCGACCTGTTCAAACCCATATCGATCGGCAAAATAGCCCAGCATCGCGTGGTCGGCAACCAGTCTGCGCTCTGGCCCGGCAATCTGGGCCACCTGGGCCTGGATCCAGGCATCCAGCTCCTCCAGTT
Source organism: Anaerolineae bacterium (assembly GCA_016931695.1). Lineage (GTDB taxonomy): Bacteria > Chloroflexota > Anaerolineae > B4-G1 > DUEL01 > JAFGEI01. The sequence goes on along the minus strand of JAFGEI010000158.1, from coordinate 7,112 downwards.
CTGTCCGGTAGGCGGCAGCGTTGGCGGTATAGATCTCGGCGTTTACCGGATCAAGCTGGCTCAGGGCCCGCTCGATGTTTTGCACCCAGACGATCACGTTGTGGGGGTCAAGCCAGACGTGCGGATCGGCGTCCCCGGGGCCGTGCTGGTGATGGTCGTCCTCCCCGAGGTGGCGCAGCACAATCCCGTCTGAAACCGAAACGACCGCGGTGTCCGCTCCGCTTTGGTCCAGGAGCGGCTCCAGGAATGTTTCCAGCCCGGCGCCGTTGATCAGGATCACGTCGGCCTGGCTCAGCGCGGCAATGTCTTGCGGGGCGGGTTCGTATGTGTGCGGGTCGCTCCCGACCGGCAGCAGTACCGTCAGCTCGATGTGCTCCCCGCCGACCTGGCGGGTCACATCGCCCACGATCGTCGTTGTCGCCACCACGCGCAGCAGCCCGTCGGCGTCGGGCGAGGTGGGGCTGCAGGCGGGTAGGGCGCATCCAATCGCGGCAAGCAGAGATAACACGACCGCGCACTGCCGCACCAGTTTTCCCATGGCGGAGGGGATTATAGCCTGGATCTCGGAACTGTCAATATCACGCCCTTTGACTGGCACAAAGTGCCAATCTGGCTATAATAGGGTTTATGGGCAAGAGTTCGTTGCTAAAGAGATTGGGAGAACCTGATGATGCACAACCGGGTCAGGACGGGCCGCAGGAACAGGAGCGGGATCTGTCGACCCAGCAGATTGGGAAACCGGCCGCGCCGCCCCAACCAGCCCTGGAAACCCGGCGGGTCAATGTCGCTCAGCCACCGCTGCGGGTAGAGGGGCGGCTGGCCGAAGGGGCCACGCTGCAAGGGCGCTACCGCGTCCTGGGAGTGATTGGGGCCGGCGGAATGAGCACGGTGTACAAGGCCCAGGACCTCCATTTCCCGCGCGTGCAGCGTATCTGTGCGATCAAGGACATGATCAACACCGCCACTGACCCGGCGATTCGCGAGATGGTGGTGCAGAACTTTGAGCGCGAGGCCAGCTTGTTGGCGACTCTTAGCCATCCGGCAATCCCGCAGGTTTACGATTATTTTACCGACGGCGACCGCTCCTATCTTGTCATGGAGTTTGTCCACGGCCAAGACCTGGAGACGGTGCTGGAAGAAACGGACGGTTTTTTGCCAGAACCGCGGGTTGTCGATTGGGCGATCCAGATCTGCGAGGTGTTGATCCATCTCCACAATCACAAGCCGAATCCGATCATCTTTCGGGATATGAAACCCTCTAACGTGATGTTGGATGCGCAAAATCGCCTCCGCCTGGTCGATTTTGGGATCGCCAAGGTGTTCCAGAGTGGGCAGAAAGGGACCATGATCGGTACGGAGGGCTATTCGCCGCCGGAGCAATATCGCGGTATTGCCGAGCCCCGGGGCGACATCTATGCGCTGGGCGCCTCGCTGCACCACTTGCTCAGCAAGCAGGACCCGCGCCTGGAACCGCCCTTCTCCTTTCACGAACGGCCGATCTACAAGTCGAACCCGCTGGTCTCGGCCGAGTTGCAGGAAATTGTGAATCGCGCCCTGGAATATGACATGAATCAGCGCTTTGGCTCGGCCGAAGAGATGAAACGGGCCTTGCTGGGGCTGCGGTCCGCTCGCACCAGCGGGCGGACCATACCCGGTACGATGGAGGATAGCCAGATCGGCGACCAGCGGGCGATCTGGCAGTTTGCCTGCGAGGATGAGGTTCGCTCCAGCCCAGCGGTTCATGGTGGTGTATTGTACGTCGGCGCATACGACAATAACCTCTACGCGTTGAACGCCGAGGACGGCAAGTTCAAGTGGAAGTATCCGGCTGATGGGGGGATAGCTTCTTCCCCCTGCGTGGGCGAGGGCAAGGTCTTTTTCGGCTCGGAGGACCAGGTGCTTTACGCGCTCAACGCTGACTCGGGGCGCCTGGTTTGGACCTGTCCGACCAAGGGGCGGATTTATTCTTCGCCGCAGGTCGAGTTTGGACACGTTTTTATCGGTTCGGACGATCACCATCTCTATGCGATCAATACGGCGAGTGGTCGGGTGGCCTGGAAGTTTGAGGCGGAAGGGGCCATTCGTTCCCGCCCTGCTGTCGGGTCTGACGCCATCTACTTTGGCGATGACAGTGGGGCGCTTTCTGCCATCGGGGTGAACGGGCAGCTTTTATGGAGATTCCGCGCCCGGCGGGCGGTGATTTCTTCCCCTCTGTTGAGCAACGATATGCTTTTCCTCGGCTCCCAGGACTGGCATGTCTATGCGCTGGACCTACGCTCCGGTTGGGCCATTTGGCGCTATCGCACCGGTGGCCCAGTCGTTTCCTCTCCCGCCGTCGATGGCAGCACGCTCTTTATCGGCTCGTCTGATGGCGAGGTGTATGCCCTGGACGTGACGAACGGCTACCTGGTGTGGCGTTTCAAAACCGAGGACCAGGTGGCTTCGTCTCCTGCCGTCTACGATGGCGCGGTCTATGTCGGTTCTGCCGATGGGTTTCTCTACTCGCTGAATGCGAAAACGGGACAGCTTCGTTGGAAGTTCCAGACAAATGGCCCGATCATTTCTTCTCCTGCAGTTGCGGATGGTATCGTTTACGTTGGCTCAATGGATCACAACGTCTATGCTTTCCCAGCATAAAGGAGTGCCATGAGTTTCTTACGCAAGCTCTTTGGAAGCAAAAAACAAGATGAACCTGCCCCTGTTGCTCCTGCTGCCCCGCCCCACGCGGAAAAAGTCGCGTCAGGCAGCAGCCGGGCGCAGGTCGGCTGGGTGTCTGACGTTGGCAAACAACGGACGACGAACGAGGATTCCGTCCTGGTTGTCCAGGCCAGCCAGGAGGGGAACAACGCCCTTCCTCCCTTTACCCTGCTGATCTTGGCGGACGGGATGGGAGGGCACCAGTCGGGCGAAGTGGTCAGCGCCCTGGCGGCCCGCTCGATGGCGCGTCACATCGTCCAGCAAGTCTACCTGAGCGCCCTGGCCCATCGCGACCACGGCGCTCAGCAGCCGTCGATCCAAGAGACACTTGTGGAAGGGAGCAATTTGGCCAATTCCACGGTCAACGCTACGGTTCCAGGCGGTGGGACGACACTGGTTTGCGCCCTTTTGCTGGGCTCGCGGGCGTATCTCTCGAATGTAGGCGACAGCCGCGCCTACTTGGTTGCGTCGAATGGTTTGCAGCAGATCAGCCGCGATCACTCGCTGGTAGATCGATTGGTTGAACTGGGGCAGCTGACGGCGGAGGAAGCGGCAAGCCATCCGCAAAAGAATGTGCTCTACCGCGCCATCGGCCAGAGCGGGGTATTGGAAGTGGACACCTTTGTGCATTCGATACAGCCGGGTGAAGGGCTACTGCTCTGTTCTGATGGCCTGTGGGGGATGATGAGCGATGAACAGATGGGCCAGATCATTGCCGCTGCTGCTTCTCCTCAAGCGGCCTGCGAGGCGTTGGCGGTGGCGGCAAACCAGGCTGGGGGAAGGGACAACATTAGCATCGTCCTGGTGCAATTTCCCGATTCGTCATGAAGATTGATCCCAGGAAGGAGCTGTACGCCATTCTCGATGTGCTGCCGACGGCGACGCAGAAGGAGATTAAGCGCGCCTATCGGCGGCTGGCGCGCCGCTTCCATCCGGACAGCGGGGCCAAAGAGGCCTCGATCGAGCGATTCCGCGACGTCGAGGAAGCCTATCGCATCCTTAGCGACGAAAAGACCCGCCAGGCCTATGACAAGCAGCGCGCCGAGTTGGGCATCGGCTACCAGGCGGCACTGAACTGGAATATCGTGCCCAGTCGGGAAAAGCTGCCCACCGGCCCTGAAGAGCAGATGTTCTACCTGCTGGTTGAGGTCTTTCCGGCCGAGGGGATCGAGGCCCGGCGCTTGCCGTTGAATCTGTGCCTGGTCATCGATCGCAGCACGTCGATGAATGGCGAGCGGCTCAAATACGTCAAGACTGCAGCGCATCGCATTGTCGACGATCTGGAAGATGACGCGACGCTGAGCATCGTCGGCTTCAGTGACCGGGCCGAGGTGCTGATGCCCAGCAGCCCGATCGCCGATCGAACGCGGGCACACGCCAGTATTGCTTCGATGTGGGCGGGCGGCGGGACAGAGATTTTGCACGGCCTAAAGGCCGGGCTGGAGCAGCTGCGCCACCGCCACCGCGACGAGGTCGTCAGCTATCTCATCTTGTTGACCGATGGGCGCACGTATGGCGACGAGGAGAAATGTCTTGCCGAGGCCCGGCGTGCCGGCCTGGAGCGCATCGGTATCAGCGCTTTGGGCATCGGTGAGGATTGGAACGACGCGTTTTTGGACGATCTGGTTCGCCAGGCTGAGGGCGTTTCCGCTTATATCTCGTATCCTCAGCAGATCCTGGCGGTGCTGCGCGATCAAGTGCGCGGGTTGGGGGGGCTCTTTGCGCGGAGAGTGCAGTTGACGCTTCGTTTTAGCGAGCATGCCTGGCTTGCCAGCGCTTTTCGAACTGCCCCCCATTTCGAGTATCTTGTGCCGGCAGACGGAGTGTTGACGCTGGGGACGTTGCACATCGGCAAGTTGATGCAGGTGTTGCTCGAGATCGTCGTCAGCGCGCCAGACGCCCAACAAGGCCGGCTGGTGCAGCTGGATCTAGCGGCGGATTTGCCGTCGTTGGGCCGTGACGAGCGTTTGCTGCAAGACGTAGAGGTCGAGTTTGTCGCTGACCCGCCCAAGGAAGCGGTGCCGACTTTGATCGTCAATACGCTGGGCCGTTTGAGTGTTTTTCGCATGCAGAAGGATGCCTGGCAGGCATTGGAAGATGGGCGCCAGGATGAAGCGCGGCAGCGGCTGGAGCGGGTTGCGACCCGCTTGCTGGACATGGGAGAAGATGATCTAGCCCACCGCGTGTTGATCGAGGCCGGGCGCGTGGCCCAGGGGGGGCGCGCTTCGGATAAGGGTTACAAGACCATCAAGTACAGTACCCGCAGCCTGGGGATCGGGTAGTAGGAGGAAGGATGATAGAGTGTCCGTCTTGTGGGAAAAAGCATCGTCCTGGGACCCTTTTTTGCACCGAGTGTGGGGTCTATCTCTCGACCGGGGGAGCATTGCGGACATCGCCGCTGGCGACGGACGAGTTGCCCAAGTCACGCGGTGCAACTATGGAGCGGACCTCTCCGGAAGAGCGGAGCAAAGGGGCCCGCTCTCTGCGCGTCCACATTCTCGAAAGTGGGCGCCAGGTGCAGTTGTCGGCGACCTCCGAATTGTTGGTCGGGCGGCTGGACGCCGCGCATGGCATCTTTCCCGATCTCGATCTCACGGGCGATGGGGGGTTGGAGAAAGGAGTTTCCCGCCGACATGCGAAAATTATCCAGCGCGGCGGCGAGTTTTTCGTCGAGGATGTGGGCAGCGCCAACGGCACCTTTCTCAACGATCAGCGATTGACGCCATATCTGCCTTATCCTTTGAACAAGAGCGACCAATTGCAAATCGGCCGGATCAAGCTTCAGATCGCCTGGGACGACCAGTGAGTTCCAGTGAGGAGATAGTAGAAAATGCCAATGTCGATATTGATCCACGTCATGGGGGAGGACCCCATTCTTGCCGAAGTGGAGGACCTGCCCGATCCGAAGGACCAGTTTCTGGTCTGCGAGAACCCGCGCCGGCGTGACGGGCGAGATGTAGAGTACGTTCTGCCAGAGGTGAGGACACTGATACTCCCCTGGCATCGCGTTCACTGCCTCGAGGTCTTGCCGGGCGAGGAAGAGGAAAAAGTCATTACCGTTGTCCGTGAGTAGTTTGACGTTGGCGAGGTAGTAAGGTGGCTGGATTGAGTCCACTGATCCTTGTTGTGGATGACGAACCCCGGATCGCTCGCTTTGTTACCATGAACCTGGAGATGGAAGGGTTCCGGGTCGTTCAGGCTTCGTCGGGGCTGGAGGCTTTGCAGCGGGTGCGGGAAGATTTGCCGGACCTGGTGCTGCTGGATGTCATGATGCCCGAGATAGACGGGTTTGAGACACTCAAGCTGCTGCGAGAGGTAACCGACGTCCCAGTTATCATGTTGACGGTGCGCGCGGAAGAAAAAGACATCGTCCGCGGCCTGGAGTTGGGAGCTGACGACTATGTGACCAAGCCGTTCAGCGTGCAGGTGTTGACGAGCCGCATTCAGGCCGTCCTGCGGCGCATTGGCCTGTCTGCCGACCCCCATTCTGCGGTGCTCAAGATTGACGATTACCTGAGCGTCGATTACAATCGACGCGAGGTCATCGTCGACGGGGAGGCGATCGGTCTCCGGCCGACTGAATTCCGCCTGCTGTATCACCTGATCGAGAATGCGGGATGGGTGGTTCCCCACGAGACCTTGCTGGCCAAGGTTTGGGGCTATGAATATCGGGACGAAGTTCACTACCTGCGTCTCTATGTGACCTATTTGCGCAAAAAGATCGAGCCAGACCCATCCAATCCTCGCTACATTCTCACAGAACGGGGAGTGGGATACCGATTTGTCGATTTCCGTAAAACGGCGACGGAGGAGCAAGATGGGTAAAGCGTTCAAAATCATTGTGGCTGGCCCTTTTAACGCCGGCAAAAGCGAGTTCATTCGCACCGCCTCCGACATCCCCGTTGTGAGCACCGATCGCAAGATCACCGACGAGTTGGCCGTGGTCAAAGAGACGACGACGGTCGCGATGGATTATGGCCACGTCACCGTGGCGGGCGACCTGTTTCACCTTTACGGCACTCCTGGACAGGAGCGGTTCAATTTTATGTGGGATATTCTGGCGCGGGAGATGGACGGGTTGTTGGTGTTGGTGGATAGCTCGGACCGTTTTTCGTTGACCGTTGCGCGCCGTATCCTGCGTCATTTCCGCCGCCGGAGCCAGGCGCCGATGCTGGTCGTCGCGACCAAGCAGGACAAGACGGGGGTGATGCTGCCGGCCGAGATCGCCGAGCGACTCAACATCCGGCCGCTTGTGATGGTGGTCCCTTGCGACCCGCGGCAAAAATCGAGCACCCGCCAGGTCTTGCAGCAGTTGAGTGTCGTATTATAGGGGCGCATTTATTAGTTGGGGGAGCCCTAGATGATCTCGGAATTTCTGCCACGAATTAACACGAATTTCACGAATTTTCTACCTT